>NZ_JBFUHO010000107.1:0-13150 GCF_056402355.1 Variovorax sp. P4_B11
GCCCGCGGCCGCCGCGCCGGCTGCTGCCGCACCGGCGCACGACCCCACGGTCGCGCCCAGCGGCAAGCTGCCGCACGCCTCGCCCTCGGTGCGCAAGTTCGCGCGCGAGCTCGGCGTGCCGCTCGAGGAAATCAAGGGCAGCGGCCCCAAGGGCCGCATCACCCAGGAAGACGTGCAGGGCTTCACCCGGGCGGTGATGAGCGGCGCGGCCAGCACCAGGGCCGCGGCCGCCAAGGCGCCGGCGGGCGGCGGTGGCGAGGCCCTCGGCCTGATCCCCTGGCCGAAGGTCGACTTCGCGAAGTTCGGCGCGGTGGAGCGCCGCGACCTGTCGCGCATCAAGAAGCTCAGCGGCGCCAACCTGCACCGCAACTGGGTGATGATCCCGCACGTCACGAACAACGACGAGGCCGACATCACCGAGCTGGAGGCCTTCCGCGTTGCGACCAACAAGGAGAACGAGAAGTCGGGCGTCAAGGTGACGATGCTGGCCTTCGTGATCAAGGCGATGGTTTCGGCACTGAAGAAGTTCCCCGACTTCAACGCCAGCCTGGACGGCGACCAGCTGGTCTACAAGCAGTACTACAACATCGGCTTCGCGGCGGACACGCCGAACGGCCTGGTGGTGCCGGTGCTCAAGGATGCCGACAAGAAGGGCGTGCTGCAGATCAGCCAGGAAATGGGCGAACTCGCCAAGAAGGCGCGCGACGGCAAGCTCGGTTCGGCCGACATGCAGGGCGGCTGCATCTCGATCAGCTCGCTCGGCGGCATCGGCGGCACGCACTTCACGCCGATCATCAATGCGCCCGAGGTTGCGATCCTGGGCCTGTCGAAGGGCCAGATGAAGCCGGTGTGGGATGGCAAGCAGTTCGTGCCGCGCCTGACGCTGCCGCTGTCGCTGTCCTACGACCACCGCGTGATCGACGGCGCCGCGGCGGCGCGGTTCAACGCCTACCTGGGCCAGGTGCTCGCCGACTTCCGCCGGGTGCTGCTATGACCCCCGAGGCGCCTGCGACGCTTCCCCCTGAAGGGGGCGGCGCGCTCGGGGCGGCCCGGCGCGTGCCCCTATGACGACGGTGGTGGCCGTCCGCAAGGGCGGCCAGGTCGTGATGGCGTCGGATTCGCTCGTGACCTTCGGCGACACGCGGCTGTCGCACCGCGCCGAAGCCAACCAGAAGCTGTTCAAGGTCGACGATGCCGCCGGCCAGAGCATCTTCGCGGTGGCCGGTGCGGCGGCGCACTTCCTGGTGCTGCAGCACGCGCTGGCGGCGCAGCCCGCGGAGGCGCTGCGCTTCGGCAGCAAGGACGAGATCTTCCGCACCTTCACGCTGCTGCATCCGGTGCTGAAGGAGTCGTTCTTCCTGCAGACCAAGGAAGACGAGCACGACCCCTACGAGTCGAGCCAGTTCACGATGCTGCTGGCCAATGCCAGTGGCATCTATGGCATCTACAGCTACCGCGAAGTGTTCGAGTTCAAGCAGTTCTGGAGCATCGGCTCGGGACGCAACTTCGCACTCGGCGCGATGCACGCGGTCTACGACAAGGCGCGATCGGCGCGCGACGTCGCCGAGGCCGGCATTGCCGCGGCCTGCGAATTCGATCGCAATTCGGCCGGTCCGGTCGACTCTCTCACACTCAAACTGAAGGTGTCCAAATGAGCGAAGTACAAGTCAAGGTGCCGGACATCGGCGATTTCGACGAAGTCGCGGTGATCGAGGTGCTGGTGAAGGCCGGCGACACGGTGAAGGCCGAGCAGTCGCTGATCACGGTGGAGTCGGACAAGGCCTCGATGGAGATTCCGTCGTCGGCGGCCGGCGTGGTCAAGTCGGTGGCCGTGAAGGTCGGCGACAAGGTCAAGGAAGGTTCGGTGGTGCTGACGCTGGAGGCCGTCGAGGGCGCTGCCGCGGCACCGGCACCCGCGCCGGCAGCGCCTGCGGCCGGCCCGGCCCCAGCCCCGAAGCAGGCTCCGGCAGCGGCGACCCCGGCGCCGGCCGCCGCATCGAGCTACACCGGCGCGGTCGACCTCGACTGCGACCTGCTGGTGCTCGGCGCCGGCCCGGGCGGCTATTCGGCCGCCTTCCGCGCGGCCGACCTCGGCCTCAAGGTGATCCTGGTCGAGCGCTATGCGACGCTCGGCGGTGTCTGCCTCAACGTCGGCTGCATCCCGTCCAAGGCGCTGCTGCACGTCGCCGCGGTGATCGACGAGGTCAAGCACTTCGCGGACCTGGGCGTCAGCTACGGCGAGCCCACGATCGACCGCGCCAAGCTGCTCGGCCGCAAGAACAAGGTGGTCGGCAAGCTGACCGGCGGACTCGCCGCGATGGCCAAGATGCGCAAGGTGACGACGGTGCGCGGCATCGGCGAGTTCATCGACCCGTTCCATGTCAAGGTGCAGGAAACCAGCGGCGACGGCCAAGCCACCACGGGCAAGTCGCAGACGGTCAAGTTCCGCCATTGCGTGATCGCGGCCGGTTCGCAGGCCGTGCACCTGCCGTTCATGCCCGACGATCCGCGGGTGGTCGATTCCACCGGCGCCCTCGAGCTCGGCATCGAACCGAAGCGCATGCTGATCCTCGGCGGCGGCATCATCGGGCTCGAGATGGGTTCGGTCTATTCGACGCTGGGCGCCCGGCTCGACGTGGTCGAAATGCTCGACGGCCTGATGCAGGGCGCCGACCGCGACCTGGTCAAGGTCTGGCAGAAGCTCAACGCCCCGCGCTTCGACAACATCATGCTGAAGACCAAGACGGTCGGGGCGGAAGCCACCAAGGACGGCATCCGCGTGAGCTTCGAGGGCGAGCAGGCGCCCAAGGAGCCGCAACTGTACGACCTGGTACTGCAGGCCGTGGGCCGCAGCCCGAACGGCAAGAAGATCGGCGCCGAGAAGGCAGGCATCAACGTCAGCGACCGCGGTTTCATCCCGGTCGACATCCAGATGCGGACCAACGTGGCGCACATCTTCGCGGTCGGCGACATCGTCGGCCAGCCGATGCTGGAGCACAAGGCGGTGCACGAGGCGCATGTGGCGGCCGAAGTGATCGCCGGCGAGCAGAAGGGCGACAAGGAGCTCGCCAGCGCGGCCTTCAATGCGCGCGTGATCCCGAGCGTGGCCTACACCGATCCCGAGGTGGCCTGGGTCGGCCTGACCGAAGACCAGGCCAAGGCCGAGGGCGTGAAGATCGAGAAGGGACTGTTCCCCTGGACCGCCTCGGGCCGGGCGATCGCCAACGGCCGCGACGAAGGCTTCACCAAGCTGCTGTTCGATGCCGAGACGCACCGCATCGTCGGCGGCGGCATCGTCGGCACGCATGCCGGCGACATGATCGGCGAGATCGCGCTGGCGATCGAGATGGGGGCGGATGCCTACGACATCGGCAAGACCATCCATCCGCATCCGACGCTGGGCGAGAGCATCGGCCTGGCCGCCGAGGCGGTCCATGGCCACTGCACGGACCTGCCGCCCGTGAAGCGCTGAGCTGCCGGTTGCTGCGGCCACAAAAAATCCCGCCTGGAGCGGGATTTTTTTGTCCGGCGCGGCGCGGGGATGTCAGTCGCCCGAGGCCTTGATCTCGTCCTGGACCGCCGTGACGCGGCGCGCGCCGCTGAATCGGCGCTGCCAGTAGCTGCCGCTCATGTCCTCGACCCGGACCTGGGCGCCGGGCTTGGGCGAATGGATGAACTTGCCTTCGCCGACGTAGATACCGACATGGCTGAAGGCGCGGCGCATGGTGTTGAAGAACACGAGGTCGCCGGGCTTGAGTTCGCTGCGGTCGATCTTCTGGGTTGCGGCGGCCTGTTCCTCCGCGCGGCGTGGCAACAGATGGCCCACCGTCTGCGTGTACATCGCGCGGACGAAGCCGCTGCAGTCGAAACCAGTCTCGACCGTGTTGCCGCCGCGGCGGTAGGGCACGCCCAGGAAACCAATGGCGGTGACCACGAGATCGGAGGTGCGGTCGACGACGGTCTGGCGAACTTGCTGGAACTGGCTCATCAGTCCCTTGTCGACGACCAGCGCTTCGGCGTGGTCATCGGCCCGGTCCAGCTGCGGAGCGGCGTGTGCGGCAAAGGCGAGCAGCAGGCTGGCGGTGAGGAGTAAAAGTCGCATGGCGCGTAGGATATGGACGACACCTCAGGGTGTCAATTTCATGCGGATTCGGGATTTTGCATGTAAATGATTGTCGGGAAAAGGATTTTTTCCTTTTCTCACATACCCAAATGTAAAAGTCACCGTTATGGCTGATAAGTGCTTTGCTCGATGTAATGCAAAAGATTTGCAATTCGGGTTGAAATGGCGATGACCCAGGGTTCACGGTTTCGAAGGAAAACATGAAAGCACTGCCGCACCGGACGAAGCGCAGGAGGGCATTCCGTCTCCTGATGGCGGCCGTGGCGGCCATCGGCGTCGCCCACGCCGCGCCGCGAGCCGAAGTCGTCGCCTCCGGCCTCGAGAACCCCTGGGGCGTGGCTTTTCTTCCGGACGGTCGCTTCCTCGTGACCGAGAGGCCGGGGCGCCTGAGGGTCGTCGGTGCCGATGGCAAGCTCGGCGCGCCGGTGGCGGGGCTGCCGCCGATCGCGGCCGGCGGGCAGGGTGGCCTGCTCGATGTGCAGGTCGATTCCGCCTTCGGCCGCAACCGCACGCTGTACTTCTGTTTTTCCGAGCCCGAGGCCGGTGGCGCGGCCAACGGCACGGCGCTGGCGCGGGCCCGGCTGTCCGCTGACGACAGCCGGCTCGAGGATCTCGCGGTGATCTTCAGCCAGCGCCCCAAGGTGGCGAGCCGCAATCATTTCGGCTGCCGCATCGTCGAGGCGAAGGACGGGACGCTGTTCCTCACGCTGGGCGACCGCTTCAGCCGCAAGGAAGACGCCCAGAAGCTCGACAACCACCTGGGCAAGATCGTGCGCATCGGCAAGGACGGATCGGTCCCTGCAGACAATCCCTTCGTCGGCAAGGCGGGCGCGCTGCCGGAGATCTGGAGCTATGGCCACCGCAATGGCCAGGGCGCCACGCTGGGGCCCGACGGCAAGCTCTGGATGCACGAGCACGGGCCGCAGGGCGGCGACGAGATCAACATCCCGGAGGCCGGCCGCAACCATGGCTGGCCGGTGATCACCTATGGCGAGAACTACGGCGGCGGCAAGATCGGCGAGGGCCTCACGCAGAAGGAAGGCATGGTGCAGCCGCTGCACTACTGGGTGCCTTCGATCGCGCCCTCCGGCATGGCCTTCCTGACCAGCGACCGCTATGGCCCGGCCTGGAAGGGCAATCTCTTCGTCGGTTCGCTGAAGTTCGGCTACCTTGACCGGATCGAACTCAGGGACGGCAAGGTCGCGGCCGAGCACAGGCTGCTCGACGACGGCAAGGCGCGCATTCGCGATGTCAGGCAGGGGCCCGATGGCTTGCTGTACGTTCTGACCGACGAATCCAACGGCAAGCTGATGCGCTTGCTGCCCGAGTGATGGGCCCCCACGCTCGTCACTTCGTGTACTCGCTGCCCCCCGAGGGGGCGCAGGCCGGCTTGGGGCGGCCCGGCGCCGGCCTGCGCCGCATCCGATCGGTGGTACGGTTTGGCCTCACACCGCATTTCCCGAAAGACTCATTCCATGCTGCTCGACGCTTCGCAATCCCAACTGGTCCTGGTCGACTATCAGGCGCGCCTGATGCCGGCGATCTTCGAGGCCGAGGCCGTTGTGAAGAACGCGGTCCGGCTCGGCGAGATGGCCCGGCTGGTGGACGTTCCGGTCTTCGGCACCGAGCAGAACCCGTCGAAGCTCGGCGAGAACCTGCCCGACATTCGCGCCCTGTGCCAGCGCACGCTCGCCAAGATGCATTTCAGCGGCGCCGAGGAGGGCCTCGGCGAATGGTTGCGGGCGCCTGCGAAGGCGCCGCAGGGCAACGCGCGCAGCCTGCCCAAGCACCTGCAGAAGCCGGCCGCGGCCGAGCAGCGCAACACCCTCGTGATCGCCGGTTGCGAGGCCCATGTGTGCCTGCTGCAGACGGCGCTCGACCTGCTCGAGGACGAGTTCGAGGTCTGGGTCGTGACCGACGCCTGCAGTTCGCGGACCGAGCGCAATCGCGATGCAGCTTTCGACCGGCTGGCCGGTGCGGGCGCCGAGCTCGTGACCACCGAGATGGTCGGCTTCGAATGGTTGCGCACGGCCGAGCATCCGCGCTTCAGGGACCTGCAGGCCCTGATCCGCTAGCCTGGCGGTCGGCGCAGTCGCGCAGGCGCCGGCCGCGGTATCAGGGCGGTGCGTCGCGCCGCGGACGCCGGAGGCGCTTGAGATAGGCCTCGCGGACGATCAGCGCCATGGTCTCGACCGGCGTGAAGACGAGCGATGCGCCGCCGAGGACGGCCGAGGCGAAGTCGCCGATCTGGAAGATCGCCGGTGGGCCGTCCAGGGCCAGGAAGCGGCCGATGACGAAGGCATGCAACAGGAAGAGCAGGACGTTGCTCGCCATCACCGTCTTCAGCAGCCGGCTGTTGAACATCGAGGAGCAGATGCCGGCCTGCGCGGTGGAAGCGGCGAGCATCGACATGCCCATCGGGTAGCCCATCGCATAGCCTTGGAGCGCCGCTGCGGCCAGCAGCAGCGAGACGGCCGCGAGCATTGCCGACTTGCGGCGCACCGAAACGATGGCGGCGGAACGTTGGGGATTCACTGGCGCCAGTCTGGGCGAGTGGTGCGCGATTGTGAATCCGCCATAAGGTGGATGGCCGCGGGAGGCCGCGGCGTCAGTGCGCCGCGAGCATCGGCTCCACGTTTCGCCCCTCGGCCTGGGCAATGAGGCGGGCCGTGGCATTGGCCGCCATTTCCAGCCGCCGGACGTCGCGCTCATCGAGATGAGGGCAGGCCTCGAAGCTGAATCCGCACAGCATGCCGTACAGCGTGCCATCCGAGAAGCGGACCGGCACCCCGATGTGGCCGCCGAGCGCTTCGTAATAGAGGGGCAGTCCGTGCGCCGCGCGGACGCTGGCGACGCCGTGCGCCAGCGAGGGCATCCGGCCATCGACGATGCGCTGGCAGATGGTTTCGTCCAGGGGGTGGAACTCGCCCGGCTTGATGACCGCGTCTTCGGTTCTCGACGAGATGTAACGGAACACCCGGCTGCCGTTGATGAACTCGCCGATGAAGACCACCTCCAGCTTGAGCTGCTCGCGCACCACACGCAGCAGGCTGCCGATCGAGACTTCGATCATCCCGCAGTCGCGCAGGTTCGCCGTGACGGTGGCGAGTTGGATCGCCCAATCGGCCGCTGCTTCGGGCCCGGTCTCGAGGATGGTCTTCATGGAGGAAGGATTTTGCCGGCAGGATGCCGCCTTTCGGCGCTTGTTCCAAGCTGAATCGAGTCTTTACCTGTCACTGAGTCGGGTTCCGGCAACAGCTCGTGGTCGGATGTCTGCAATCGTTCTCGTTCCGCGCACGCGAAAAATTCCGGTCGTGTTCATTTGCCTTGAAGGCGCCGGTAGGCGCTGAAATGGCGAATGGCCTGCTTCGGGTTGCCGAGGTGGTCGTGCAGCCTTGCCGCGTTGAAGTGGGCGTCGCCGATGGCGGGATCGATCGTGAGGCAGCGGTCGTAGGCCAGCAGCGCTTCGCGATAGCGCGCGAGATCTTCCAGCGCCACCGCACGGTTGAAATGCAACAGGGCCTCATCGGGGCAGTGCCCGAGGGCTGCATCGTAGAGCGCCACGGCCTCCGCGCAGCGTCCCGATTCGCACAGCAGCGCACCGAGGTTCAGATAGCCGTCGGCGTGCGCGGGTTCGACTTCGAGCAGCCTGGCATAGAGGCGCTCGGCTGCGCCGGGGTCGCTGGACTCGAGGGCCTCGGCCTGCGCGAACAGGGCGCCGGCCTGTAGGGGGGCGGCCGGCTCGCCGATCGCTTCGCGCTCGACGAAGGACACGTTGCCGCGCACCGCCGCGACGTCGAAATCCATCAGCAGCTGACCCGACTCCGCCTCCCATCGGCTGTCGCGATCGTGCACGGCGATCTCGCTGCCGATCGCCGTGATCCGCAGTCCGCTGAGCGGCAACTCGGCCGGCAGCGTGGCCTTGAGGCGTTGCAGCGCGCGCACGATCTTGCGGGTCGGAATGTGAGCCTGTTGCAGCTTGTGGGCGGTGCGCAGCAGGACGACGTCGCGAAACGAGAAGCGGTATTCGTTTCTCGGTCCCCGCGAGGGGCTGACGAAGCCGTGGGCGATCAGCCTCGAGACCGCGCTGCGCGACAGGCCCAGCATGTCCTGGATGCCGCGCAGCGTGTGCGGCGCCTCCGGCGACGGCGCGTTCACTTCCTGGATCGCGTGCGCGCCGGGGCCGCGATCTCGGGGCTCTTCGCGCTGGCCCGCTTCGCGCCCTTGCGCTCCTTCGAGGCCAGCGGCGTGACCTTCTCGGCAGGAGTGCGCGCCGTGCGCTGCCCGCCGCGGGCCAGGCTGGCACGCAGCATTTCGGTGAGGTCGATGATCTGGCCGCCCGCCTCGGATTCGCGTTCCTCGGCGGCGACCACCTGCTTGCCGGCGATCTTGGCGTCGATCGCGGCCAGGATGCGCTGCTTCTCCTCGTCGAGGTACTGCGTCGGCTCGTAGCTGTCCTGGGCGATCTGGTCGATGAGCTGAAGCGCCAGCTGGACCTCCGCGTCCGAAGGCTCGACCTGCTCGATCTCGAGTTCCTTCAGCGATCGCACCTCGTCGGCGTAGAGCAACTGCTGCAGCACGAGGCCCTCTTCGGCTGCCCGCACCTGCACGACGTACTGCTTGCCTTTCCAGGCCCATCTCGCGAGGGCGCAGCGGCCGCTCTTGCGCATCGCGGCGCGCAACAGCGAATAGGCCTTCGCGCCGCGCTTGTCCGGGGTCAGAAAGTAGGCCTTGTCGTAGTAGATCGGGTCGACCGCCTGCTCGGGGATGAAGCTCACGATCTCGATCGCGTGGCTCGCGCTTTCTTCCAGTGACTTCAGCTCCTCGGCGGAGAAGAGCACGTAGCGGTCCTTCTCGAACTCGTAGCCCTTGACCATCTCGGCGCGCGGCACGACCGTCGTCGGGTTCTTCTCCGACACGTATTGCTGCTTGACGCGGGAGCCGTCCCTGGCGAGCAGGTTGAACCTGACCGTGCCGCTGCTCTCGGTAGCGGAATAGAGCTTGACCGGAATGGAGACCAGACCGAATCCCAGGGACAGGGACGCGATCGAACGAGCTGCCATGCCTACCTCCAAGGACGGGGCGATGCCCCCAGGGTGCGCAGGATGCCACTTTCCGAGGGCTTCGAACAGAGGGGCCATCGCGGCCTTGCCGCTGGGCTGGGCCCCCGATACGCCGATTTTCATGGCGCCAGCGTGAAATCCGACCGGTTGCAAGCCACCGCATGCTCCGGATGGGGTATGTCCTTGACTTGACCAAACTTGCAGACTGGCGTCACAACGCAACGAGGAGGTCCATGATGGAAATCGCGCTTTGGCTTTGGATAGGCATCGGCGTCGGCACCGCGGTGATGGGGGTCGCCTGGCTGCTGGTGATGCCGCTGTGCCGGAACTCGAAGCTGCTGAACGAGCGGATGGCGGACCAGTCGACGCGCTCGGCCGAACTGGTGAAGGAATGCTCGGCCACGCCGGCTCGCGGCACGTCCTTGGGCCGCTTGTCGACGATTCGCTGAGCCGTCATCGCCGCTTCGAAAGAGCGGCAGGCGCTTTGACCCCGGGCGGCCCTGTCGCTGGTAGGGGAAATCACGAAGCAGCTCGCCAGGCAGTTGCCCGCCTGATTCCGGCGTGCGAAAGCGCAGGCGTGCCGCCCTATGCCTGGCGTGGCACAATCCTGGGTGTACTCAGGCCCTTCCCCAGCCACAGTCGCATCCGCCAATCGGTCCAGCCGTGTCGCGGAAGGTTTCTTAACCAGCTAGTGCTTCCTTCAGGGAAGCGAAGGTCAGCGGAATATGAGCGATTCCTCGTCGACGGCTTCGTCCGTCTACAGCGCCTACCAAGGCAACACCTACCTCTTCGGCGGCAATGCGCCCTATGTCGAAGAGATGTACGAAAACTACCTCTCCAATCCCGGCAGCGTGCCCGACAACTGGCGTGCGTACTTCGACGCGCTCCAGAACGTGCCTGCCACCGACGGCAGCAACGCCAAGGACGTGCCCCACCTGCCGGTGGTCAACGCCTTCGCCGAGCGCGCCAAGCAGGGCACCACCAAGGTGGTGGTGGCCAGTGGCGCCGACTCCGAGCTCGGCCGCAAGCGCACTGCCGTCCAGCAGCTGATCGCCGCCTACCGCAACGTCGGCGCCCGCTGGGCCGACCTCGACCCGCTCAAGCGCGCCGAGCGCCCGGCGATCCCCGAGCTCGAGCCGTCGTTCTACGGCTTCGCCGACGCCGACCTCGAGACGGTGTTCAACACCAGCAACACCTTCTTCGGCAAGGAGACGATGTCGCTGCGCGATTTGCTGAATGCGCTGCGCGAGACCTACTGCGGCACCATCGGCGTCGAGTACATGTACATGACCGACCAGAGCCAGAAGCGCTGGTGGCAGCAGAAGCTCGAAAGCGCCCGCACCAATCCGAAGCTCTCGGCCGACCAGAAGAAGCGCGTGCTCGAGCGGCTCACCGCCGCCGAAGGCCTCGAGCGCTTCCTGCACACCAAGTACGTCGGCCAGAAGCGTTTCTCGCTCGAAGGCGGCGAGAGCTTCATCGTCGCGATGGACGAGCTGATCAACCAGGCCGGCATCGCGGGCGTACAGGAAATCGTGATCGGCATGGCCCACCGCGGCCGCCTCAACGTGCTGGTCAATTCGCTCGGCAAGCTGCCGGCCGACCTGTTCGCCGAATTCGACCACACCGCCCCCGAAGACCTGCCCAGCGGCGACGTCAAGTACCACCAGGGCTTCAGCTCGGACGTGACCACGGGCGGCGGCCCGGTCCACCTGAGCCTGGCCTTCAATCCCTCGCACCTCGAGATCGTGAATCCGGTGGTCGAGGGCTCGGTGCGCGCCCGCATGGACCGCCGCGCCGACCCGCTCGGCAAGCAGGTGCTGCCGGTGATCGTGCACGGCGACGCCGCCTTCGCAGGGCAGGGCGTCGTGATGGAAACGCTGGCGCTGGCCGAAACGCGCGGCTACTCCACCGGCGGCACGGTTCACATCGTGATCAACAACCAGATCGGCTTCACCACCAGCGACCCGCGCGACAGCCGCTCGACGCTCTATTGCACCGACATCGTCAAGATGATCGAGGCGCCGGTGCTGCACGTGAACGGCGACGACCCCGAGGCCGTGGTGCTCGCCACGCAATTCGCCCTCGAGTTCCGCATGGAGTTCCAGAAGGACGTGGTGGTCGACATCGTCTGCTTCCGCAAGCTCGGCCATAACGAGCAGGACACGCCGGCGCTCACGCAGCCGCTGATGTACAAGAAGATCGCGCAGCATCCCGGCACGCGCAGGCTGTATGCCGACAAGCTGGCCGCCCAGGGCCTCGGCGACACGCTCGGCGACGACCTGGTCAAGGCGCAGCGCGCGGCCTTCGATGCCGGCAAGAACACCTCCAACCCGGTGCTGACCAACTTCAAGAGCAAGTACGCGGTCGACTGGAGCCCCTTCCTCAACAAGAAGTGGACCGACGCCGGCGACACCGCGATCCCGACCGCCGAATGGAAGCGGCTGGCCGAGCGCATCACCAGGGCTCCTGGGGGCTTCACGGTGCATCCGCTGGTCAAGAAGGTGCTCGACGACCGTGCCGCGATGGGCCGCGGCGACGTCAACGTCGACTGGGGCATGGGCGAGCACATGGCCTTCGCCTCGCTGGTGGCCAGCGGCTATCCGGTGCGCCTGTCCGGCGAGGACAGCGGCCGCGGCACCTTCACGCACCGCCACGCGGTGCTGCACGACCAGAACCGCGAGAAGTTCGACGAAGGCACCTACGTGCCGCTGCAGAACGTGGCCGACAACCAGGCGCCGTTCGTCGTCATCGACTCGATCCTCTCGGAAGAAGCCGTGCTGGCCTTCGAATACGGCTACGCATCGAACGACCCGAACACGCTGGTGATCTGGGAAGCCCAGTTCGGCGACTTCGTCAACGGCGCGCAGGTCGTGATCGACCAGTTCATCGCCTCGGGCGAGGTCAAGTGGGGCCGCGTCAACGGCATCACGCTGATGCTGCCGCACGGCTACGAAGGCCAGGGCCCGGAGCACAGCTCGGCGCGTCTCGAGCGCTTCATGCAGCTGGCGGCCGACACCAACATGCAAGTGGTGCAGCCGACGACGGCCAGCCAGATCTTCCATGTGCTGCGCCGCCAGATGGTCCGCAACCTGCGCAAGCCGCTGATCATCATGACGCCGAAGTCGCTGCTGCGCAACAAGGACGCGACCTCACCGCTGTCCGAGTTCACCAAGGGCGCCTTCCAGACCGTCATTCCGGACAACAAGGAACTGAAGGCCGAGAAGGTCAAGCGCGTCATTGCCTGCTCCGGCAAGGTCTACTACGACCTGGCGAAGAAGCGCGAGGAGCGGGACAGCGACGACGTGGCGATCATCCGCGTCGAGCAGCTCTATCCGTTCCCGCACAAGGCCTTCGCCGCCGAACTCAAGAAGTACCCGAACCTGGTCGACGTCGTCTGGTCGCAGGACGAGCCGCAGAACCAGGGTGCCTGGTTCTTCGTGCAGCACTATATCCACGAAAACATGCAGGAAGGCCAGAAGCTCGGCTACTCCGGCCGTGCCGCTTCGGCATCGCCGGCGGTCGGCTACTCGCACCTCCACCAGGAACAGCAGAAGGCGCTGGTCGACGGCGCGTTCGGCAAGCTCAAAGGCTTCGTGCTGACCAAGTAACAGGATCGACCTGATCCATCTCCACAAGAAACACGAAGCGAGCAGATTCAAAAATGTCCATCGTAGAAGTCAAAGTCCCCCAGCTGTCCGAGTCCGTGGCCGAAGCCACCATGCTGCAGTGGAAGAAGAAAGCCGGCGACGCCGTCGCCATCGATGAAATCCTGATCGAGATCGAGACCGACAAGGTCGTGCTCGAGGTGCCGGCGCCGGCCGCCGGCGTGCTGGCCGAAATCGTCCAGGGCGATGGCGCCACCGTCGTCGCCGATCAGCTGATCGCCAGGATCGACACCGAAGGCAAGGCCGGCGCGGCCGCGCCCGCAGCGGCTCCGGCCGCGGCGCCGGCGGCAGCACCGGCA
>NZ_JBFUHO010000108.1:0-13001 GCF_056402355.1 Variovorax sp. P4_B11
GAGCCCGGCCGCGCCGCGGCTGCCGCCGTCAGAGCGCCGAGCGAATGGCCGACCAGCGTGCAGCGGTCGATGTCGAGCGCGTCGAGCATCGCGCCCAGCCGCTCGGCATAGTCGGCGGCCCTGGGCAGCGCGGGCGCGAGCGGCGTCGAGGCGCCGTAGCCGGGCGCGTCCCAGGCCAGCACGCGCGCCTGCGGCGCCAGCCGCAGGGCCGTGTCGAGCCAGGACGCGGCGCCCGACCCGATGCCATGCAGGCAGACCAGCGCCGGCCCGCTGCCGCATTCGCGCACCGACATCACGCCGCCGCCGCGCAGCGCCACGGCGCGCGCGGGGAAGCTCGCGTCGAGGCGCGCCACTTCGGAGGGCGGCAGGGTTGCGGCGGGGTTCATGGCGGCGGCGCTCATCGGATCGTGCTCGATGCCGGGGTTCAGCGCTTGATGTTCGCCAGCGGATGGTCGGCCGGATAGGTCGGCGTCACCGGCTTCTTGGCGCCCAGCATCACGCACATCAGCGCGTCTTCGTCGCCGATGTTGATCTCTTCGCGGTAAACACCTGGGGGCACCGAGATCAGATCGCGGTCGGTCATGAGGGTCTCGAAGCGCTCGCCGTCCTTCTCGATGACGACCTTGAGCTTGCCGCGGATCAGGAAGAACACTTCTTCCACGTCGGTGTGCAGGTGCGGCGGGCCTTCGTGGCCGGCCGGGATCACCATGGTCGAGAAGGTGAAGTTCTCGGCCGGCACGGTGTTCACGTCCTTGGCGACGCCGGTGCCGCCGGTGCCCACGTAGCGCATCTGCGCACGGCGGAACTTGGGGTCGAGGTCCGCCTGGAACTTGAGTGCATCCCAGTCGTACTTGCGGGTCGCGTAGCGCGCGATGCGCGTCTCCATCCATTGCTGGAGGCTGCTGCCCTCGGGCTGCGCCAGGGTATCGGCGGCGCCGTCGATCTTCTGCTGTTCGGACAAATCGCTCATCGGGAATCTCCTTGGTCGAAATAATCAATGCATCACGAAGCCGCCGTTGACGGCGAGCAACTGGCCGGTCACGAAGCGCGACAGGCCCGAGAGGGAAAAAAGCATCGCGCCGCAGACGTCGGCGGCCTGCTGCTCGCGCGGGATGGCGCGGCCTTCGAGGTATTTCTGGTGCCGGGCCAGCGGCACGTATTCGGTCGCCTCGACCAGCGTCAGGCCGGGCGCCACGGCATTGACCGTGATGCCCTCGCCGCCCCACTCGCGCGCCAGCGAGCGCGTCATGGAGATCACGGCGCCCTTGCTCGAGGCATAGGCCAGCAGGTTCGGGGCGCCCCACAGCGCGGTGTCGGACGCCAGGTTGACGATGGCGCCGCGGCCGCTGGCGGCCAGCGCGCCGCGGCAGGCGCGGCTCATGAGCCAGGTGCCGCGCACGTTGACGTCCATGACGCGGTTCCAGGTGCCGATGTCGAGCGCCTGCGCGTCGCGGCCGCCCGAGTTGGTGATGGCGGCGTTGTTGACCAGGCCGTCGAGGCCGCCGAGGGCTGCGGTCGCCGCTGCGGCGCAGGCTTCGATCGAAGCCGGGTCCGACAGGTCGACCGCCAGYGCGTGGGCGGTGAAGCCGGCCTCGCGCAGCGCCGCGGCCTCGGCCTGCGCCAGGTCCGAGAGGATGTCGGCCATCACCACGCCGGCACCGGCGGCGGCGATGCACTTGGCGAAGGCCAGCCCCAGGCCGCGCGCGGCGCCGGTCACCAGCACCTTGCGGCCGGCGAGCAGGTTGGTGGGAAGTTCCGCAAGCAGGGCCTGCAGGCTCTGGTGGTCGGGCGTGACGCTGGGTTCGCTCATGGGTTGGTCTCTTCCGTATGGATCTGCCTGAAACCGGCGCGGCCAAGGGCCAGGGATACCGCGGAACCGGCTTCGCCGGGCCGCAGGTATCGCCCCCTTGAGGGGGAGGCGCCGCAGGCGCTTCGGGGGTGTTTCATATCTAGTCGGCCTGGATGCCGAGTTCCTTGATGACGCGGCCGAAGCGTTCGAAATCGGCGGCATTGGTCTTGGCCAGGGTCTCGGGCGTGCCGCCCAGCGGCAATGCACCGAGCACCGCCATCTTGGAAGCGACATCGGGCATCTTGAGGATCTCGTTGAAGTGGGCGTTGAGCGTCTTCACGAGTTCGGGCGACAGGCCCTTGGGCGCGAAAATCCCGTTCCAGGCCATCACCTCGACATCCTTGTAGCCGAGCTCCGCGAGCGTCGGCACGTTGGGCGCGAGCGGCGAACGCACGCGGTCGGCGACCGCCAGCGGGACCAGCTTGCCGCCTTGCAGGTAAGGCGCGATCGGGCCGTAGGTGACCATGGTCAACGGCACGTGGCCGCCGAGCACGTCGTTGATCGCCGGCGCCACGCCCTTGTAGGGCACGTGCTTGATGTCGAGGCCGGCGGTCTTGTTGAACATCTCGCCGAGGATGTGCATCGGCGAACCGCTGCCCGGGCTGGCATAGGAGAGCGCCTGGCCGCTCTTCGCGGTGGCCACCATCTCCTTGAGGCTCTTGGCGCCGCTGGCCGGCCCCGAGACCAGGAACAGCGGCATCAGCGCCGTCTGGATGATGGGCGTGAAGCCGTTCACCACGTCGTAGCCGGCGCCGGCGCCGGTCTTCAGCACGATCTGGGCGATCGAGAAGGTGCTCGGCGCCACCAGCAGCGTGTAGCCGTCGGCCGGGGCCTTGGCGACAAAGCTGCTGCCGATCACGCCGCTGGCGCCCGGACGGTTGTCGACCACCACCGGCTGGCCGATGCGGGTCGAGAGCTTCTCCGCGAACAGCCGCGCCAGCGCATCGGTGTCGCCGCCGGCCGGATAGGCCACCACGAACGTGACCGGCTTGCTGGGCCAGGCCTGGGCCCAGCTCGGGCCGGCGGCGACGGCGGCTGCGGTGCAGAGCGCGAGGGCCAGCGCTTGGCGGCGTGTGTTCTTCATCATCATGGGAGGCGATTCCTTGGCGTTGGGGAGAATTCGCTTGTGTTTCACTAATAAAACGCTGATTTATTAATGAAACGATGGACGAAGGATAGTAGGTGGAGGGCCGCTCAAATATAGGTAAAAACCCTAGCCCCCAAGGCGCGACAGCGACGCCTACATCTCGGCGGCTGAGCCAGGCCTGACTTCGCGGGGCGGGACATACCCCGAGTGCGCCGACGGCGGATCGACAGCTTCGCTTCCTACGATGAAGGGACCGTGCAGCCGCAGGCCGCACACCCTCCGGAGACATCCATGAGCACAGCCATCCTGGCGCAAGGCCATCCCGCGGCCCCGGCCAGCACTTCCAAACTCGGCGCAGTGCTGCGCGTCACGAGCGGCAACTTCCTCGAGCAGTTCGACTTCTTCCTGTTCGGCTTCTACGCCACCTCCATCTCGAAGGCCTTCTTTCCCGCCAGCAGCGACTTCGCCTCGCTGATGCTGACCTTCGCGGTGTTCGGCGCCGGCTTCCTGATGCGGCCTCTGGGCGCCATCGTGCTGGGCGCGTACATCGACGAGGCGGGCCGCCGCAAGGGGCTGATCGTCACGCTGGCCATCATGGCCAGCGGCACGGTGCTGATCGCCTTCGTTCCCGGGTACGCGACGATCGGCATCGTGGCGCCGGTGCTGGTCCTGCTGGGCCGGTTGCTGCAGGGCTTCTCGGCTGGCGCCGAGCTGGGCGGCGTCTCGGTCTATCTCTCGGAGATGGCGACGCCGGGACACAAGGGCTTCTACACCGCCTGGCAATCGGCCAGCCAGCAGGTCGCGATCGTGCTGGCCGCGGCGCTCGGCTTCGCGCTCAACGAGACGCTGTCGCCGTCGGCGCTGGCCGACTGGGGCTGGCGGATCCCGTTCTTCGTCGGCTGCATGATCATCCCGTGCATCTTCGTGCTGCGCCGCTCGCTGCAGGAGACCGAGGCCTTCCAGGCCCGCAAGCACCATCCGACGACGCGCGAGGTGTTCCAGTCGATGGCGCGCAACTGGCGCGTGGTGCTGTGCGGGATGCTGCTGGTCGCCATGACCACCACCACCTTCTACCTGATCACGGTCTACACGCCGACCTTCGGGCGCACCGTGCTGCACCTGAGCGCGCGCGACAGCCTGATCGTGACCCTGCTGGTGGCGCTCACCAATTTCATCTGGCTGCCGATCGGCGGCGCGCTGTCGGACCGCATCGGGCGCAAGCCGCTGCTGCTGGCGGTCACGCTGCTGGCGATCTTCACGGCCTATCCGGCCATGCACTGGCTGGCGGCGGCGCCCAGCTTCGGCCGCATGCTCGACGTGCTGCTGTGGTTCTCGTTCCTGTTCGGCATGTACAACGGCGCGATGGTGGTGGCCCTGACCGAGGTGATGCCGGTGGAAGTCCGGGTGGTCGGCTTCTCGCTCGCCTACAGCCTGGCGACCGCCGTGTTCGGCGGCTTCACGCCGGCCATCTCGACCTGGCTGATCGAGGCGACCGGCGACAAGGCGGCACCGGCCTGGTGGCTCAGCGTGGCGGCGGTCTGCGGCTTGACGGCCACCTTGATCCTCTATCGCAAGGGCCGCCGGCCATCGGTCGCCTGACACCGCGCCCACCTGGGCTGCGGCAGAATCCGGGGCGATGAGCACCCTCCTCTCCCCGGCCGTGGTTTCGGCCTTCACGCCCTCGGGCGCCCTGCGCGCCTCCATCAACCTCGGCAACCCGATCCTCGCGAACAAGGATCCCGCCAGCGGCGAGCCGGTCGGCGTCTCGGTCGACCTGGCGCGCGCCTTCGCCGAACGGCTCGGCGTCGGGCTCGAGCTGGTGGTGTTCGAGAAGGCCGCCGCCTCGGTCGACGCGGTCCGCGGCGAGCAGGCCGACATCGGCTTCTTCGCCATCGACCCGGCACGCGGCGAAGGACTGCGCTTCACCGCGCCCTACGTGCTGATCGAGGGCAGCTACTTGGTGCCGACGGGCTCTGCGATCCGGGGCAACGACGAGGTGGACCGCAACGGGCTGCGCATCGCCGTCGGCAGCGGCAGCGCCTACGACCTGTTCCTCACGCGCGAGGTCCGGCAGGCGCAGATCGTGCGCGTGCAAGGCGCCCAGGGCGTCATGGAGAGCCTGCGTGCCGGCCAGGTCGAGGTGGCCGCGGGCATCCGCCAGGTGCTCGAAGCCGAGGCCGCAGGCGACCCGGCCCTGCGCCTGCTGCCGGGCCGCTTCATGGTGATTCAGCAGGCCATGGGCACACCCGCCTCGCGAGGTCCCGAAGCCGCCGCCGCCCTGGCCGCCTTCGTCGAGGAGATGAAGGCCAGCGGCTTCGTGGCCGATGCGCTGGCCCGACATCGGATCCAGGGCGCCAGCGTGGCGCCGGCCTAGATCCCCAGCTGAGTCAGCAGTTGCCGCGCCGGCCAGCGCTCCCGGCGGGCCGGCCAGGCCTCCACCAGTTCGACCATCCGTGCGTTGAGCGGCGCCTGCATGCCGTGGCTCTGCGCCAGCCGCACCACCTCGCCACTGAGCACGTCGATCTCGGTCTTGCGCCCGAGCGCCAGGTCGTCGGCCATGCTCGATCGCGCCTTGGCATCGATGCGCAGCATGCGCGCCGCCACCAGCCGGAACAATGGCGTCGGCAGCCCCAGGATCGGCGGGATCCGGGCCGGCGGTACCGCACCGAGCTGGGCCGGCGCGATGCCGGCCCGCGACAGCACGGCCAGCGCCTCGTCGATCAAGGCCGCGAAGCAGCGCCGATAGTCGCGCTCCAGCAGTTCTTCGCGCAAGGGCAGCCCCGACAGCGCATTGACCGGATTGTTGAGATTGAACAGCAGCTTGCCCCATTGCACCGGCAGCATGTCGGGCAGGAGATCGATCGGGATCCCGGCGCGCTCGAACACCGCCACCCAGGGCCGCAGCGCCGGGTCGTCCTGGGCCGCCAACCGGCCCTCCGTGCCCCGATGGAAGGCGCCAGGGCCGATCTCGGCGACGTTGTAGGGCACCATGGCCGGCAGCACATGCAAGCCCGGCCCGGCCTCGGCGGCGACCCGCGCATTCGAGATGCCGTTCTGCAGCGACAGTACGGTCGTGCCGGCCGGCAGGGCTGCGGCGAGCTCTGCCGCGGCTTCGGCGGTCGCGCCGCTCTTGACGGTCAGCAGCACCAGTGCGGGCCGGATGCCCGCAGGCACGACTTCGGACAGTTGCAACTCGGCGGCTGACACGCGGCCCTGCAGCCCGTCGAGATCGGTGAGCGTGAGGCCGTGCTGCGCCAGTTCGCCCAGCACGCGCGGCCGGCCCACGAAGGTCACCCGGACCCCCGCCGCCGCCAGCCGGCCGCCGACGAACGAGCCGATGGTGCCGGCCCCCATCACAAGGATGTCGACCGCCACGTCGTCCACCACGCGGAGCCGCCCTACAGGCGTTCCGCGACCCAGCCCCGAACTGAATTCAGCGCCGCCGCAACAGCGGCCGCATCGGTGCCGCCGGCCATCGCCATGTCGGCCTTGCCGCCGCCCTTGCCGCCGACCTGCTGGGCCACGAAGTTGACCAGTTCGCCGGCCTTGACGCGGCCCAGGGTGTCGGCCGTGACGCCGGCCGCGATCTGCACCTTGCCGCCATCGACGGCGGCCAGCACGATGGCCGCGGTCTTGAGCTTGTCCTTGAGCTTGTCCATGGTGTCGCGCAGCGTCTTGGCGTCGGCGCCGTCGAGCTTGGCCGCCAGCACCTTGACCCCCTTGACATCGACCGCCTGCGCCAGCAACTCGTCGCCCTTGGACGATGCCAGCTTGCCCTTGAGCGAGCCGACTTCGCGCTCCAGCGCCCTCACCTGCTCCAGCACCTGGGTGAGCCGGCCCTGCAGTTCGGAGGCCGGCGTCTTGAGCGTCGCGGCCGCGCTGAACACGGTGGCCTCGAGCTGCTGCAGATAGGCCAGCGCGTTGGCGCCGGTCACGGCCTCGATGCGGCGCACCCCCGCGGCCACGCCGCCTTCGCTGGTGATCTTGAAGAGGCCGATGTCGCCGGTTCGCGCCACGTGCGTGCCGCCGCAAAGCTCGCGGCTGCTGCCGATGTCGAGCACCCGCACGGTCTCGCCGTACTTCTCGCCGAACAGCATCACGGCGCCGGTCTTCTGCGCCGACTCCATGTCCATCAACCGCGCCTGGGTCGCCTGGTTGGCCAGGATCTCGGCGTTCACGCGGCGCTCGATCTCGAGGATCTGCTCGGGCGTGACGGCCGCGTTGTGCGCGAAGTCGAAGCGCGTCTTGTCGGCGTCGACCAGCGAGCCCTTCTGCTGCACGTGCTCGCCGAGCACTTCGCGCAGGGCCTTGTGCATCAGGTGGGTGACGCTGTGGTTGCGCATGGTGGCGGCGCGGCGCGCGGTGTCGACGCGGGCCGTGACGGTGTCGCCGACCTTCAGCGTGCCTTGCGTCTGGGTACCGTGGTGGCCGAACACGTCGGCCTTGATCTTCTGCGTGTCCTCGACGCCGAACTGCACGCCTTCGGCGGCGAGCACGCCCTGGTCGCCGACCTGGCCGCCGCTCTCGGCGTAGAAGGGCGTGGTGTCGAGCACCACGATGCCGGGCTGGCCCTCGGCCAGCTGCTGGACCGACGCGCCTTCGAAGTAGAGCGCGACGACCGTGGCCTTTTCTTCGAGCAGCTCGTAGCCCGTGAACACGTTGCCCGCGCCCGTGTACTCGACGGCGCGTTCCATCTTGAACTTGCCCGCGGCGCGACCCGCGGCCTTTTGTTTTTCCATCGCGGCATGGAAGCCCGCCTCGTCGACCGCCACGCTGCGCTCGCGGCAGACGTCGGCCGAGAGGTCGAGCGGAAAGCCGTAGGTGTCGTGCAACTTGAAGGCGACGTCGCCCGGCAGCACCTTGGCGCCGCCGGCCAGCGCCGCATCGAGGATCTCCATGCCATTGGCCAGGGTTTCGAAGAAGCGCTCTTCCTCGGCCTTCAGCGTCTCGGTGATGCGCTTCTCGTCGGCGCGCAGCTTGGGATAGGCATCGCCCATCAGTGCCACCAGGTCGGGCACCAGCTTGTGGAAGAAGGGCTTCTTCTGGCCCAGCTTGTAGCCGTGGCGGATGGCGCGGCGCACGATGCGGCGCTGCACGTAGCCGCGGCCTTCGTTCGACGGAATCACGCCGTCGGCCACCAGGAAGGCGGTGGCGCGGATGTGGTCGGCGATCACGCGCAGGCTCTTGTTCGCCACGTCCTTCTCGCCGGTCTCGCGCGAGGCGGCCTTGACGAGTGCGTCGAACAGGTCGATCTCGTAGTTGCTGTGCACGTGCTGCAGGATCGCGGCCAGCCGCTCCAGTCCCATGCCGGTGTCGACGCAGGGCGCGGGCAGCGGCTTGACGCTGCCGTCGGGCTGCATGTCGAACTGCATGAACACGTTGTTCCAGATCTCGATGTAGCGGTCGCCGTCTTCATCGGGGGAACCGGGCGGGCCGCCGGCGATCCCCGGGCCGTGGTCGTAGAAGATCTCGCTGCACGGGCCGCAGGGGCCGGTGTCGGCCATCATCCAGAAGTTGTCGGACATGTAGCGGCCGCCCTTGTTGTCGCCGATGCGCACGACGCGCTCGGGCGGCAGGCCGATGTCCTTCGTCCAGATGTCGTAGGCCTCGTCGTCCTCGATGTAGACCGTGGCCCAGAGCTTCTCGGCCGGCAGCTTGTAGACCTCGGTCAGCAGCTCGAAAGCCCACTTGAGCGACTCGCGCTTGAAGTAGTCGCCGAAGCTCCAGTTGCCCAGCATCTCGAAGAAGGTGTGGTGGCGCGCGGTGTAGCCGACGTTCTCAAGGTCGTTGTGCTTGCCGCCGGCCCGCAGGCAGGCCTGGACCGAGGCGGCGCGCACGTAGGGGCGCTTGTCGGTACCGAGGAACACGTCCTTGAACTGCACCATCCCGGAGTTGGTGAACATCAGGGTCGGATCGTTGGCCGGCACCAGAGAGCTGGAGGGCACGACAGTGTGGCCCTTGGTCGCGAAGAAATCGAGGAACGACTTGCGGATGTCGGCGACGCTGAAGGTGGGCTGGCTCATCTTGGGTTCTTGGCTTGTGCAGGTGCAAATGGGCGGCCGGTTGGGGGCAGCCCCTGCATCGAACCCACCTGACTGCTTGATCTGCTGGAGCCTGCGATTATAGGTTTGGGGGCTGTCCGGCCCCGTTGCCGCCCTCGAGGATCTTGGGGCCGCCGAAGGTCAATCGACTTCGGCGCTCAGCAGGCGCGCAGGCGCCGATGTGCGATCTGGAGCGGGTGAAGGGAATCGAACCCTCGTATGAAGCTTGGGAAGCTGCCGTTCTGCCATTGAACTACACCCGCGGCTGGCGCGGATTCTACCGTGGCTCCGGATCTCGCCCCGACGGCGCCGGCCCGGAACGGCCGCGCGACCTGAGCATTCGCCGGCATCGCCGGCATCCGGGCCTTCGCCAGGCGGCGAAGAGGCGCAGATCGCTTGCCGCAGCGGAGTTACAGTGGGCGAATTCGGCCGGCGGCAGCCGCCATGGGCGTGGCGGCAGACACACCGGCCTGTTCGCGGCCCGGCCGCGCCGGGCTGTCTGCGAAGGAAACCATGCAAGAACGGGCGTTCGCGCGCACTGCGGGATGCGGATGAAGGCATCGAACATCGAACCCGCATGGAACGGGGTCGCGAAATTCCTGCACTGGCTGGTCGCGCTGCTGATCTTCACCCAGTTCGCGCTCGGCTGGCTGGCCGCGACCTGGCGGTTGTCGCCGACCAAGCTCGATCTCTTCGTCTGGCACAAGTCCATCGGCATGCTGATCCTGATCCTCGTGGTTCTGCGCCTCGCGTGGCGGCTGGCAACTCCCGCGCCGCCGCTTCCGGCCGGCATGCCGGCCTGGGAGCGGGCAGCGGCACACACGAGCCACGTGCTGCTCTACATCGTGACGCTCGCCATGCCGCTCAGCGGCTGGGTCATCCAGTCCGCCTCGGGCGTGCCCTTCAAGATCTTCCGGCGCATTCCGCTGCCGTCGATCACCGCAGCCGACAAGCACGCCGCGGATGTCGCGTCGCTCGTGCATTTCTCGCTTGGCGTGCTGCTGGCCTCGATCCTGCTGCTGCATATCGGCGCGGCGCTGCGTCATCACTTCATCCAGCGGGACAATGTGCTGATCCGCATGCTGCCTGCAAGGAGCCTTCCGAAATGAAAACACTGGGCTGTCTGGTCTCGCTGCTCGCCTGTACGGCTTTCCAGGTCGCGCACGCGGCCGACTGGAAGATGGACCCGTCGGGCAGCCGCCTGGAGTTCATCACCTCGTTCGAGACCGTGCCGGCGCCCGGCGTGTTCAAGGACTTCGACGTCCGCACCCGTTTCGATCCGCAGGCTCCGGCCGGCGGTCGGCTCGATGTCACCATCCAGGTGGCCAGTGCGGACATGGCCAGCGCCGACATCAACAAGGCGATTGCCGGCGTCGAATGGTTCGATTTCGCCAGGCACCCGCAGGCGGTGTTCCACGCCACCGACATCGCCCGTGCCGCGAATCGCTACGTGGCGCATGGCACGCTCACGCTCAAGGGCGTGCAGCAGCCGGTCGAGGTGCCGTTCAGCTGGACCCCCGCCGGCGAAGGCGCGACGATGGACGGCGAGTTCGTGGTCAAGCGGGCGCCGTTCGGCATCGGCACCGGCGAATGGGCCGCGACCGACGTGGTCGGCCCCGATGTGACCATCAAGTTCCACGTGCGGCTGCGCAAGGCCGGCTAGGATGAAACACCCCCGAAGCGCCTGCGGCGCCTCCCCCTCGAGGGGGCGATACCAGCGGCCCGGCAAAGCCGGTTCCGCGGTATCCCTGGCATTTGGCTGCGCCGGTTTCATGCGTCGTGGGTCGCGCCAGGCGCGGTGGAGCCACTGAGATGGCTGGGCTGCGCCCGATGCGGTCCGCCGTTCTGCTCGCGCTGCTGGCGGCCGGGTGCGCGCAGCCGGGCCGCGAGGCGGTGCGGGAGCCGAATGCCGCGACCGCCCTGGCGCCCGAAATGTCTCTTCGCAAGGCCTACGAGGAGGCCGCGGCGCAGGGTCGTCCCGTCCATTGGGTGGATGCCGAGCAATCGCTGGTCGTGGTCACGGTGCGCCGCGGTGGAACGCTCGGGCACCTCGGCCACGATCACGTGGTGGCCAGCCGCGCGATTCAGGGCTGGGTCGCGCCGGATGCCGGCCGGGCCGACCTTTTCGTCCCGCTGGCGGAACTCGTGGTCGACGAGCCGGCGCTCCGCGCCGAGGCCGGGCTGGACACCCAGCCGAGCGCGTCGGACATCGCCGGCACGCGCGCCAACATGCTCGACAAGGTGCTCGAGACGCAGACCTTTCCCTACGCCCTGATTCGCGTCGCCGGCGTCGGCCGCACGGCGACCGGCGTGCGCCTGGATGTCGCGATCACGCTGCGCGGCGTGACGCGGACCTTCGCGGTCCCGGCGCGGGTCGAGACCGGCCACGACACCCTGGAGATCGCCGGCGCGTTCGAGTTCAACCAGTCGGACTTCGGCATCGTGCCGTTTTCCATCCTCGGCGGCGCGGTGCAGGTGCAGGACCGCTTGAGCCTGCGCTTCCGGATTCGGTCGCATCGCACCGCGCGACCGGGCGAACTTGCGGATTGAGGGCGATGCGCGGCCGGCTCATCGCCACCCTCCTGGCCTCGGCGCTGCTCCTGCTCGCGGCGGCAGGCCCGGTCGGCGGAGCGATGGCGCAGCAGCTCGATATCGCTGCCGCGAACCAGGGCGGCTTCATCACGGTGACGGCTTCGGCCGAATTGCAGGCCGATCCGCGCACGGTGTGGGCGGTGATTTCCGACTACGACCATCTCGCCGAGTTCATCCCGTTCATGCGCAGTTCGAAGGTGGTGCAGCGCGATGGCGACAAGCTGCTGGTCGACCTGGTCGGGGAGTTGGCCTTCCTGTTCTTCAGGCAGCCGATCGAGGTGCGGCTGGAGGTGGTCGAGACGCCGCCGCGGCGGATCGTCGCGCATGCCGTGAGCGGCAATCTCCGGGCCATGGAGGGCCGCTATGCGGTCGAGTCGCTGCCGTCGGGCCTGGTGCGGCTGTCCTATTCGGGTGGCGTGGCGCCGGCGTTCCCGCTGCCGCCGGTGGTCGGCACCGTGGTCGTGCGGCTGGTCCTCGCGAAGCAGTTCCGGGCGCTGGTGGCGGAGATCATCCGCCGCGACGCGGTCGCGCGCGGCGCGCCGGCGCAGTAGCCGGAGGCCGCCGCACGACTGCAATGCGGCATCTGTCGCCTGCTGCAGGCCCGGCCGACCTTCGCCAGTGGATGCATGGCCTCAGTCGTCCACGCCGGTCAACAGGCCCTGCAGGTCGTCGTCGAAACCCGCCACGGGCTGCGCCTTGGCCAACGCCATCCAGACGGCAAAGGGCATTCGCGGCAAGGCACGGTGCACCGCCGAGCGCGCGACCACCAGCCGCCCGTGCTGGGCGATCAGCACGCCGCACTCCGACGGGATTTCGTCCGGCTCGCCGACCGGGCGGCCCTTGGCGTCGCAGCCCAGCACGTACCAGCACTCGCCGCCCAGGTCCAGGTAGGCGGCGCGCTTGTCGGGCTTGCGCAGGTCGCTCAGCAGGTCGGCCCGGTTGACCTTGACCTCGTGCACGACCGGCTGCGCATAGGCCTCGACGCTGGTGTTGCGGATCGAGAAGACATCCGGCCGCGCGATGCACCAGCGCGGCTTGTCGCCCTCGGCCGCGCCGGCCAGCCGGGCCCGCAGGCTCAGGCCGCGCCAGGCCACGCGGCCGGCGCGCGTCATCTCGCGCGCGACCTGCTCGACCAGCGCCTCGTGGCGCGACAGCGCGGCCCGGTTCACCACCAGCGTGCGCGCCAGCTGCGCGATGCCCGCATCGGTCAGGCGCAGGGTCTCATGGCCCTGCGCCGAACGCACGCGCGCCAGCAGTCCCGCGGCCAGCAGGTCGACCTCGATGGCGTCGCCGCAGGGCCAGCCGGCCGATCGATGGATCTCGCGCAGCCGCCGCGCATGCAGGCGGCCGAGCGCCAATGCGCCCGGCGGCGGATCGGCGACCRGCGGCGGCGCGCCCGGGTCGATCCGCGGCGGGTCCGACGGTGGCGGGT
>NZ_JBFUHO010000109.1:0-12673 GCF_056402355.1 Variovorax sp. P4_B11
GCGTGGTGGCGCGCAGCAGCACCGGCGCCTGGCCGCGCCGGCCGCCGGCGACGCGGGCCGTGAGGCTCAGCCAGAGCCAGCCGAAGGAGGCCGGGAAGGCGCCGAGCGGCAGCGCCAGCCCGAGCAGCCACAGCAGCAGGGTGAGGAGGTGCAGCCCCAGCAGGCTGGCCAGCGCCACCACGACGTTGATCTGCCGCTGGCCGCCGCCGAGCACGTTGCCCGCCAGCGAAAGCCCGGCGATCACGATCAGCGCGACCAGGCCCAGCAGCACCCACGGCGCCCAGGCACGCGCCCGCGCCAGCTCGGCCTGCAGCCCGATGCGCTGCCCCAGCAGGCGTGCGCGTTCGAGGATGCGTCCGGCGGCATCGCCATGAAGGCGCATGGCTTGCCGCATCGCTTGCGCATCGTCGAGCGGCCCTGCCTCTTCGACCAGCTTCACCGACTCGGTGATGACCGCGTCCTGGAACGAAGAGGGCGGCGGCGCGACGGGATTCAACGGCTTCCTTCACAACGGGGCATGGCGCCGGCGCACCGGCGTGGAGCGCGAAATTATGCCCGGCGAAGCCGCGCCGGCGGCCCGCGAAAAACGGGGCCGCAAGCGACCCCGGCGGGCCCTCCGGCAGAGGGCGGAAGAAAAGAGGAACAGCTGCGGTCAGCGCAGGCCGAAGAAGGAAAGCACCGCGACCACGACCACGACCAGGCCGACGATGTAAATGATGGAATTCACGGTGGAAACTCCTCTTTGTTGAAGACGAATCCACTGTGGCAGCACGCGGTGGATCCGATGTCGGCGGCCGTCACGGCCCACTGTAGGACGCGCGAGTCAGACCGTCGACGGTTCCCGCAGGGCGCCGCTTTCTTCGTCGTCGCCATCCTCGTCCCCGTCACCGAGGAAGCCCCCGCTCTGGTGCGCCCAGAGCCGGGCGTAGAGGCCGCCCCTGGCCAGCAGCGTCTTGTGGTCGCCTTCCTCGACCACGCGGCCGTTGTCGAGCACGATCAGCCGGTCCATCGCCGCGATGGTGGAGAGGCGGTGCGCGATCGCGATCACGGTCTTGCCTTCCATCAGGCGGTACAGGCTGGCCTGGATCGCGGCCTCGACCTCGGAATCGAGCGCGCTGGTGGCTTCGTCGAGCAGCAGGATCGGCGCGTCCTTGAGCATCACGCGGGCGATCGCGATGCGCTGGCGCTGGCCGCCCGACAGCTTCACGCCGCGCTCGCCCACGTGCGCCTGGTAGCCGCGCCGGCCATTCGCATCGCCCAGCGTCTGGATGAAGTCGTGCGCCTCGGCGCGCTCGGCGGCGGCGCGGATCGCGGCCTCGCCGGCATCGGGCCGGCCGTAGGCGATGTTGTCGGCCACCGAGCGATGCATCAGCGAGGTGTCCTGCGTCACCATGCCGATGTGCGCGCGCAGGCTGTCCTGCGTGACGTGCGCGATGTCCTGGCCGTCGATCAGGATGCGGCCGCCCTCCAGGTCGTGGAAGCGCAGCAGCAGGTTCACCAAGGTCGACTTGCCGGCACCCGAGCGGCCGACCAGTCCGATCTTCTCGCCGGGCCTGACGCTGAGGCTCAGGTCGTCGATCACGCGGCGGCCGCCCTCGCCGTAGCGGAAGCTCGCATGCGCGAAGCGCACTTCGCCGCGCGGGACGTCGAGGGTCTTCGCGTCGGCGGCGTCGAGCACCGTGCGTGGCCGCGACAGCGTGTTCATGCCGTCCTGCACCGTGCCGATGTTCTCGAACAGGCTGGTCATCTCCCACATGATCCAGTGCGACATGCCCTGCAGCCGCAAGGCCATCGCGGTGGCGGCGGCCACCGCGCCGACGCCGACCGCGCCCTGCGACCAGAGCCACAGCGCCATGCCCGCCATGCCGGCGGTCAGGCCCATGCTCAGCGTGTGGTTGACGATCTCGAAGGCGCTCACGAGCCGCATCTGGGCATAGCCGGTGCCCATGAACTCCTTCATGGCCGAGCGCGCGAAGCCGGCCTCGCGCTGGGTGTGCGAGAACAGCTTGACGGTGGCGATGTTGGTGTAGGCGTCGGTCACGCGCCCGGTCATCGAGGCGCGTGCGTCGGCCTGCGCCTTGCCCACTTTGCCCAGGCGCGGCACGAAGAAGACCAGCGAGCCGATGTAGAGCGCCAGCCAGACCAGGAAGGGCAGCATCAGTTGGCGGTCGAGCACCGCCGCCAGCACGATCATGGTGGCGACGTAGACGACCATCGCGACCAGCACGTCGGCCAGCACGAAGATCGTCTCGCGCACCGCCAGCGCGGTCTGCATGACCTTGGCCGTGATGCGGCCGGCGAACTCGTCCTGGTAGAAGGCCATGCTCTGGCCGAGCATCAGGCGGTGGAAGTTCCAGCGCAGCCGCATCGGCAGGTTCACCGCCAGCGTCTGGTGCTTGACGATGGTCTGCAGCGCCACCACGCCGATGCTCGCGACCAGCGCGAAGCCGAGCCACATCAGCGTGGTGCCGCGCTCTTCCCAGAGGCGCGCGGGAACCTGGCCGCCGAGCCAGTCGACGATGCGTCCGAGCATCGCGAACAGCAGCGCCTCGAAGGCCGACATCGCGGCCGTCAGCAGCGCCATCGCGGCGATCTTGCCGCGCAGGCCACGGGTGCAGGCCCACAGGAAGGCGAGGAGGCCGCGCGGCGGCAGTTCGGGTTCGGCGACCGGGTAGGCGGGAAGCAGTTTTTCGAAGTAGCGGAACAAGGCGGGCGGTCTCCAAGGAGGCGTCACTGTAGCGGCGGGCAAGCGGCTGCGCACGCCAGGGGGCTTGCGCCGCGACGTTTCGTGGGGGCTACTCGGACGCGCCCAGGCGCTGGCCGACGAAGTCGATGAAGCTGCGCAGCTTGGGCGCCATGTACTGCCGGCTGGTGTAGACCGCGAACAGGGTCACCGCCGGTGCCTTGTAGTCCGGCACCAGCCGCAGCAGCCGGCCCTGCGCGAGGTCGTCATCGATCAGCCACTCAGGCAGGAAGGACATGCCGATGCCGGCCCGCACCGCATGCAGGGTCAGCGTGGTGTCGTCCGACTTCATCACCGGCCGCAGCCGCAGCGGCGCCTGGCGGCCCTTGCCGTCCTTGAGCGCCAGGCCCTCGATGCGCACGTAGCTCGGCACGATGGCGTCGAGCTTCGCCAGGTCGGCGGGCACGGCCGGCATGCCGGCGCGTTCGATGCAGGCGGGCGACGCGACCAGGTGAAACTGCAGCGTGCACAGCGGCCGTGCGATCAGGGCCGGCGAGAGCTCTTGCGCGGCCCGCAGCGCGAGGTCGTAGCCGTCGGCCGCGAGGTCGACCTTGCGGTTCTCCAGGTGCATGTCGACCAGCACCTCGGGACAGCGTTCCCGGTAGCCGGCCAGCACGGCAGCGAAGCGCGGGGTGGCGCACCACACGGGCGCGCTGACCTTGAGCTGGCCGCGCGGCACCTCGTTCTTCTGGCCGATCGCGTTCTCGGCGGCGTCGAGCAGGTCGAGCGCGCGGCGGCTCTGCTCGTACCAGGCCTGGCCGGCCTCGGTCAGGCTCAGGTGCCGGCTGGATCGATGCAGCAGGCGGGCGCCCAGCGATTTCTCGAGTTGCGCCACATGCTTGCTGGCCATCGGCGCCGAGATTGCGAGGCGCCCGGCGGCGGCGGCGAAACTGCCCGATTCCACCACCTCCCTGAAGACCCGAAGACTGGTCAGGCGGTCCATCGATGATTTCCTCCTGGGAAACGAATCGATGAATCCTAGCCTATCGATTTCTCTGTGGGAAATCCTTAGACTGGCGCTCAAGGAACATTCCATGCGCACCACTTCGACACTGCCCACCTATTTCATCTCGCACGGCGGCGGCCCCTGGCCCTGGATGAAGAAGGAGATGGGCCATGCCTACGACCGCCTCGAAGCCGCGCTGGCCGACATGCCGCGCCAGATCGGCCGCACGCCGGCTGCGATCCTCATGGTATCGGCGCATTGGGAGGAGCCCGCCTTCACCGTGATGGGCAACCCGCGCCCGCCGATGATCTACGACTATGGCGGCTTCCCTGCCCACACCTACCAGATCCACTACGACGCGCCCGGTTCCCCCGAGCTGGCGCGCCGCGTGCAGTCGCTGGTCGAGGCGGCCGGCCTGCCCGCTGCACTCGACGCCGAGCGCGGCTTCGACCACGGCACCTTCTCGCCGATGGCCGCGATCTACCCGAAGGCCGAGCTGCCGGTGGTGCAGCTGTCGCTGCGGCGCGGACTCGATCCGGCGGAGCACATCGCGCTGGGCCGTGCGATTGCGCCGTTGCGCGACGAGAACGTGCTGATCGTCGGCAGCGGCCTGAGCTATCACAACCTGCGCAACTTCGGTCCGCAGGCGCGCGATGTGTCGAAGGCCTTCGACGACTGGCTCGATGCGGCCATGGTTCGCAGCACGCCGCCGCAACGGGTCGAGCATCTGCTGCAATGGTCGGCGGCACCCGCGGCCCGGATCGCGCACCCGCGCGAGGAGCACCTGATCCCGTTGATGGTCGCGGTCGGTGCGGCAGAAGGCGAAGCGGGCGAGCGCATCTATCACGAGGATGCGTTCATGGGCGGGATCTCGGTGTCGAGCTTCCGCTTCGGGAAAGCGGCGGCCTGAAGCCGAGGTCGGGTGCGCGGCACAATCTGCCAGTGCCCTATTTCTCGACCTTCGATCCGCGGGCGGAAGCCGATGCGCTCGCGTTGATCGCGCGCATCGACGCGCTGTCCACCTCTCACGACGCCGAACACGACGGCGTGCGCGTGCGCTGGCGCTGCTTTGGCAGCGACGACACGCACCCGCCGCTGGTGCTGCTGCACGGCGGCCATGGCAGTTGGATGCACTGGCTGCGCAATGTCGAGGCGCTGTCGGCCTCGCACATGCTGTGGCTGCCCGACATGCCGGGCTTCAACGAATCCGACGCACCGTCGAAGCCGGCGGCCGGCCAGGCCGCGGTCGACCCGTTGCTCGAGGCGCTCTCCGGAACGCTCGACAGCCTGATTGGCGCGCAGACGGACATCGACCTCGGCGGCTTCTCGTTCGGCGGCCTGGTCGCGGCCAAGTTCGGCCAGCGCCGCGGGCATATCCGGCGCCTGGCCCTGGTGGGCAGCGGCGGCCACGGCACGCTGCGGCGCATGACGGTGGAGATGATCAACTGGCGCGCCGCCGAGGACCGCGACCAGGAGCGCGGTGCGCTGCTGCACAACCTGGCCGCCCTGATGCTGCACGACAAGGCGGCCATCGATGCGCTGGCCTTCGCGATCCACGACATCTCCTGCCACGGCACGCGCTTTCGCAGCAAGGAGGTCTCGCAGTCCGGCGGGCTGCAGGCCGCGCTCGATGCGATGGGTGGTCCGCAGCTGCTGCTCTGGGGCGAGCACGACGTGACGGCGGATTCGCGGCCCCTGGTGGCACAACTCGTCGCCGGTCATCCTGAGCGCGAAGGCGTGGTGATCGACGGCGCCGGGCATTGGGCTCAGTTCGAGCGGGCGGATGCGTTCAACGCGGCGCTGCTGAGCTTCCTGGATTGAAGAGGCTTAAAGAGGCAGCGAAGCCGCATTGCGCCGCCAGAACTCCGCGTCCGCAAACGTACCCGCACCGGCCGCCGCGTTGTCCGCCATGTGCTCGGGCCGGCTGGTACCGGGAATGGTGCAGGTCACGGCCGGGTGGCTCAGCACGAACTTGAGCAGCACCTGGGCCCAACTCGTACAGCCGATCTCGGCGGCCCAGGCGGGCAGGGGCTTGTCGCGCAGGCGGCGCAGCAATCCGCCGCCGCCGAAAGGCAGGTTGACGATCACCGCCACGCCGCGCTCGGCGGCCAGCGGCAGCAGGCGCCGGGCCGCTTCGCGCTCATCGATCGAGTAGTTGATCTGCAGGAAGTCGAGCTTCTCGGCGCGCAGCACCGCCTCGACCTCGGCGTAGGCCGAGGCCGTGTAGTGCGTGATGCCGATGGTGCGCACGCGGCCCTGGTCCTTCCAGCCGCGCAAGGTCTTGAGGTGGGTGCGCCAGTCGACCAGGTTGTGCACCTGCATCAGGTCGATGCGATCGGTGCGCAGGCGCTGGAAGGACTGCTCCATTTGGGCGATGCCGGCGTCGCGGCCGGAGGTCCAGACCTTGGTGGCGAGGAAGGCTTTGGCGCGCTGGTTGGAGGCGGCCAGCAAGTCGCCGGTCACGGCCTCGGAGCGGCCATACATCGGCGAGCTGTCGAGCACCGTGCCGCCGGCGGCGAACAGTGCATCGAGAACGCCGGGCAGCCGCTGGTATTCGGCGCTGCCGGGCGCGACGTCGAAGCCGATCCAGGTGCCGCAGCCCACCACGGGCAGGGCTTCGCGGGTGGCGGGGATGGGGCGGGTGTTCATGCGTCGGACTCCCGGGGACTGGGCGGCGGCGGGTCGCGGCAAGGCGGCGGAAAGCGAGAGCGCTGCGGCCAGGCGAAGCAGCTCGCCGCGGGTGAGGGTGGGCGAAGAAGGCACTCGGAATATGTACTCCATCGGCGCCAGGCGCGCTGGGGTGTCTGCTTTCCCCCGTACTTACAAAAATCTTCCACGATGGCTGAATACTGTATAAAAATACAGTCATTCAATTCATCATGGGCCTCCCTTCCCTCGACTCTTTTTCCTCTTCCGCGCGCCACGGGATGTGGCGTGCGGACGAGCTCGGCCTGGCCGATGCGCAGGTCGTCGGCACCGGCCATGCCGCGCTCGATGCGCAGCTGCCCGGCGGCGGCTGGCCGGTCGGGGCGATGACCGAGTTGCTGCAATCCGCCCCCGAGGCGCATGCGTGGCAGTTGCTGCTGCCCGCACTGGCCCGGGCCGTGCAGGGCGGCATCGGTCCGGTCGCGCTGATCGGCGCGCCGCACGAACCTTTCGGGCCTTCGCTGGCGGCCGGCGGCCTGCCGGTCGAATCGCTGCTGTGGATCCGCAGCGAAGCCTCGGCCGCGCGGCTCTGGGCCTGCGAGCAGGCGTTGCGCTGCGCCGACGTCGCCGCCGTGCTGGCCTGGCTGCCGCAGGCGCGGGTGGGCGAATTGCGGCGGCTGCAACTGGCGGCGGCCCAGCACGAATCGTTGCTGTTCGTCTTTCGGCCCGCATCCGTGGCGGCCTCCACCTCGCCGGCACGCCTGCGGCTGCAACTGGTGGCCGGCGAGCACGACCGCACGCAGATCGAGGTCCACATCCTCAAGCGCCGCGGTCCGCCGCTGGCCTCGCCGATCCGGCTGCCGGCACGCAGCCAGCGCATGACGGCGCTGCTCGCCGCGAGCCAGTTGCGGCGCAAGCTGCTGCGGCAGCAGGAGGGCGCCGCGCAAGAGGTCCAAGGCGCCACGGTGGTGCGCCTCGACTTCCAGCAGAGAAATCGACATGTACTGGATCGCATTGCAGTGGCAGCCTGACCCGCAAGTCGAGGCGCTTCCTCCTTCTCCCGAGGCGCTCGGCTGGTGGGCGCTGCAGTTCACGCCGCGCGTTGCCTGGGTCGACGAAGCGCTGCTGCTCGAGGTGTCGGCCTGCGAGCGCTTGTGGGGCGGGCGGCTCGGCCTGATGCGCCAGATCGCGCACCTCAATCCGGCGGCGCCGCAGCGCCTGCGGCAGGCGCAGGGCGCGACCAGCCTGGTCGCGCTCGCGCGGCTGCGGATGTTCGCGCGCGGCCAGCAGCCGTCGGCCGATCTGCCCGCAGGCCTGCCGCTCGACACGCTGAGCGCCGCGCGCGATCACCTCGACGTACTGGCGCATCTGGGCTGCCGCAGCTGGGGCGATGTGGCGGCGCTGCCGCGCGGCGGCCTCACGCGCCGTTTCGGCAAGGAACTGCGCGCGGCACTCGATGCGGCCTGGGGCCTGCGGCCCGAAAGCCATCGCTGGCTCACGCTGCCCGACGTGTTCGAGCAGAAGCTCGAACTGCCCGCGCTGGCCGAGGGTGCCAGCGAGCTCATGTGGTCGGCCAACCGCCTGCTCGCGGCGCTGCAGATCTGGCTGCGCGCGCGGCAGCGCGGCGCGGTGGCGCTCGAGCTGCAATGGACGCTCGACCTCAAGCGCTTCAACGGCGTCGACCTGCCACCGCACCAGCAGATCGTGGTGCGCACGGCAGAGCCGACCCAGGACATGGCGCACCTGCGCCGCCTGATGGCCGAGAAACTCGCGCTCGCCACGCTGGCCGCACCGGCGAGCTGGCTGCGCCTGCGCACCCTCGACACCACGCCCTGGGCCGGCGCCAGCACCAGCTTCCTGCCCGAGGACAACCGCAAGGGCGACAAGCTGCACGAACTGGTCGAGCGGCTCAGCGCGCGGCTCGGTCCGCAGCAGGTGCTGCGCGCGGTGGCACAGGCCGATCACCGGCCGGAGCGCCGCCAGGCCTGGCAGCCGGCGCTGCGCACGGCGGGCAAGGCCGTGGCGGCCCCGGCGCCATCCCCGGCCGACGCGATCTATCCGGCGTGGCTGCTGCCCGAACCCCTGCGCCTCGAGATGGACGGCGAGCGTCCCTGCTGGCGCGGACCGCTGCGCAAGCTGATCGGACCCCAGCGGGTCGAGGCCGGCTGGTGGGGCGGCGTGGGGGAGGGCGGCCATCCCGCGGTGCGCGACTACTACGTCGCCGAGAGCCCCGAAGCCGGCCTGGTCTGGATCTTTCGCGAGCGTCCGAGCACTTGTTCGGTGCGCTGGTACCTGCAAGGCCTCTATGCCTGACATGTGGCTCGCCCCCAGGTTGCCCCGCACTTCGTGTCGGGGCGCCCACCCCCTACCGGGGGCGCAGTCGGCGGCCCGGCGAAGCCGGTTCCGTGACTGCCCACCAACAGGCGCGCTGCGCGCAGCCGACAAACAAACACAGCGCCGGTTTCCCCCGGCCGGCGCAGCCGGGCCCGTCGGTGAAACACCGCGGAACCGGCTTTGCCGGGCCGCTGGTGTTGCCCCCGGTAGGGGGTGGGCGGGCTACACGCAGTGAGCCCAACCTGGGGGCGAGCCATGAAATACGCAGAGCTGCATTGCCTGACCAACTTCAGCTTCCAGCGCGGCGCCTCCACGCCGGAGGAACTGGTCGAGCGCGCCTACCAGCTCGGCTATGCGGCACTCGCGATCACCGACGAGTGCTCGGTGGCCGGCGTGGTGCGGGCCTATGTGGGCTTGCGCGATCTGCCCGCCAAGCTCGATGCCTACGAGCGCGAGCATCCCGAGGAGCAGCCGATCCCGCGCCACCCGGATTTCCGGCTGCTGTTCGGCAGCGAGTTCCGCTTCGAGCGATTCCGGCTGGTGGTCATCGCCAACGACACCGAAGGCTGGGGCAACCTCTGCGAATTCATCACCGCGGCGCGCAACACCGAGTTGCCCAAGGGCGAGTACCGCGTGAGCTGGGACGGCAGCGACGTGGCCTCGCTGCAGCACTGCGAGATTCTCTTCGTGCCGGATCGCAAGCCCGGCGAGGCGGTCGACGCCGACGCGCTGCACGGCGACCTGATGGCCGCCAGGTCGTTGTTCGACGGCAATCTCTGGCTGGCCCTGGAACTGCTCAACGAACTCGACGACGACCTCTGGTTCGTCGCGCTGGTCGAGGCGGGCCGGCGTGCCGGCGTGCCGCTGGTGGCGGCCGGCGACGTCCACATGCATTCGCGCAAGCGCAAGCCGCTGCACGACGTGCTGACCGCGGTGCGCGAAGGAAAGACCGTGGCCGAATGCGGCTTTGCATTGCAGTCCAACGCCGAGCGCTATCTGCGGCCGCGCGTGCGGCTGGCCGGGCTCTATGCGGCCGAGATGCTCGCCAACACCCTGGTCGTGGCCGATCGCTGCCGCTTCGATCCCAAGGTGATCCGCGAGAACTACAAGTACCCGCTCGAAAGCCTGGGCATCGACGAGACACCGGCGCAGACGCTGGCGCGCAAGACCTGGGAAGGGGCGAGCGAGAGATATCCCTCGGGTATTCCTGAAAAGGTTCGCCTCCAGGTCCAGCGCGAGCTCGAACTGATCCATGAACTCGAGTACGAGATGTTCTTTCTCACGGTCGAAGACATCGTGCGCTTCGCGCGCTCCCAGGACATTCTTTGCCAGGGCCGCGGCTCCTCGGCCAACTCGGCGGTCTGCTACTGCCTGGGCATCACTGCGATCGATCCCGACAAGGGTCACCTGCTGTTCGAGCGCTTCCTGAGCCGCCATCGCCAGGAGCCGCCCGACATCGACGTCGACTTCGAACACCAGCGGCGCGAAGAGGTCATCCAGTACATCTACGAGAAATACGGCCGCGAACGGGCCGCCATCGCCGCGGTCGTGATCTGCTATCGCTCGCGCAGTGCGTTGCGCGACGTCGGCAAGGCGCTCGGCATCGATGCGCGGCTGGTCGACGAGTTCGCCAAGGACCACTACTGGTTCGACGAGACCGTGCTCGGCGAGCAGTTGCAGGCGGCGGCCGAGCGCGCCGGCGTGCAGGAGGACGCGCTCAAGCTGCGGCAGTGGATCGATCTCACGTGCGCCCTCAAGGGCTTCCCGCGCCACCTGAGCCAGCACGTCGGCGGCTTCGTGCTGACCCACACCCGGCTCACGCGGCTGGTGCCGGTCGAGAAGGCCTCGATGAAGGACCGCTCGGTCATCCAGTGGGAGAAGGACGACCTCGAGGCGATCGGCATGCTCAAGGTCGACGTGCTCGCGCTCGGCATGCTGAGCGCCATCCGTCGCGGGCTTGACCTGATGAATCGCTGGCGCGGAACGACGCTGGAGATGCACCAGGTGCCGAACGACGATCCCAAGGTGTTCGAGATGATCTGCGACGCCGACACCGTCGGTGTGTTCCAGATCGAGAGCCGGGCCCAGATGTCGATGCTGCCGCGCCTCAAGCCCCGCACCTATGAAGACCTGGTGATCGAGGTCGCGATCGTGCGGCCCGGGCCGATCCAGGGCGGCATGGTGCATCCCTATCTGAAGCAGCGCGAGCGAGTGGGCAAGGGGCTGCCGATCCGTTACGAGAAGGAAGAGCTGAGGCCTGCGCTGGAGCGCACGCTGGGCGTGCCGATCTTCCAGGAGCAGGTGATGCAGATCGCGATGATCGCGGCCGAATTCACGGCCGACGAGGCCGATCAATTGCGGCGGGCCATGGCCGCCTGGAAGCGCAAGGGCGGCCTCGAGAAATTTCACAGGAAGCTCGTGGACGGAATGGTTCATCGAGATTACCCGCCCGCCTTCGCCGAAGCGATCTTCAAGCAGATCCTCGGCTTCGGCGACTACGGCTTTCCCGAAAGCCATGCGGCCAGCTTCGCGCTGCTGGTCTGTGTCAGTGCCTGGCTCAAGCGCCACGAGCCCGCCTGCTTCCTGGCCGCGCTGCTCGATGCCCAGCCGATGGGCTTCTACAGCCCTTCGCAGCTGGTGCAGGATGCGCGCCGCCATGGCGTCGAGGTGCGGCCGGTCGATGTCACGGCCAGCGACATGGACAGCACGACCGAAACGCGCGCCCCCGATGCGCCGCGTGCGCCGCCCGGCACCGATGCGCGCCATGCCGAACGGCTGGGCAACGCGAACCAGCCGGCCGTGCGCCTGGGCCTGAAACGCGTCGGCAGCCTCAGCAAGGCCGGCGCCGAGCGCTTGCTCGAGGCGCGCGCCCAGGCGCCATTCACCAGCACCGAAGACCTGGCACTGCGCGCCGAGCTCGACGCCAGGGACATGGCGGCGCTGGCCGCGGCCGATGCCCTGATGTCGCTCTCGGGCCATCGCCGGCAGCAGGTGTGGGATGCGACCGCGCAGCGCCGGGCACCGGCCTTGCTCAAGGGCGTGCCGATCGACGAGCCTGCGCTGCGATTGCCCGCGGCGTCCGAAGGCGAGGAGATCGTCGGCGACTACGCCTCGCTCGGCCTCACGCTGCGCCGCCATCCGCTGGCGCTGCTGCGTTCGCGGCTGGCGCGCATGCAACTCATGAGCGCGGAGCAGCTGCGCCCGCTGCCCAGCGGCCAGACCGTGCGGGCCTGCGGCATCGTCAAGGGCCGCCAGCGGCCGCAGACCGCCAACGGCACGATCTTCGTCACGCTCGAGGACGAGACCGGCAACGTCAACGTGATCGTCTGGAGCCACGTGGTCGAAGCCTGGCGCGAGCCGCTGCTCAAGTCGCAGCTGCTGGCGGTGCAGGGCACCTGGCAGCGCGACGTCGACAGCGGCGGCGAGGTGCGCCACCTGGTGGCGACCGGCTTCAGGGACCTCACGCCGCTGCTGGGACGGCTGGCGCAGAGCAACACGAGCCGTGACTTCCACTGACATCCGGGGTCGCATCCGACGCTGTCCCAGGCCGCGATATTCATGCGCAGGAAGCATCAATATGCGGCGCCGATTTCATCGGGGGGAAGAGGCGTTGCGGACATAGCATCGATGCACGGAGTGCAATGATGATCGCGAACATTCAAGGCCCGGAATTCGATGCCATCGGCGAGTCTTTCCAGCGCAGCGTCGAGCACAGGTACCGCGACTGGGACCTGTGCGCCAACCTCGCCCATTGGGCCAGCGTGGCGGCGGGTGTCGCGATGATGGTGGCCGCCGGATTGGATCTGTTCTAGCAGAGACCCGGATACGCCGTGGGGTTTCGTCATCGAAGCGCTTTTCGCTAACCTGTCGCCATGACCGCATCCGCCTTGCAGCGCGCCGGCGCCGGCACGCCCATCGGGCCGCCGCCGCCGGCACCCGACCTCCCGACGCCACCCTCGACGTCGCCGCCGCCCGCGCCCGTGGTGGACCCGCCACCGTCGGAC
>NZ_JBFUHO010000110.1:0-12312 GCF_056402355.1 Variovorax sp. P4_B11
TCAGTCTGGAGACGACCAATCGCTACGCTGAGATCACGATGTCAGTCTGGAGACGACCAATCGCTACGCTGAGATCACGATGCGAACCAAGCAGGCCGCGCTTGCGGCATGCATTCCTCCGACGACTTCGGCGGTATCCCGGACTCGCGTCGGATGGCGCCAAGACCAAGACCTGATGAAGTGGCTGCAATCGCTGTGAGAATTTTGTGCCCGGTGGCCGGTGACTCACCATCGCCGGCGCACTGCTCAGGCCGGTTGGGCACATAACGCACCTGGGCACAAAACTACGACAACATGAAGACCGCCGTCGACAAGGTCAAGAAGGGCAAGGGCCGCGTCGTCAATGCGAGGTTCGCGGTCATGTGCGCGCACTACCTGTTCGATGCCGACTTCTGCAACGTCGCCTCGGGCTGGGAGAAGGGTGTGGTCGAGAAGAGCGTGCAGGATAGCCGGCGGCGCATCTGGATCGAGGCCGGCAAACGGCGCTTCGGCTCGTTCACCGAACTCAATGCGTGGCTCGGTGCCAGATGCCGGGCGCTGTGGGAGGAGGTTCGCCACCCCGAGCACGACCAGTTCAGCGTCGCGGAGATGCTGGAGCATGAGCGGCCTCACCTGATGCCGGTGCCCGAGCTCTTCGACGGCTACGTGGAGAAGCCGGCACGGGTCTCCAGCACCTGCCTGGTGTCGGTGGCGCGCAACCGCTACTCGGTGCCGTGCGAGCTGGCCGGTCAGATGGTGAGCACGCGGCTGTATCCGGCCAGGATCGTCGTCGTGGCCGAAGATGCGGTAGTAGCGAACCACGAGCGCCTGGGCGCCAAGGGCCAGACCTGCTACGACTGGCAGCACTACATCCCGCTGCTTCAGAGGAAGCCCGGCGCCTTGCGCAACGGCGCGCCGTTCGCAGACTTGCCAGTACCTCTGCAGCAGTTGCGTCACGGCCTGCTGCGCCAAGCCGGCGGCGATCGCGTGATGGCGCAGGTTCTGGCCATCGTGCCGGSGGCCGGCCTGGAGGCCGTGCTGGTGGCGGTGGARCTGGCCCTGGAGAGCGGGCCACCGTCCGGGCGGGTCAGCGTSGAGCACGTGGTCAACGTGCTGGGGCGRTTGAATGCGAAGCCGATACCGCCGACCGTCGAGACGGCCCTGCRGATCCTGGAGCCGCCGAGGGCAGACACGGCGCGCTACGACAGCCTGCGAGCCGGCGACATCGTGCCGGAGGTGCGCCATGCGTGACCTCGTCGTCGAACTCAAACAGTTGCGCCTTCACGGCATGGCCGGCGCCTGGGGCGATCTGGTCGAGCAAGGCGCGAATGCGGACACCGAGAGTTCGCGTTGGTTGCTCGAGCACCTGCTGCAGGCGGAGAGCACGGACCGGTCGATGCGCTCCGTGAGCCACCAGATGCATGCGGCGAAGTTCCCGGTGCATCGCGACTTGGCAGGCTTCGACTTCGATGTCTCGCCAGTGGACCGCAAGCTCATTCACCAGTTGGCAGAAGGCGAGTTCACCGAGGTGGCGCACAACGCAGTTCTGGTCGGTGGACCGGGCACGGGGAAGACGCACCTGGCGACGGCCATCGGCGTGGCCGGCGTCACGCGACATGGCAAGCGAGTGAGGTTCTACTCGACCGTCGACCTGGTCAATGCCCTCGAGCAGGAGAAGGCCCAGGGGCGCGCTGGGCGCATTGCCAGCAGCTTGCTGCGCATGGACCTCGTGATCCTGGACGAACTGGGATACCTGCCCTTTAGCCAAGCCGGAGGGGCCTTGCTGTTCCACCTGCTCTCCAAGCTCTACGAGCACACGAGCGTGCTGATCACGACCAACCTGACGTTCGCCGAATGGTCCAGCGTGTTCGGCGACGCGAAGATGACCACGGCCTTGCTGGACCGGCTCACGCATCACTGCCACATCGTGGAGACGGGCAACGAGAGTCATCGGTTCCTGCACAGCAGCGCGGTGGCCAAGAAGCGGATCAAGGCGCGCGAGCAGGCTCGCAAGGCCGATCCACCGACTCCGCCGGAGGCGGCCAACTGACGGGAGAACAGGTCGCGCCGCGCGGGGAAATCCGCTACGGGCTACGCCCTCCGCGGCTTCCCCCGCGCGATCCACACAGCATCGAGGAGGTCAACGAACAGCGAGAGCACTAGACTTATGCACAGCCGACGACCGAAACGTCGGCTTCCAACCCCTGGTCAAGGTTCGGTCGGCACAGGTGGTCAATATTGAATCGGCGCCGACACCCAAGGCATCAGCACCTGCTCGCAGCGCCGACAACGTGCGCCAGCAAGCGCCGCCTCCGCTTGCGTCACGCCAGTACGTGAGTCGGCCTCCTCGTTCCAGGGCGCCTGCGCGACGGCGCTGTCTGTGGTGATGTCCATGCATGCGACCAGTGGAGCATCGGCGGGGCACGCTCGGGAACCCTGATGCGTCACCATTTTTGCGTCGCCGCGGTGGCGGCTGCGCCACCGCCGTGCCCGTGCAGCGTGGGCCATGCGGCCGCGGCGGCTGCGCTGGTAGCGTTGTGCGGCCTCGCGTTGCGCACTCTCACGGGCCTGGCGTGAACACGCCTCGCTGCAATAGCGCTGGCCACGATCGCAGTGACTGCACAGCAGCACCTGGTCGCGACAGCGCGCGCACAGGAACAGTCGGGCGCCGCGTTCCATTCGCACCTCGAGGCGCTGCCAATGGTGCTGGACGGACGCGTCCCGGCGCGCCACACTGTGGTGGCACCGCCTTTATCGGCACGGTGTAGGGCGCGGCGCGGTCTTCAAGCTTGCCGGCGTGATGGGACCGCTGCCGTACCCGCCTTCTTCGGCAACGTCGTGTGTTGTACAGACCACGGCGTGCATGCGCTACAGGGCAGACGCGCAACGACCGCACGGCACCAGCCTGCGAAGCTCAGCACCCCATCGACATCCGCTGCACCCGTTTCAGCCGCGAACGGGCTCGCCGCGCCTGCCTGGCCGCCCTCCGGGCGCCCAGGCAGGCATCAAGACTCAATCCCCTCAAGCATTGAGCACACCAGCACTCGAAACTTCAGTCAATCTAAAACCAAAACCGCGTCCTCACCGCCGAATAGACGCGGTTCCTGACCGCCGTTCACATCTGGGCGGGGGAGTGCAGATTCATGACGTCGCGCCCGTGCACCAGTCGTCGGTACCGAGGGCTGACCTCGGTCATGCGGGCGCCCCAGCGGCTCTCGCCGCTGTCGGGCTGCTCCAGGTTCGCGCCTTCGCGCTCATCCCCTCGCGGGGACCGGCCTGGGGGCCGGCCTTGCGCATCCCTGGCGCGGGTGCAGGGGATGCGGGCCAGGGGACTGCGTCCCCTGAACTTCCTCTGATCAGACCTGCCTGCGGCAGGTGGAGGCGCTCGCCGCGCGGCGGTTGCGGATCGCGTCGGCCTCGGGCGGTGCTGCCGTTCTCCTGTGTCTCTCGCCTTGTCCGGTGACTCTGCGCCCGCGGGGCCGGGGGACCGGCTTCGCCTGCAAGGGGGTGTTCATAAAGCTGCGCTTTACAAACCTTCCCCCTTGCTCCCCCGTCACCGCCGTCGCTGTCGTTCACCGGGCGAAAGACTCAGGAGAACGGCGGCCAGCAACGGGCACGAGGCCGATGCGAACCCCAACCCTTCATTGAAGGGCTCGAGATCTAGAAGCCCGGCATCTCTTCAACTTCAACTGCAAAGGAAACGGAAATGACTGCTGTTGCCAATACCGCTGCCGCTACCCAGGTCGCTGCCGGAGGCAAGACGCCGCGCAAGCTCAACGGGGTTGCACATCCGAGCAAGGCCACCAAGCCGAAGGCTTCCAGGAAGATCATCACCGAAGTCGCGGTGATCGAGCCGACCGCCCGCGACGTGCTGGTGCCGGTGGACAAGCTGGTACTCAGCGATGCCAACGTGCGCCGGGTGTTCAACGAGGACGGCATTGCCGAGCTTGCCGCCCTCATCGAGTCGCAGGGACTGCTGCAGCGGCTCGCGGTGGTCGCGCAGGCGGATGGGTGCTTCGCGGTGGTGGCCGGAGGTCGCCGCCTTCGCGCCATGCACAAGCTTGTTGCCGATGGCAAGTGGAGCCCGTCACAGCCCGTGGAGTGCAAGCTCCATGACGACGCCCGCGCCGCCGAGGTGTCGCTGGCCGAGAACTCGGGCCGCGAAGCCATGCATCCCGCCGACGAGATGGAGGCCTTCCGCAAACTCGTGCAGGAAGGGCTCACGGTCGCGCAGGTCGCGGGGCGCTTCGGGGTGAGCGTGCTGACGGTCGAGCGTCGCCTGAAGCTCGCACGTCTCGCCCCCCGATTCCTCGCGATGTACCGCGCTGACGAGATCGAGCCGGACCAGTTGCAGGCGCTGGCGCTGACCGAGGACCACGCGGCACAGGAAGCCGTCTGGGATGGCCTGCCGGCCTATGACCGCGATGCATGGACGGTCCGGCGCATGCTCACCGAGCAGTCCTGCGCGGGCGACAGCCGGCTCGCCCGCTTCGTGGGCATCGACGCCTACGAGGCCCGGGGCGGGGCGGTGCGCCGTGACCTCTTTGCCGATGGCGAGGATGCAGGGAGCGTCTATCTGGACGACTCTGTGCTGTTGCAGACCCTCGCGATGGAGAAGCTGCGCGGTCTGGCAGAGGAAGTGCGCGCCGAGGGCTGGGGATGGGTGGACTGCCTCACCGAGGGCGATAACCTCGCGCTACGCAGCTATGCGAGCGAGCCTCAGGCCGAGCGCGCGCCGACGCCGGAGGAAGCGCAGGCCATCGAGGCGATGGAAGCCGAGCGCGATCGTTTGGCCGAGGCCTATGACAGGAACGAAGAAGAAGGCGATCCCGATTCCGACGAATACGAGGCGCAGGAGCAGCGCCTGTCCACTGCCTTGGATGAAATGGACGACAAGCTCGACAGCGCACGTGCGGCCTTGCAGGCGTGGACGCCTGAACAGATGGTGCGCACCGGTGCCTTGCTGCGCATCGACCACGCCGGACGCGTGACCGTTCATCGTGGCCTGGTCCGGCCCGAGGACCGAAGGGCAGGCAAGGGTGGCGGGACGGGCAAGGGCTCAAGCGCTTCCGGCGCTTCCAGCTTGGGCGGCGACGAGGAAGAAGGCGACGACGGCGAGAAGTCTGAGAACATCAAGAAGCGCCCCGAGTTCAGCGAGAAGCTCATGCGCGACCTGACCGCCCATCGCACCGCCGCCATTCAGGCCGCGCTGACGCAGAATCCGCAGGTGGCGCTCGTCACGCTGGTGCACCGGATGGCCGAGACCGTCTTCGGCCAGTACAGCCGGGGCAACGATGTGGTGAAGGTGAATGTGCACCCGACCAGCGACTACAGCATTGCGCAGAACGCCACCGGCTATGAGAACTCCCCTGCGGGCGCGATCCTCGGGCAAGCCGAGACGGAGTGGGGCGACCGGCTGCCGGGGAACCCGCAGGCGTTGTTCAGCTGGTTGCTAGGGCAGGAGCGCGAGACGCTGCTGGATCTGCTGGCCTACTGCACCGCGCGCAGCATCGATGTCGTGGCAGGGCGTGAACGGTCCCGCGACCAGAGCGATGCGATCGCCGAGGCCCTCGGCATCGACATGGCCGACTGGTGGCTCCCGACCCCGACGACCTACCTGTCCAGTGTCAGCAAGGCCAAAGCGCTCGAGGCCGTCAAGGAGGCCACCGGTGTCGATGCGACCCACACCGTCGCCAAGATGAAGAAGGCCGAACTCACCGCCTACTGCGCCCGACAGCTCGAAGGCACACGCTGGCTGCCGAGTCCGCTGCGGATCGTCCATGCACCCGCGACCGGCGAAGGCCCCGACAACGCGTGATCCGCCTCTGGCCGCTGCCCCGGTTCGGAGGCCTCGTGTCTTCCGTGGGGCATGCGACTTCCATCCCTTTTCTACCAGGAGCCCTTCATGAACATCCGGACTTCATTCTCCCTGTGGGCCGCCGCAGTGGCCTGCCTCACTGGGGCTGCCGTCGTCATCGTGGTTCATTCCGATACCGGCGCGCCCACCCGACCCACGGGTTTTCAAACCAGGTTCCAGCCGGCCCTCCGGCCGGACGCTCACATCGGGAGCTTCAGGCACCTCACGCCCGTGCCACTCGATGACCCTGCACACCCTGGACCGGCGCGTACGTCGGGCCACACCGCGGACGGACATCGCCATGGCAACGCGCAAGCCCGCCCCTGAAACGGCCGGAGCTGCCACCGAAGCAGCCTCCCGCGCGCCGCTGAGTCGATTCGAAGGACACTGTCTGTGCCGGCGAACGCGCGAGTGCGAAGAGCTGCTGCAACTGGCCGTGCTCGGCATCGAACAGACCCGCGAGCGGCACGCGCCCAACACCGACCTGCGCGAGATCGCCGAGCACCTGACGGAGGCCGAACGTCACGTCGAGATCGCCCGTCGTCTCGTCGCCCGCTGGAGCGAGTGATGGCCACGAAATCCATCAAGCCGGTCACCCGGGAGACTTCAGCGTTGGTGCGCGAGCGTGGGCTTCGTGCGGTGATGGTGACGATCGTGGGCGGCGTGATCGAGCTTCGTGCGAAAGGCCTGCGATCGCGGGAGACTGTCGATGTGGCCTGGTGCTACTACGCGGCGGTCAAGCAGCGCGTCGCCTTCGAACGCGCCGATCGTGCCCGCGAGGGAAGGGCGAGGCAACGTCGGGCGCGTTGATCCTGCTTCTCGCCGGCCCGTCGGCGTCCGCTGGCGGGCCCCTCGTTGCTGACATTCGGCATGCCGAACGGCGAGCCCACTTTCGCGCGTTCGAGCGAGGCAACGCGACGTTGCCTCTTCGGCGCAGACACAGCTCAGGGCTTCCTGCGCAGCAGTCGGTCCAGTCGGCTTTGCGGCTTCGATGGAATCGCGGGCCTGGCGTCTTGGTAGGCGGCGCGCTGCATCTGCAACGCTGCGGCCAGGGCGGCCACACTGGCGCTGTCGTAGTGCCAGATGGCCGTCACGGCCAGACAGCCGATCCTTCCGCCCTGAGGCTTCGGTGATACCCGGATGTCCCGCGCGCCGATGCTCTGCAGGATGTCGGACCGGGCCCTGGCGAGCGACGCTTCCCGTCCCTCGAATTCGGGAACGTCCCGGCTCAGCTCGATGCCGATCATGTGGACGGATGGATGACGCTCGGCGATGAAACTAACCACTTCGGCCAGTACGAGCCTTGGCAATGCGCCGGCCCGAAAACCCTCGAAGTCGACGGTCATGAAGTTCTCGACCCACACCTCGGTTCCGTCGGAACTCAGCGTGACCGACTGCACACGTCCGATCAAGGCCACGCCGTCGAACACCTCGATGGGTTCTCCGGGCACATAGTCGCGGCCGTCGGGGCCCGTGAGGCGCAGCCTGATGCCCATCACGCGGATCGCGACGAGTGCGTGTGGTCCTTGCAGGACCGTTCATGGCACGCCGCGGCGGCTGCGCTGGCGGCAAGTCTTGGATGGTCCTCAGTGGTCATGGGCGCAGCTTATCGGCGTCGGGCGCCGCGGCGTCAGCTTCGAATCGAAGCCGCGAGACGCACTCGTGAAGCATGTCGCAATCCGATGAAGTTTCGTCGTCGACGATGTTCGGCATGCCGAACACCCGGTAACCGACGACGTCGCTTCGGCTTGTCGGACAGAACACGCACACGGTGTTCGGCGTGCCGAACACCGACCCCCTGCATCGCCTTTGGTGGCGAGATGTGTGGCGGTCCAAGCATCGTGAGGACGTTCGAATGCGTTCAGGCGGGCCATCGTTGTTCGGCATGCCGAACCGATCGGAGATCCACCCATTGAGTGCTTCCAAGGCGTGAAGCTGCGGGAGACAGCGAGGCGGATGTTCGACATGCCGAACGTAGAGGCCTTGCTTGGCTTTGATGGCAGGATAGACTGGCGTCAGACATTGTTAACGTTCCATCGTTCACCATGGCCAGCGCGAACCGAACTGCCGTTATCGGCACCCGCACCTCAAGCGAAACAAGGGCTCGATTCGCTGCTCTTGCAGCACGTCGCGGACTCACCGAATCGGCGCTGCTCGCGTTGCTCATCGAGCAAGTGGTCGTCGACAACTCAGAACAGGACGTTGGAGCGACGCTGTCTCCCATCGCAGATGAAGGTTGTGCCATCGACCGTCTGACGCTTCGCTTGCGGCCGGGCGATCGGGCACTCGTTGATGCGCGCGCTGCAAGCCGTCGGATGAAGACCGCAAGCTACTTGTCGATGCTCGTTCGAGCCCATGTCCGCGGAACGCCGGTGATGCCGCCGCAGGAACTGGGTGAGTTGCGCTGTGCGGCTGGCCTTCTGGGATCCATGGGACGCCAGCTTCGCGCAATGGCTTCCCGGTCCCCGGAGCAATCCGTGTGCTCCGCGGATTACGCGGAGCTGCTGGTCGATGTCGGGCGCGCCGTCGAGAGCGTTCGCGCGGCGGTCGCCGATGTTGTCCGCGCGAACCTCAAGAGTTGGGAGGCCGGCCATGCCTAGGAACATCGTCACCTTGCCTCGCACTGCGGGGATGGAGTTCGACATCGTCAGCTACGGCCGACGAGGACCCAGTGCACCCGCTTCGCTGAGCGTTGATCAAGTCGAACAGGTCAAGCGAACAGTCAGTCGCACGCCCGAGGTCATGGTGAAGGTGTCCGGCGGTGCGCGCGATACAGGAGGCGCCCGAGCCCACCTGAAGTACATCGACCGCCATGGGAAGCTCGACATCGAGACCGACGAGGGCGTCGCATTTCGCGGCCGCGGCGCCGCCGAGCAACTTGTCGAGGACTGGCAACTCGACCTGTGCCGCAGCGAGCACAGGCTGAAGCCGAAGGTTGGCGAGAAGGACGTGCGCTCCAAGCTGGTCCACAACATCATCCTGTCGATGCCGGCTGGCACACCGCCGCGGAAGGTCCTGGCGGCCGCAAGGCATTTCGCGCGCGAGAACTTTGCGCTTCAGTATCGGTATGCCATGGTTCTGCATACGGACCAGGCCCATCCGCATGTGCATCTCGTCGTGAAGTGCGAGCACGAGTTCGAGCCAGGTCGGCGCCTGTATGTGCGCAAGGACACGCTGCGCTCGTGGCGCGAGCAGTTCGCGGCGTTGATGCGGGAGGAGGGCGTGGCGGCCAACGCGACTCCGCGCCAATTGCGGGGGACCCGAAAGGGCCTGAAAGATCCGATCCATCATCGGCTTCGCGACTTGCGGACATCCCAGGCAGTGAGTACGGATCGGTTCGCTCGTGGTCGACCGGCCCAGGACTCCAGCTTCATGCGGCGTCGGCTACTGGGTATTGGCAAAGACCTGCAGGCAGGTCGAATGGTTTCGGAGGATGGCAAGGCCAAGCTGCTGGCGACGCGATCCGAGGTCCTGGATGGTTGGGGAGCGACGGCCGAGACGCTGCGACGCCAAGGGCTCGCCGATCTGGCGGGTCAAGTGGAGCGCTTCATGCAGAAACTGCCGACGGCTGTCACCGACCGCGAGCGCTTGGTACAGGGCTTGTTGGCACGCCTGAAGGCACAGCGCCATGCGCGGGGTCCCGATCGGAGTGAGCGAAGCCGCTGAACGGGGAGGCTGTTGCGTGCCGGCGCGCGGCCAATGGACGCACCGGCAACGCGAATTCGGACAGCGGGAAGTGCTCCCACACGCGAGCGGCTTGGGGGTTGCATCGAACTGCGGCTTGGGCGGCGCGACGGCCATGTACCCGGCGTGATCCCGGATTGCGGTCACAGCGGCAACAACATTCACCGCGGCTGATCACCCGGCAATGCAGACGCTGGGCGGCTGTTGACCGACGCCGCGTGAAGCTACCGCTTCCCCGCAGTTGAGTCTGAAAGGGCAATCGAGCCGGCAAGCCAACCAGAAATTTAACCGGAATATCGATTGGACGTAGTTTCTATAAACCGTTGTTATTCATAGAGTTTTCATGGAAAATAACGGAATCACAACCGGAAATCATGTCAGAAAAACCCAAGGCGATCGCGGTCTATGACCAGCCCCATCAGTTCGAGCCGCTGTTGCCGGCGCAGAACTTGGACGGGCTGATTGAAGCAACCCGCCGCGTCTTCGAGAAATCCGCGCAACTGCGAGCCTCGGCAAGCCCTCAAGCACGGGATGCCCTGCGGGCGATCGTGCGCTCGATGAACTCGTACTACTCGAACAGCATCGAGGGGCAGGGCACGCACCCGGCAAACATCGAGCGCGCGCTCAGGCACGACTTTTCCGAAAAGCCCGACGTGGCCCTGCGCCAGCGGGTGGCCGTTGCGCACATCGAAGCGGAACAGGAACTCGAGCACCTCGTGTCGACGGAGGCGGCGGCCCTCAGCAGCGATTTTCTTCTGAAGGCACACACGGCCTTGTACGGAAGGCTTTCGGAAGACGACCGGCGCACGGACGATGGACGCATCGTTGTGCCGGGGGAGCTTCGCAAGCACGACGTCGCAGTCGGCCGGCATCAACCTCCGACCTGGCAGTCGCTGCCCCAGTTCCTGGCGAGGATGGATGAGCGATATGGCCGGCTCAAGGGCGTCGATGCGGTTCTCTACACCATTGCGTCCGCCCACCACCGCATGGCGTGGACTCATCCGTTCGAGGACGGGAACGGGCGTGCTGTCCGGTTGCAGAGCCACTGCGCCCTGTTCCCCCTCAGCGGTGGCCTCTGGTCCCCCAATCGGGCGCTGGCGCGCCAGCGCGAGGTCTACTACGAAATGCTCGACAACGCGGACAGTGCGCGGCAGGGTGATCTCGATGGCCGTGGAAACCTCAGCCAGAAGATGCTCTGGGAGTGGTGCCGCTATTTCATCGAATTGTGCGAGGACCAGGTCACGTTCATGACCACCATGCTTGATCTTCCGAAGCTCAAGGATCGCATTCGCGCCTACGTGCTCGTGCGCGGGGTTACGGACGGAATCGCCGAGTACCGGGAAGAGGCCATCTTTCCGCTTCAGACGGTCGCAACAACGGGTTCGGTCTCGCGGGGCCACTTCATCAGGATGACCGGCCTTGAAGAGCGCACAGGTCGCAAGGTCGTGTCGCGCTTCTTGGCCGACGGGCTGCTGAAGAGCGATGGCCACCGATCGGAACTGAGCATCGGGTTCCCGATGTCTTCGCTCAATATCCTGTTCCCCAACCTGTATCCAGAGGCCGCAACGGCAGCTCTCGAATAGCTGGCGGCTCGATGTCGATGTGGTCGACCTCGCGAGGAAAGACATCACGCGGTCGGCCGGCACCTCGGGTTGTAGCTCGGAGCGTCGGTGCGCCGGTGCGCCGGTGCGCATCGTCAGCTAGTGTCCTGTCCCGTTAATTCGTAGGCACAAAAACTGCATGGGATAAGGCATCCTTGGAGATGCCGCATGCCCAACGCCTACACCCGCACCACCATAGTCACCCTCACCGAGGCAGAGCGTGCTGAGTTGACCTCGATGGCCAGATCGCGATCACTGCCTGCGGCACTGGCGCTGCGCGCACGCATCGTGCTGGCCTGTGAAGGCGCTGACAAGGCCAGCACAGAGGTCGCCGATGCTCTGGGGATTGATCGCAATACCGTCAACAGGTGGCGCGGGCGCTATGTGCGAGATCGCATCTCGGGCCTGTATGACGAGTTGCGACCGGGGCGGCCACGCACGGTCGACGACGAACAAATTGCCGAGCTGATCAACAAGACCTTGCACACGAAGCCTGCCGACGGTGCCATGCACTGGAGCACCCGCGGGCTCGCTGCGGAGACGGGCATCAGCAAGAGCACGGTGGCGCGCTACCTGCAGGCTTTCCAGCTCAAGCCTCATCGCGTGACGAGCTTCAAGCTGTCGACCGATCCGCTGTTCATCGAGAAGCTGCGCGACGTGGTCGGTCTGTATCTGAATCCACCCGAGAACGCGCTGGTGCTGTGCGTGGACGAAAAGAGCCAGTGCCAGGCGCTGGAGCGCACCCAGCCCATGCTGCCGATGGGATTGGGCTACGTCGAGGGCGTTACCCACGACTATGTGCGGCACGGAACGACGACGCTGTTTGCAGCGCTGAACGTGATGAGTGGGCAGGTGCTCGCCCAATGCCGCCCGAGACACCGGCATCAAGAGTTCCTGGACTTCCTGCGCGCGATCGACAAGGCCGTGCCGCAGGAACTGGATGTGCATTGCATCGCCGATAACTATGCGAGCCACAAGCACCCGAAGGTGCGTGCCTGGCTCGCGCAGAGACCTCGTTGGCACATGCACTTCGTGCCGACCTACTCAAGCTGGCTCAATCAGGTCGAGCGATTCTTCGCGATCATCACCGACAAGGCCATCCGCCGTGGCTCGTTCAGAAGCGTCAAGGAACTGACGAACAAGATCAACACGTTCGTCAGCCAATACAACGAGACCTGCAAGCCCTTCACC
>NZ_JBFUHO010000111.1:0-11888 GCF_056402355.1 Variovorax sp. P4_B11
CAGCACCGGCAGCCGCAGCCGCCGCAGCCGGCGGCTCGAAGTCCGACGTCGCGATGCCGGCCGCAGCCAAGCTGCTGGCCGACAACAAGCTGAGCACCGGCGACGTCGCCGGCACCGGCCGCGACGGCCGCGTGACCAAGGGCGACGTGCTCGGCGCCGTGGCTGCCGGTACCGCTGCCAAGGTGGCGCCGCCCGTGCCGGCGCCCACCGGCGCACCCAAGGCCGTGCTGCCGCAGGTTGCGGCGCCGACCGGCGCAGCGGACCTCGGCGACCGTCCGGAGGAGCGCGTGCCGATGAGCCGCCTGCGCGCGCGTATCGCCGAGCGCCTGCTGCAGTCGCAATCGACCAACGCCATCCTGACCACCTTCAACGAAGTCAACATGGCCCCGGTCATGGAGATGCGCAAGAAGTTCCAGGACGCGTTCACCAAGGAGCATGGCGTCAAGATCGGCTTCATGAGCTTCTTCGTGAAGGCTGCGGTGCATGCGCTCAAGAAGTACCCGGTGATCAACGCCTCGGTGGATGGCAACGACATCGTCTACCACGGTTACTTCGACATCGGCATCGCGGTCGGTTCGCCGCGCGGCCTGGTGGTGCCGATCCTGCGCAACGCCGACCAGATGAGCTTCGCCGACATCGAGAAGAAGATCGCCGAGTTCGGCCAGAAGGCCAAGGACGGCAAGCTCGGCATCGAGGAGATGACCGGCGGCACCTTCTCGATCTCCAACGGCGGCACTTTCGGCTCGATGCTGTCGACCCCGATCATCAACCCGCCGCAGTCGGCCATCCTCGGCGTGCACGCGACCAAGGACCGCGCGGTGGTCGAGAACGGCCAGATCGTGGTGCGCCCGATGAACTACCTCGCGATGAGCTACGACCACCGCATCATCGACGGCCGCGAAGCCGTGCTGGGCCTGGTCGCCATGAAGGAAGCGCTGGAAGATCCGTCGCGCCTCCTGTTTGACATCTGACCCACCCCCGTTTCTTGCTCACTTCGTGTAGCCGCCTCCCCCTCGAGGGGGCACCACCCGCGGCCCGGCAAAGCCGGTTCCGCGGTGGTTCCCGAACGGGCCTCGCTTCGCTTGCCGCGAACGAGGACGGACGCGGTAACGAACACGATCACCCACAGAAAGTTCCAAATGTCCAAACAGTTTGACGTCGTCGTGATCGGCGGCGGCCCTGGCGGCTACATCGCTGCCATCCGCGCGGCGCAGCTAGGCTTCAACGTGGCCTGCATCGACGAGTGGAAGAACGCCAAGGGCGGTCCGGCCCTCGGCGGCACCTGCACCAACATCGGCTGCATTCCCTCGAAGGCGCTGCTGCAGTCTTCGGAGCACTACGAACACGCCGGCCACGGCTTCGCCGACCACGGCATCAAGGTCGAAGGCCTGGGGCTCGACGTGGCGAAGATGCTGGCCCGCAAGGACACCGTCGTGAAGCAGAACAACGACGGCATCGTCTACCTGTTCAAGAAGAACAAGGTCGCGTTCTTCCACGGCCGCGGCTCGTTCGTGAAGGCGTCCGACGCCGGCTACGAGATCAAGGTCGCGGGCGCGGCCGAAGAGAGCATCACCGGCAAGCAGATCATCGTCGCCACCGGCTCCAACGCGCGTCCCTTGCCGGGTGCGCCCTTCGACGAGGAGAACATCCTCTCGAACGACGGCGCGCTGCGCATCCAGGCCGTGCCGAAGAAGCTGGCGCTTGTCGGCTCGGGCGTGATCGGCCTCGAGATGGGTTCGGTCTGGCGCCGGCTCGGCGCCGAAGTCACGGTGCTCGAAGCGCTGCCGACCTTCCTCGGCGCGGTCGACGAGCAGATCGCCAAGGAGGCGCTCAAGGCCTTCACCAAGCAGAACCTGAAGATCGAACTCGGCGTCCAGGTCGGCGAGGTCAAGTCGGGCAAGAAGGGCGTCAGCATCGCCTACACCGATGCCAAGGGCGGCGCCCAGTCGCTCGAAGTTGACAAGCTGATCGTCTCGATCGGCCGCGTGCCGAACACCACCGGCCTCAACGCCGAAGCGGTGGGCCTGAAGCTCGACGAGCGCGGCGCGATCGAAGTCGACGACGAGTGCCGCACCAGTCTGCCTGGCGTCTGGGCCATCGGCGACGTGGTGCGCGGTCCGATGCTCGCGCACAAGGCCGAGGAAGAAGGCGTGGCCGTGGCCGAGCGCATTGCCGGCCAGCACGGGCATGTCAACTTCAACACGATTCCCTGGGTGATCTACACCTCGCCGGAAATCGCCTGGGTCGGCCAGACGGAGCAGCAGCTCAAGGCCAGCGGCCGGGCCTACAAGGCGGGTACCTTCCCGTTCCTCGCGAACGGCCGTGCCCGTGCGCTCGGCGACACCACGGGCATGGTCAAGTTCCTGGCCGACGCGGCCACCGACGAGATCCTCGGCGTCCACATGGTCGGCCCGATGGTCAGCGAGCTGATCTCCGAAGCCGTGGTGGCGATGGAGTTCAAGGCCAGTGCCGAAGACATCGCACGCATCTGCCATGCGCACCCGTCGCTGTCGGAAGCCACCAAGGAAGCTGCGCTCGCCGTCGACAAGCGCACGCTGAACTTCTGAGTACGTGACGACCGTCAGGCAGGCGTACGACGCCGAACTGGTTGCGCGGGGTTACCAAAGCGACCCCGCGCAGCTGCGCGCCGTGGAGGCCCTCGACCGCTGCGCGCGCGAGTGGGGCGAGTACAAGGCGCAGCGCTCCAACGCCCTCAAGAAGCTGATCAACCGGCCGGAGATCCCGCGCGGGGTCTACATGTACGGCGGCGTCGGGCGCGGCAAGAGCTTCCTGATGGATTGCTTCTACAACGCGGTGCCGCTGCGGCGCAAGACGCGGCTGCACTTCCACGAGTTCATGCGCGAGGTGCATCGCGAGCTGGCCGATTTGCAAGGCACTGTCAATCCGCTGGACGAACTGGGCCTGCGGATCTCCAAGCGCTACAAGCTGATCTGCTTCGACGAGTTCCATGTCGCCGACATTACCGATGCGATGATCCTGCATCGCCTGCTGGCGGCCTTGTTCGACAACGGCGTGGGCTTCGTCACCACGTCGAATTTCAAGCCCGACGATCTTTATCCGGGCGGCCTGCACCGCGACCGCATCCTGCCGGCGATCGCGCTCCTGAACGAGCGGCTCGAGGTGCTGAGCGTCGACTACGGCACCGACTACCGGCGCCGCACGATGGAGCAGGTGCGGCTCTACCTGACGCCCAATGGCGCGGCGGCCGACAAAGAAATGCGCAAGACCTTCGAGCGCATTGCCGAGAGCGCCGACGAGAACCCGGTGCTGCACATCGAATCGCGCGAGATTCACGCGCTGCGCAAGGCCGGCGGCGTGGTCTGGTTCGATTTCAAGACCTTGTGCGGTGGTCCGCGCTCGCAGAACGACTACCTCGAGATCGCGACCCAGTTCCACACCGTGCTGCTGTCCGACGTGCCGTACATGCCGGTCCGGATGGCCTCTGAAGCACGTCGTTTCACCTGGCTGGTCGACGTGTTCTACGATCGGCGCGTGAAGCTGGTCATGTCCGCCGAAGTGCCGCCCGAGGCGTTGTACACCGAGGGTCCGTTGGCTCATGAGTTCCCGCGCACGGTGTCGCGCCTCAACGAGATGCAGTCGACCGAGTTCCTGGCGCTCGAGCGCCGTACCGTCGACACCCGCCTGACATGAAGAACATCGTCCTTGCCCTGCTGATCTGTCTTTCCGCGGCGCCGCTGTGGGCGCAGTCGGGCGCGACCACGGGCGGGGCCGACCTCGACGCCGAGCGGGCACGGCTGGCCGAGGAGCGCAAGGCGATCAGCGCGCGCTATGACGCCGAGCGGGCCGCCTGCTACAAGAAGTTCGCGGTCGAGGGTTGCCTGGAGGAGAGCCGGCACCGCCGCCGGCTGGCGACCGACGATGTCAAGCGCCAGGAAGCGGCGATCAACGAATTCGAGCGCAAGCGCCGCGGCGCCGCGGCCCTCGACAAGCTCGAGGAGAAGGGCGGCAGCGCGCACACCAAGGATGCCGACGCCCAGCGCGAGCAGTCGCGCAAGTCGCAGCAGGAGCGGGAGCAGCGCGCCGCCGACCATGCGGCCGGGCGCGCCCAGGCCGCCTCCGAGGCGGCCGACAAGCAGCGCCAGTTCGACGACAAGCAGCGCGCCCATGCAGAGGAGCAGGCGAAGGCGGCGCGTCGGCGCGCCGAGGCCCCGGCGGCACGCCAGGCCTACGAGGAAAAACAGCAGAGGGCCGAGAAGCAGCGCGCCGATAGCGAAGGGCGCAAGGCCAACAACACCAAGCCGCGCTCGGCGCCCTTGCCCGACCCCGTGCGCCCCGCCGCACCCTGAGCGCTGCGCGGCTCGAGGCGTCTCTCACTCCTGCGCCGGGAGCTCATCCAGCTTCACGACGACGATCGAGATGTTGTCGCCGCCGCCGTGGGCGCGTCGCCGGGCCTCGGCGACCAGCAGCTCGACGGCTTCGCGCGGCGGCTTCTCGGCCAGCAGTTCGCCCATCTCGATCGGGCTGAAGTAGTGCCACAGTCCGTCGCTGCAGGCCATCATCACGTCGCCGGCCTTCAGCCGGGGGATCAGGTGGACATCGACCGGCGGCGGCGTCGACTTCATGCCGAGGCAGCCGAGCAGGATGTTGCCCTGGGGATGGACGCTGGCCTCGTCTTCGTCGATCTCGCCGCGATCGACCAGCACCTGGACGTAGGAATGGTCCTTGGTGCGCTTGACCAGCCGGCCTTCGTGGAAGTGATAGATGCGCGAGTCGCCGGCGTGGATCCAGGCGCAGTCGCCCTCCGGGTTCATCAGGAAGGCGGCCAGCGTGCTGTGCGGCTCCTGCTCGCTGGACACCGCCGTGAGCTTGATCACCGTGTGCGCGTCCTCCAGCAACTGGCGCAGCAAGGCGACCGGTTCGTCGCGCCCGGGCTTGTAGCGGGTGAACAACTGCTGGGCGGTCAGCAACACCTGGTCGGAGGCCTTGCGTCCGCCGCTGCGCCCGCCCATGCCGTCGGCCACGACCGCCAGCACGCAGCCGGGCACGCGAGGATGGGTGATGACCAGGACCTGGTCCTGCTGGTAGGGGCGGTCCCCCTTGTGGAGGCCGGTGGCGGCGGCGAGTCGAAAGCCTCGGGTCATGTGGCGCGGTTGCGCCGATGGCGCGGTCTTTGATGTCAAGCTGCAAACGGGACGAAGACGTATTATCGAGCGAACACAAGCCGCAGCCGGATGGTCGCGGCATCGCTTTTCGTATTGCGCCCCCTTGGACTCCAATCTTCACTCATTTTCCCGCCAGCTGATCGAACTGCGGATCGAGCACGCCGACCTCGATGCGACGATCGACCGGCTCGGCGATGTCCTGCCGCAGGACGAACTGCTGCTGCGCCGACTGAAGAAGAGGCGGCTGTCGCTGCGCGACCAGATTGCGCGGCTGGTCGACCTGCTCGACCCGCAAGAGCCTGCCTGATGCCGCTCGAACAAGAGGTGCGCGAGGTCTTCGCGCCGGGCGGGGTGCTCTCGCATGCCGCCGACCAGTTCCGGGAGCGCGAGGGGCAGACCCAGATGGCGCTGGCGGTGGCACGCACCATCGAGCAGGGCGGCCAGCTGGTGGTCGAGGCCGGCACCGGCGTCGGCAAGACCTTCTCCTACCTGGTGCCGGCGCTGCTGAGCGGCGAGCGGGTGCTGCTGTCGACCGCCACCAAGACGCTGCAGGACCAGCTGTTCGGCCGCGACCTGCCGCGGCTGGTCGAGGCGCTGGGCCTGCCGGTGCGCACGGCGCTGCTGAAGGGCCGTGCCAGCTATCTCTGCCTGCATCGGCTCGACCTGGCTCGCCACGACGCCTCGCTGCCCGAGCGCGGCTCGCTGCGCACGCTGGCCAAGATCGAGCAATGGTCCAAGGCCACGCGCACCGGCGACCTGGCCGAACTGCCGGGGCTGGACGAGCGCTCGCCGCTGATCCCGCTGGTCACTTCCACGCGCGAGAACTGCCTCGGGGCCCAATGCCCGCAGTTCAAGCCCTGCCACGTCAACCTGGCGCGGCGCGAGGCCATGGCGGCCGACGTGGTGGTGATCAACCACCATCTTTTCTTTGCCGATCTCGCGGTGCGCGAGTCGGGCATGGCCGAATTGCTGCCGACCGTGCGCGTGGTGGTGTTCGACGAGGCGCATCAGCTCAACGAGACCGGCGTGCAGTTCCTCGGGGTCCAGCTCGGCACGGGCCAAGCGCTGGATTTCGCTCGCGACCTGCTGGCGGCCGGTCTGCAGCAGGCGCGCGGCCTGGTCGACTGGCAGCAACTGGTGGCGGCGGTCGAGCGCGGCGCCCGCGAGCTGCGCCTGGTGGTCGGCAAGCAGTGGCCGGGTGCCAAGCTGCGTTGGGTGGGCGATGCGCCCGAGGGCCTCCCCGGCCCGGCCTGGCAGCAAGCGCTCGACGCCTTGCAGGAGGCCTTCGCGGACGCTGCGCGCGGGCTCGACACGGTCAGCGAGCTGTCGCCTGATTTCGTCCGCCTGCAAGACCGCGCACAGCAGCTGGCGCAGCGTGCCGAGCGCTTCGCCGAGCCCTGCGCGTCCGGCTCGGTGCGCTGGGTCGATGTCGGCACGCAGCTGCGGCTGGTCGAGTCGCCGCTCGACATCGCCGAGGCGGTGCGCAGCCGGGTGCTCAAGTCGGCTGCCGCGGAGCCCGGGGAAGAGGGTCGCGCCTGGGTGTTCACCTCGGCGACGCTGGGCGACGACCCGAAGCTGCGCTGGTTCACCGAGCCCTGCGGCCTGGAAGACGCCGAGGTGCTGCGGGTGCAGAGTCCCTTCGACTATGCGCGCCAGGCCGCGCTCTACGTGCCGCGGGCCTTTCCGAAGCCCAACGACCCGGCGCACAGCCAGCAGGTGGCCTTGCTGGCCGCGCGCGGGGCCGGCGCGCTGGGCGGCCGGACGCTGGTGCTGACGACCACGCTGCGCGCGCTGCGCGCCATCGGGGACGCCATGAAGGCGCAGTTCGAGCAGCTCGAGGCCGCCACGCGTCCCGAGGTGCTGGTCCAGGGCGAATTGCCAAAGCGGGTACTGATGGACCGGTTTCGCGAAGGCGCCGGCGAGGGGCGTGCCGGTTGCGTGCTGGTGGCATCGGCCTCGTTCTGGGAGGGCTTCGATGCCCCGGGCGATGCGCTGCAGCTGGTGGTGATCGACAAGCTGCCGTTCCCGCCGCCGAACGATCCGCTGGTCGAGGCGCGCTCGCAGCGGCTCGAATCCCAGGGCCGGAGCGCTTTCGGCGAGTATTCACTGCCGGAGGCTGCGGTGTCGCTCAAGCAGGGCGCCGGCCGCCTGATCCGGCGTGAGTCCGATCGGGGCGTGCTGGTGATCTGCGACACGCGACTCGTCGCGATGGGTTACGGAAAGCGCCTGCTGGCGGCACTGCCCCCGATGCGCAGGATCGAGGGCCCGGCCGAGCTGGACGCCGAGATCGCCGCGCTCAAAGGGTGAGGCCCCCTCGCCCGTTCACTCTCACCAGAGCTTCCACCACGGGTCGTCCTTGCCCCGGAAGCCGCGCGTGAGGTACTCGCTCTGCGGGTAGTTCTTGGTCAGCACGCGCTGGGCGTCGTCGCGCAGGTCGTTCATGCCGAGCTTGTCGTAGGACATGTACATGATGTACAGCGCCTCTTCGAGCGCGGGCACTTCGCGGTAGTCGGCCAGCGCCAGCTGGGCACGGTTGATGGCCGCCAGGTAGGCGCCGCGGGTGTAGTAGTAGCGCGCCACGTGCACTTCGTACTGCGCCAGCGAGTTGACGATGTAGTTCATGCGCAGCCGCGCATCGGGCGTATAGCGCGACTCGGGGAAGCGGGTGACCAGCTCCTTGAACGACTCGAACGACTCCTTGGCGGCCTTCTGGTCGCGTTCGGACAGGTCCTGGCGCGTCATCCAGGCGAACATGCCGAGGTCGTCGTTGAAGTTGATCACGCCCTTCAGGTAGAGCGCGTAGTCGATCGCCGGGCTGGCCGGGTGCAGCTTCATGAAGCGATCGAGCGTGGCGACGGCCGGTACCTTGTCGCCCGCCTTCCATTGGGCGTAGGCCTTGTCGAGCTGGGCCTGCTGCGCCAGCGGCGTGCCGGCGGCACGGCCCTCGAGCTTCTCGAACAGCGGCACGGCCTTGTCGTAGGCCCCCGAGCTCGATTCGTCCTTGGCCTCCGAATAGATGCGGTTCGGGCTCCAGTTCGCGGTCTTGTCGGCATCGGTCGTCGAGCAGCCGGCCACCAGCCAGGCTGCGGCGCACAGGGCCAGCCAGCCGGGGACGACCGATAATTTGGCGCGAAACATCAAATAAGGCTTTCGTGAAACAGTTGCCCTCGATTATATCGACCGCCCCCCTGGCGGACACGCCGGAGGCGGCCGAGCACGACGAGGGCGCGGAGCTCTCCGCCGCCAGCGAAGTTCGCGCCTTCCAGTTCGGCCCGGCCGAGCACGGCCAGCGGCTGGACCGCGCGCTGGCGGCGCTGGTGCCCGAGTTCTCGCGCAGCTACCTGCAACAGCTCATCGACGCCGGGATGGTCGAGATCCAGGGCCGCGTGCTGACCAAGACCTCGGCCACCGTGCATGCCGGCGAGGCCGGGCGGATCGAGCTGAGGCCGACACCGCAGAGCCAGGCCTTCAAGGCCGAGCCGATGGCCCTCAGCGTGCTGTACGAGGACGATCACCTGCGCATCATCGACAAGCCGGTCGGCCTGGTGGTACATCCGGCCCCCGGCCACTGGAGCGGCACGCTGCTCAACGGCCTGCTGGCGCTCGATCCGCGGGCGGCGCTGCTGCCGCGCGCCGGCATCGTGCACCGGCTCGACCGCGACACCAGCGGGCTGATGGTGGTCGCGCGCAGCCGCCAGGCGATGGACGCCCTGGTGGCCCTGATCGCCGCGCGGGACGTCAAGCGGCAGTACCTGGCGCTCGCCCACCGCGGCTGGCAGGGCGCCCGCGCGCGCCATGTCGATGCCCCGATCGGTCGCGACCCGCGCAATCGACTGCGCATGGCGGTGGTCGACCTCGAGCGCCATGCGGGCAAACCGGCCCGGACGCTGGTCGAGGCGCTCGACAGCAACGAACAGGGCTGCACGGTGCGCTGCACGCTCGAAACCGGCCGCACCCACCAGATCCGGGTGCACATGGCATCGATCGGGCATCCGCTGGTCGGCGACACGCTCTACGGCGGGGCGGCGGCGGCTGGCCTGACGCGGCAGGCGCTGCATGCCTTCAGGCTGGGTTTCGCGCATCCTGTCACGAACGAAGCGATGGAGTTCCGTTCGCCGCCGCCTCCGGACTTGCTTCAGGGTTTCTCCGAATGGGGGCTGGATTACAATCGCGCCTGACGGTCCCGAGGGCCGCGCCGGCCGCCTGATGCCGGCTTTGCGTTGCTTTTCGCCGCGTGCCGGCAACGCCTTCTTCCATCCTTCTGAACAAGCGTCCTCGAGGCGCCTTTTCCTGGATAACGCGAACCATGAATACGGCGGATGCCAAGCGCATTCTCGAAACCGCCTTGATCTGTTCGACCCAGCCGTTGCCGGTGCGCGAACTGCGCGTGCTGTTCGACGACGAACTGGGCGCCGACACGATCAAGTCCCTCTTGCTCGAGCTGCAGGAAGACTGGTCGCAGCGCGGCCTGGAGCTCGTGAGCGTGGGCAGTGGCTGGCGCTTCCAGAGCCGGCCGGAGCTGCGCGACCACCTCGACCGGCTGCACCCCGAGAAGCCGCCGCGCTACACCCGCGCGGTGCTCGAGACGCTGGCCATCATTGCCTATCGGCAACCGGTCACGCGCGGCGACATGGAAGACATCCGAGGCGTCACGATCAACTCGCTGATCCTGAAGCAGCTCGAGGACCGCAACTGGGTCGAGGTGATCGGCCATCGCGAAACCGTCGGCCGGCCCGCGCTCTATGCGACGACGCGCCAGTTTCTCGACGACCTGGGCCTGGCGTCGCTGGACCAGCTGCCGCTGATCGAGTCGCCGGCGCAGCAGGGGGCCCTGATCGACGCGCTTGGCCAGGCTGCGGGCGAGGATCAGCCGGCGCTGCCGATGGACGAATTGCCGGTCGACGAAATGCCGGTCGACCCATTGCCGGCCGAAGGTCCGTCGACCGGCGATCTGCTGACCGAGCCTGAAGCCGAAGCCTTCGAAGCGCCCGAACCCGCCGCCCCCCCGTTCTCCTTGCCCGTCGGCGCCGAAGTTGCGCCCGACGAGGCCGACACCACCGCTGTCCCTTCCGGAACCCGACCATGAGCCCCATTGATCCCGATGATGCAGCCGCGCTGCCGGCCGACGCCGTTTCCGAAGCGCCTGCGAGCGAGACGCCCGCAGAGGCCGTGGCAGGCGCTGCCGCCCCGCGCAAGCGCCGCCCCCGCAAGCCGAAGGCGGTCGTGCCGGAAGCCGTGGCCGCTGAAGAGCCATCGGCCGAGGCTGTTGGCCCGGCGGTCGAACCGGCGGCCGTCGTCGAGCCGGTCGCCGAGGCCATCGCGGTGCCGCCGGCGCAGCCGGTCGAGGCGCGCGTTGCCGAGGCCGCGGCACGGGACGACGACGAAGATGAGGATGAAGATGAGGAAGAGCCGGACGAGGAAGAGGATGACCTCGATCGCGCCCGCCGTGCCGCCGAGCGCGAGCAGCGCAACGCACCGCCGCCCGAGCCGATCCGCTTTGCTGACGTCATCTCCGGCCAGTTCGATGCCGACGAGGAGAGCCCCGAGGTGCCGCCGCTCAAGCGCGTGCTGCTGCCCGAGGCCGATTCGCCCAAGCTCCACAAGGTGCTGGCCCAGGCCGGCCTGGGCTCGCGGCTCGAGATGGAGCAGCTGATCCTGCAGGGACGCATCTCCGTCAACAACGAGCCGGCCCACATCGGCCAGCGCATCCAGTACGGCGACCAGGTCAAGATCAACGGCAAGCCGATCCGCTACCGTATCGCGCCGCCGCCGGCGCGCGTGATCGCCTATCACAAGCCGGTCGGCGAAGTCGTGACGCACGACGATCCGCAGAACCGCCCGACCGTGTTCCGCAAGCTGCCGCGACTGCAGCAAGGCAAGTGGCAGTCGGTCGGCCGGCTCGACTTGAACACCGAGGGTCTGCTGCTGTTCACGAGCTCGGGCGAACTGGCCAACCAGCTGATGCATCCGCGTTTCGGCCTCGAGCGCGAGTACGCGGTGCGCGTGCTCGGCGCGCTGAGCGCCGAGGAGAAGAAGCGCCTGCTCGAAGGCGTGCGGCTGGACGACGGCATGGCCCAGTTCGGCACCATCGAGGAGGGCGGCGGCGAAGGCTCCAACTGCTGGTACCGCGTCACCATTTCCGAAGGCCGCAACCGCGAGGTGCGCCGCCTGTTCGAATCGGTCGGCCACGCGGTCAGCCGGTTGATCCGCATCCGCTACGGCGCCATGGTGCTGCCGCGCGGGCTCAAGCGCGGCGCCTGGATGGAGCTCGACGAGCGTGACATCCAGGCCCTGTTCCAGGCCGCTGGCGGCGCTGGCGAACGGGCGCCCCGGCACGGCGCGGGCCCCAAGGGCCAAGGGCCCGGGCAGGACGGCGGTGGCCGCAACCGGAATCGCAACAAGCGCCGCGGCAATCGCAACGGCGGTGCGGCCGGCGCGCAGGGCGAAGGGCGCGAGTCGATCCCGAATCCGCTGGCCCACGGCCCGGGTGCGCGCTCCGAGCGCGGCGGCGGCAAGGGTCCGTCCCAGGGGCGCCGCAATGGCCGCGGCGACCGGCAAGGGCAGGGACCCGGCGCGCCGCAACAGGGTCGCAACCGCCAGGGCGAGGACCGGGCGCCCGGCGGCGCCAACCAGCCCGATCCGATGAAGACCTCGCTCGGCTACATCGGCACCGACAGCTTCTCGCGCCAGCGCAAGGAGCAGCGCCAGGGGCCGCGTCGTGGCGGCCCCGGCGGCGGCGGTGGC
>NZ_JBFUHO010000112.1:0-11014 GCF_056402355.1 Variovorax sp. P4_B11
CGGGCAGGAACTGCGCCGCGTGCAGGCGGGCGAGCGTCGCGGCGTCGATCTTGTCAGTCTTCACCTTGGCCCAGGCGATTGCGCGCACTTGCATCGGGTTGGCGATGGCCACGCGATGTACGAAGGGCGTCAGCAGCCGAACGATGACCGCCGTGTTGCCGGTCGCCTCCAGCACGACGTCGTCCTCCTTGGTCAGCGTCGCGGCAAAGGTCAGCACCGCATCACGGGCCATGGCGAAGCGACCATGATCTGCGCGCGGTGTCCAACGCAGGGAACACCTTCTGCAGCAGGAAATCGTCTGAAGGCCGCTCGTAAGCTATATCGAGCCAGATCTGCGGCCTGCGCGCATGCAGGGCTGCGGCTTCCGGAGAGAGCCGTTCGACGATCTCGGCCGGAAGTCGGAACCGGAGCATGCGCCGGCGGATCCACCGTGCGAATGCGGCGGCATCTTTGCGCCGGTATGAAATGAAGACATCCCAGTTCTCGACGGCCATCGCGCTACTTTCTCCACGTCCAGAAAATCCGCAGTGCGGAGCATCGCCAACGCCACGACGCTCGGCGCGGTCAGCTTAGCCGGACACACTTGCGACTTCCTCGCAAAGGCTCATCAGAAATGTTGATGCCGAGCGTGGGCAGTCCCTCGGACCCAGCGAGCAGCTGGTACGATGTCGACCGATCGCAACAACCCGAAAGGGAGTGCCATGGCCGGCAGAAGTTTTGCGCAACACCTGGATCCATCAATCGCGCCGAAGCGCATCCTGGCACTGGATGGCGGCGGCCTTCGAGGCGTGCTGACCGTGGCGATTCTAAAGAGGATCGAGGAAATCCTCCGCGAAAAGACGGGCGGTGATCCCAGCTTCCGTCTGAGCAACTACTACGACCTCATCGGCGGCACGTCGACAGGATCGATCATCGCTGCGGGTCTGTCGCTCGGGATGTCGGTGGTGGAGATTCGGGAGCACTACTTCGCGCTCGGAGAGGACGTGTTCAAGCCCGGACTCCTGAGTTTCGGCGTATTGAATCAGCGCTATGACGCCGACAAGGTTGCCACTGCGTTGAAGGGTGTCTTCGGCGACCGCACTCTAGGATCGAGCGATTTCAAAACCGGGTTGTTGGTCATGAGCAAGCGGCTCGACACCGGCAGTCCATGGCCGCTGACAAACCATCCTAAGGCGCGATATTTCGCCGCAAGAGAGGGCTCGAACACGGTCGCCAACCGCGACTATCCGCTTTGGTCCGTCGTGCGCGCCAGCACCGCCGCACCGACTTATTTCGACCCTGAGTCGATCGTCATCAAGGCCGCCGACCGCTCACGGAGCTTGCCCGAGGTTCGCGGCGAATTCGTCGACGGCGGCGTAAGCACTGCCAACAATCCATCACTGCAGCTTGTTCTGACGGCAACCGTCGCCGGCTATGGCTTCGGTTGGACGATGGGTCAGGAAAAGCTTGCCGTGACATCTGTCGGTACCGGCCGTGCAAACCGGACGCTCGGCTTGTCGAGCGGCATCCAATCTTTGGCCGCAGCGCATGGCATCAAGGCGCTGAGTTCGGTCCTCGAAGACTGCGCGGATTTGGTCGAGACGATGATGCAGTGGATGTCGCACAGTGCCACGGCGCGCGAGATCGACAGTGAAATCGGGACGCTCGAAGGCTGTCATCCAGGCGGCGCGCCCTGCCTCTCCTACCACCGCTACAACGTTCACTTTGAGCAGCCTTGGTTCAAAGAAAAGCTGGGCATCGAGAAGGGCCAGGCCGAACTCGATGAGCTTGCGAAGATGGACAAGCCCAAAAACATGCGGAACCTCGAAGCCATTGGAATCGAAGCAGCGCAGCGGTTCGTGAAGCCGGAGCACTTCGCTGTGCCTTGACGCGGCCGAGCAGGGATGTGCCATGCGAGTTTTCGTCATTCGCCCTTTCGGTGTCAAGGAAGCCATCGACTTCGAGCGCGTCGATGCGGAGCTCATTCAGGCCGCACTCCAGAGACTCGATTCGCCCGAGAACCCAATCAGCGGAGGCACAACCGGGTTGATCAGCAAGCAGGGCAACATCCGGGAGGACATGTTCCGGATGATCGTCGCCTCCGATCTCGTCATCGCGGATGTTTCGATCCACAACGCCAACGCGTTCTATGAACTCGGCATTCGGCATGCATTGCGGCCAGGGCACACCTTCATGCTGCGATGCAGGACCGACCACGCCTACCCTTTCGATCTTCAGACGGATCGGTACTTCTTGTATGACGCAAGCAACCCGGCCGCAAGTGTCGACAAGCTGGTCGAAGCGCTCCGTTCGACGCTAGCCTCGATCGAGCATGACAGTCCCGTGTTCGCGCTGCTGCCGAAGCTGGCCGCCCACGGACGCGGGGAACTCATTGCGGTTCCTTTCGACTTTCGTGAGGAAGTCGAGATCGCCCTCAATGAGCGCGCGCGGGGTGACCTGCGCCTCCTCGCCAACGAAGCGGCCTCGTTCGAATGGGATCAGGAGGGCCTGCGACTGATCGGTAATGCGCAGTTGAAGCTGTACGCGTTCCCCGGCGCACGCGAGACTTTTGAAGCTCTGCGGCGAGTCGCACCGCAGGACGTGCAGGCGAATCTGAAGCTCGGAACCATCTACCAGCGTCTTGTTCTTCGCGAGCCGGACCGGGCGGCGGAATTCCGTACGCGGTCCGACCAGGCGATCGCTCGGGTACTCGCCGATAACCCGAGTGTCCTGAACAAGGCCGAGGCTTTTGCGCTCCAAGGCAGCAACGAGAAGTCCCGCTGGATCGAGGATTTCAACGGATGTGGGGGATCGGATACCGTGGCCTACGCACTGCGGTCGCCGCATCTGGAGCAGATGCTGATGCTCTATCTCAAGGCTGCGAACCTGAACCTGAACGGTCACTACGCCGCTGCGAACGCACTCGGGCTTCTGAAGACGCAGCTTGCGCTTGCGGCACGCGCCCCGCAGGTCTGGGTCGATCTGTTCGACGACGACGAAGCGGCCGCCGAGGCGTTGAGGAAGCGAGAGGCGCTCGCACAGCGACTGACCTCGTTGATCTGTCTGGCGCTGGAGATGGACGACGTCATGGGGCGGCGCGAGGGCGATCAGGACCCTTGGGCGCAGAGCAGCCGGGCGGACTTCGTGATGATGACCGCTCCGGAACGCCCGCAGCGCGTCGCTAGCGAATATCGCAAAGCGCTCACCAACGCCGATCGGTTCAATCTCGAAGCGACGCGGCGAAACATCGCGATCTACAGCCGGCTTGGTGTCTTCGAGCCCGGCGTCGGTGCGGCCCTCGAAGCCATTGACCAGATCATTGCGACGAAGCATGTTGCAGGTGGCCCGCCGACCCGCGTCGTGTTGTTTACCGGGCACATGGTGGACACGCCCGACAAGCCGAAGGAGCTGCAACGCTTTCCGCGGACCGCGGAAGCGGAGGCGAAGGCGCGCGCGATGATCAAAGACGCGGTTGAGCGCGAGCTGAACGGACACACGAGTACGTTTCTCGGCATGGCGGGAGCCGCGTGCGGCGGGGACATCCTGTTTCACGAAGTCTGTTCGGAGCTTGGAGCGAAGACGGAGGTGTACCTGCTTCTTCCACCGGAGAGGTTCGAGGTCAAATCGGTACAGCACGCCGGCGCCCATTGGGTCGACCGCTACCGCTCGCTACTAGCGCGCTCGCCGCCGAGAGTGCTCCAGCAATCCACCGAGCTGCCGCGCTGGCTGACCGACAAGCCGAACTACAACGTCTGGGAGCGCAACAACCTGTGGATGATGTTCAACGCGATCGCAAAGGGATCTCCCGATCTCACGTTGGTCGCCTTGTACAACCGCGCGCGCGCGGCGAATGGACCCGGAGGAACGGGTCATCTGGTTGCTGAAGCAGCAAGGTGGGGGTTCAAATCTGTCGAACTCGACGCGCGTGAACTTCTGGAGGCACGCTCGCAAAATTGAGGAGAACGCTGCCCTTCATGACGAAGGTGTCGTGGTGCCTGAGCACATCGGCCTCGGCTGTGCGGCAAGACGCACCTCCATGGTAGGCACCGGCGGCGCTTCTGCTCAGCTTCTGCTCCTGTCATGCCGGGCTCTATCCTCGCCCATCGAGCAGCCGTTCCACTTTAGACCATGTTCAGATTGGCGCGGCCGGCTCTCTCGTGTTTCAGCGGAGCTGGCTCGAGCCGTATGAGTTGGTGATCGGCATACTTTGGAAGTCGCTCATATGAATCGGCTGCCAGGGCACCTCGTGGTGGCGCAGCTGAGTGACTGTCCGATCGATCCCTACGATGGCGTAGGGCCTGCTTGACATCAACGTCAAGCGGTTCGCGCGATTGCTCGGCATCTCCCGGCGCAACGTGAGCGAGAGCCTCTGTCACCCTGCGAGCGATGCGAGTCAGGTTCTGCGATTCTGGCCGCTGCGTGTGCGCGGCATACCACAGCCGGCTGTTCCAACTGGAGCGCCATGCGCGTTGAGAGCTGGCCCCAGAAAACTGAACAGCTCGATAAGGGTGGAAACTGCTCCTGAAGGCGAGGACCTCGCCTGTGTTGATTGGAGCGAACATGAGCAGAAGACCCGCCGCACGCACTCAGCGGCATTCAAAGCCAAGGTGGCGCTGGCAGCGGTGCGCGGCGACAAGACGCTGGCCGAATTGACGCAGCAGCATGACGTGCACCCCAACCAGATCACCGACTGGAGGAACCAACTGCTCAGTCGGGCAGCCGATGTCTTCGGCGGCGAGCAGGCAACGCCAGAGCCTGCCATCGACCTGAAGGCGCTGCACGCCAAGATCGGTCAATTGGCGCTGGAGAATGATTTTTTGGAAGGCGCGCTCATCAAGGCAGGCATGCTGAGCGCAAAGCGATGATTGATCGAAGCCACGATCTGCCGATCCGGCGCCAGGCCGAGTTGGTGAACTTCAGCCGCGGCTCAGCGTACTACGCGCCCAAACCCGTGTGCGATGCGGACCTCAAGCTGATGCGTCGCATCGACGAACTGCACCCGGAGTTGCCGTTCGCCGGAGCGCGCATGCTGCGCGATCTCTTGCGCGGCGAAGGCGTCGCTGTGGGCCGCAAGCACATGACCACGCTGATGCGGCGCATGGGTATCACAGCGCTCTACAGGAAGCCCAACACCAGCAAGAAGACGCCCGGCCGCACGATCTATCCCTACCTGCTGCGCACGCTTGCGATCACCCGGGCCAACCAGGTCTGGGCAATGGACATCAGCTACATCCCGATGGCCCGAGGCTTCATCTACCTTGCGGCAGTGATCGATTGGCACAGTCGCCGGGTGTTGGCCTGGCGGGTGTCGATCTCGATGGACACCGAGTTCTGCACCGATGCCGTCGAAGAGGCCATCACCCGATACGGCACGCCCGAGATCTTCAACACCGACCAAGGCAGCCAGTTCACCAGCAGCGCGTTCACTGGCCTGCTGCACGATCACGGCATCCGAGTCTCGATGGACGGCAAGGGCTGCTGGCGTGTTCATCGAGCGGCTGTGGCGCTCGATCAAATAGGAGGAGGTGTACCTTCATGCCTACGAGAGCGTGAGCCAGGCCCGAAGCGGAATCGGGCGCTACATCGACTTCTACAATCGAGCCCGCGCTCTGCTTCCCTTCCCGATGCGTGGCGTGGGACTTCGACAACGACAGCGTCTTCATGAACGAGCGCGTCGTGGGATGGAGCCGTGCGCAGGGACTCGAGGTCACGCGAGCGCGCGCCTACCGCAAGAACGACCAAGCCTGGGTCGAACAGAAGAATGGTGCGATCGTGCGCAGGTTGGTCGGCTATGGCCGCTTCGAGGGCCTGGAGTCCTTGCGCGCCCTGACCAGGCTATACGCTGCGGCCCGCATCCACACGAACGTATTGCAACCTTCATTCAAGCTGCGCAGCAAGTCTCGGATCGCCGTTGCGAGGCTTATGGCGAATAGATCAATGTCGACGATGTCCTCGAAGGCTTGGAGGTCGCCGCGCTGCAACACGGAGCGCCTGATTGACGTCTTGTGCCAGGTCGCGCATGTGTCGTTCGGCATTGATGAAGACGCGGAGGAGAGGTCTTCTTCGAGCCGCAGCATTAGACGGAGCACCTTGGCGCGGTGCGCGAAGCTCGCGCCGAATTTGTCGCACCAGCGCCGGATCGTCTCGCAACTGAGGACCACGCCACGCTCGAACAGCAACTCCTCGATGTCGCGCAGGCTCAACCGAAACCGGAAATGATCACCACCGCCGGGAACCGATGACCGTGATACAGCGACTTCTTCTTTCCCATCCTGGAAGCTTACGACACCGCCAACGTGACAATGCCTCGCGGAAAGCTGTAGTAAAGATGCCTTGACTTGAGAAGTCCTCGTACATGTCTAGCAAGTCGTTCCCGCAATATAAGGTCGGCCTTGTGCGCCACGTTGCAACTGCTCCAAGCGGCGTTCGCCCGAACGAATCGAAGAGTCAGCAGAATCAGATGGGTCCATCTCCCGGGAGGAATGGATCGCGTGACGCCGTCCAGCCCTGCGGCTACGATCCAACAGTGTTCACGCGCGGGTGATGTATTGAACATACAGTTGGTCCGCGAGTGCGGCGGCTGCTATGTCATATTCAGAAATCTTGTTTCCGATATCCCATGTCGTGAAGTAGACAAACAGGGTCTTCCACTGTGCCTCGATGCGGGGATGATGGCCAAGCTCGTTCAGGGGCTCGACAAGTGCCTGTAGAAATTCGATCGATTGCCTGAAACTCTTAAAGCGATACCCTCGCCGAAGTTCATGCCGCGTATTTGGGTAATCCCGTGGAGTTGAGGTTTCGAACGGCTGCCAGTTCGGCAAGGTGAGCAAGGCTGCATCCAATTCCGCGTCGTTTAGTGGTCGCGCATTCTTGTCACCAAGAGGAGCCATGACACTATTGTCGATCTGCTTAAATCCGTACTTGTTCGCTAGTACGTGTGCCAAGCCGGAGACATCACTCTCCCAGTTGTTGTCGTTCAGAACAAACATATGATGGTTGTGAAGCGCCGCAAGGGCTTCGGGCAAGGCCTCGATGGGTGGAAGCTCTTGCACGCCACCAACCAGAAGCGGAATGATCGTCATATTGGTTTTCAGGGCAGTATCGATCTCAAGTCGTACCCAGTCTTGCGCGGCATCGATTCGGCGGCGTCCATATTGGTCCGCGGCCTTGAGCCAATTCGGTCCGATCACAACTAAAGCGACGGTCGCTACATCCAATGCACGCTTCAGCCGTTCGGGCCAAACGTCTCCAGAAGCAAGCGACGACACGTCCATGAAGACTTGCTTGATTCCGAACCGAACCCGCAAGTGGAAATACAGTGCACGAACTGCATCCTTCGCATCGGCGCGCCGGTAGCTGATAAAAAGATTGGGCTTCGTCACGTGGCACTCCTTAACTAGCGATCCGTCCTCATTAGCACCAATGAACCTAGCTCGTTCGGCACAGGTCTGACTCTCAAGACGGTACAGAATCACCAGTCTATTTTTTTTGCGCCTGATAAATCTTGGGCAAACATTATGTCCAATTGGGCAAAACGCTTCGAAGCACTTCTCGAGTCCGCTCTCAAGATTGGGCGCAGCTACCCGGCCGCCACCTGTCTTCGTACGAATACATGGACTACCTCCTGGTAGTCCAAGTTTTTGTCCGCAGCCCCAAGGGGTCAGCTTTCGGTCGGCGCCAACAGCACTGAATTCAAATGGACCCTTACTCCCGCATCTTCTCAGCATATTTTTCGACGCAGAGTTTGAGAAACTCGGCGTTGTCCTCTTTGATAGAGGTCAAGAACTCGACTATTGCCGCTCGGATTTTTTCGCGCGCCTCAGGTTTCAAGTCTTCGAAAGTTTCTGGTAGCTCACCATCTAATTTGTTCTTTACCTTGTAATAGTCTGTGTAGAAGCGTTGCACGCGCGCCTTGTTGTCTAACCCAAAGGCTGCCACCATTGCGTCTTCGTTATCGGCGCCCAGTTCAACGCCTTCGTGCTCCATCCACTCCATGTTGTGCTCGAGTTGCGTACACGCGTCCCGGAACTCCTTTTCGGAGCGCGCAGGATCGAATTTCATCAGTGTCTCGTGCCATTTTTCGAAGAATGTGAAGCGCCAGCGCGAGGCCAACGTGAGCGCGATCAAGAGCATTGAGGTCTGCTGGTCGCCGACAAATCTGCGATCGAAGGTCTCGACGAGGAAGACGTAGAATCGGCGCATGCCGTTTTTGAAAAGCTTGTGCCGTGTAAGAATTGCGCGATAAATTTTATCGTCGCTGCCCTTCAGCGTAACGTCGTCCGGTTCCGGCGACAACAAGGCCGCCGCAAGAGCGACATTAATTTCCAATTTATCCATCCAAGGAATGTTCGCACGGTGAGGTCGTAGCAGCTTCTCTTTTAACTCACCCCAAGAGACACGCGGCGGCTGGCCGCCCGCAATCGATAGGGGCAAACGAAGGCCGAGGATGTCGAACGCGCGGCTTGATCCCATTAAGACGGAGTTTTCCGGGATGCGCTTAAATTCCTCATTGGCCGAAGGGTAAATTGTTATCTCCAGTCCTGCCTGAACGGGTGCTTCCCACAGCGGCTCTTCCCGACGGGCAAGTGTGAAAGCGTAACAGATCTCTTTGGCCGCTTTGGCAATATCAGACGCATATTCGGCTGGATTATCGTTCGCGGTATAAAGGTTCTTGCTATTGCAGACTGTTTGCAGAAATATGCCGACTGGGCTTTCATACCATACCTGGAAATCCTCACCTGCGGGAAACGGATTTTTGGCATCGTAAGTTTCAATCGGAGTGGCGCGCGTCGTGTTGTACCCTTCAACCACCCCTGGTAGCTTGTTCTGGTCGATATCATGAAGGCAGATGACGGGCTTTTTGTCGAGCGGAATCCCATCGTGCGGATTCTCAAAACTGTAGATGCCAATTTCGTAGCCGACATAGACGCTTTGATGATCGGTGAATACCGCAATCAGCCAATCTGTCTGTTTGAGCGCAGCGTCAATAATTGGCTTAAATTTGGAGCCCGGCGGAATGCTCTTGGTGTCGAGAAATGCCGCCAAGAGCGACCTCCCCTTGCCCTTGCCCGCCAACTCCTTGAGCTGCCGTTCAATCTCCTCTGCGACGATGGCGTCCTCGTGGGCGTAGCTGATGAACGTATTGGTGGTGTTGGGATTTGGATTAGTCACCTGATCGCCCTCCAGCCATCGGCTTTGTCTTGCACAGTAGGCGTTTCAACCGCAGGAAGAATGAGTCTGTGGGAACCGATGGAAAGGGTCAACCTCTTGTTTGGGGTTGTGCTGCCTCAAGGCGCTTCGATGCGTGCCGACACCTGCCGTCTTCCCCCGAATACGACCTTCAAACGTATCCGTCCGGCATCCAGGCGCTGGACCGCAAGCCCAGAGTAAGCGGCCAGTCTCCCCACCTTGAGATCAGAGGCGAGCCGGAGACCATGCTGTCCATCTAAGTTAGCTGGACAGCTATGGACGTCAATCCGAAGCAACGCCGCTGGCACAGCGCGGCGTTCAAGGCGCAGGTACTGGCCGCCTGCGCCGAACCCGGCGCTTCCGTCGCGGCGGTCGCGCTGTCGTTTGGGCTGAACGATAACCTCGTGCATCAGTGGCGTCGTGGCCGCGGGGCGAGTCCCGCGCCATCTCCAGCAAGTGCCACTGTCGAGCGTGCGCGGGAGTTTGTCGAGTTGTCGTTGCCTGCGCCGCCGGCGGCTCCGGCGCCATCGCGAGCGGCGGCCAGTACCGAGACGATCCGACTCGAGTTCAAGCGCGGGGCCCTCAGCGTCAGCGTTGCGTGGCCGGTCTCGGCGGCGGTCGACTGTGCAGCATGGCTGCGCGAGTTGTTGCGATGATCCGCATCGACGCCCTCTGGCTTTGCACCCAGCCCTTGGACATGCGTGCCGGCGCCGAGCGCCTGATGGCTCACGTCGTGCATGCCCGCGGCAGTGTTCGTGCGCACCACGGCTACTTGTTCGCCAACGTGCGGGCCACCCGTATCAAGCTTCTCGTGCACGACGGCTTCGGCGTGTGGTGTGCCGCACGAAGGCTCAATGCCGGCCGCTTCGTGTGGCCGAGCGACAGCAGCGCAGCGACCCCGCTGTCATTGACGCAGGCGCAGTTCGATGCGCTGGTGGTGAGGCTGCCCTGGGAGCGCCTGCCAGAGATGACTGTGATTACCCGTCTATAGGCCTTCGCAAGGAGCGCGTTCACAGCTCAACTCCCAATGACGCGAAGCAGCCGGGCTTGCATGATGGGAACCCATGCAGGACCTGCGCAACTTCAAGGACGAAGACCTCCAAGGTCTGACCCCCGAGGCGGTCACGGCGCTCGCTCAGCAGATGCTGCTGCAGATCCAGCGCCAAGCGCAGGACATCCGCCTGAAGGACGCCAAGCTCGAGAAACTCACGTTCGAGCTGGCTCGGCACAAGGCCTGGAAGTTCGGTGCGAAGGTCGAGGCGATGAGCGCCGAGCAGCGCCGGCTGTTCGAGGAGACGCTGACCGAAGACGAGGCCGCTCTGGAGGCCCTGCTGAAGCAGGCGCAGGGCACGCCGCCGGATGACACAGCCGCGTCGTCCAGGGCAAGCCGCGACGCCAAGAGCGCCGTCGCTGAGGAGGCGCTGCGTCGCATCGCGGAGATCTACCGTGTCGAGCGAGAACTGTCGACGCTGACGAGCGACGAGCGGCTGTCGAGAAGAAGCAGCGATGCGAAGCCACTGTGGGCAGACCTGCATGCATGGCTGCGGCTGGAGCGAGGCCGAGTTCCCGAAGGAAGCTCCACCGCCAAGGCTCTGAACGTAAGCGCTCTGTTGACCACGTCCCTTGTGCCCTGATGACCTTTGGGGCAGTGATCGCGGGGTGATCGGATGTTTGTCATTGGCGGGTGGTGCGCGAGAATCGCGGTCGTTCCCACATCCGGTTCAATCGATGGCCACCCCGTTTACCCCGTTGAGCGAGGCCGAGTTCAACGAACTCGACCAGTTCCTGCTCTATGACGTCGATACCGAAGACGTCATGACACTGGACATGGTGGATGGGTTTCTGC
>NZ_JBFUHO010000113.1:0-10232 GCF_056402355.1 Variovorax sp. P4_B11
GCGGCCAAGCGGCCAACCAGTGGCCGTTCACCTTCGACCAGGCGTCGACACAGAAGCCGACTGTCATCAAGACGGTCGACCTCGGCAAGCGACCGACCGCGGTGAAGGCAAGCCTGTACTCGACGCAGCGTGCCTGGATCGCGACCGAAGACGGCAGCCTGCAGATCTACAGCCTCGGCAACTACGCCTTCAACGGTTCTGCGGTTCCGACCGACATCGCGCTCAAGGGCTCGGTCGCGATCGGCAAGAACCCGACGGCGCTGGCCTATGTGAAGCACGATCCCGCCGAGCGCACCGATATCGGTACGTTGAACAACAACGTGATGGTGGTGTCGCGCGGCGACAAGAAGCTCCAGTGGGTGCACTTCAACACCGACAACAACAGCGGCTCGATCCGTCGCGAGTTGCAGGATTCGCGGCTCAAGGACCCGGTGTGGGCTGAGGATGCCGACAACCATGGCACCGAAGCCTACGTCCTGACGGTGGCGGACTATGAGGGCAAGCAGGCGTTGAACTACCGCTATGGGCCGGTCATATTCCACACCAACACGACCTCGGGCAGCGCCTGTCAGCCGCCGAACGGCTGCGGCATGTCCCAGGCTTTCGAGCTCGGCGGTGCGTTTGCGTTGCCCGGCAAGGCCTACCAGGTGACGGGCGCGAACGTGCCATGACCTGACGCAGTTCGCAGCTCGATCCACGACGGCCCGCTTCAAGCGGGCCGTTTTTTTTGTCGATTCAGCGCTTGCGGGCAGATCGGAACGGGCCCCGGGTGCCCGCGCGCCAGCATGGGCCATCGGCCTGACTTAAAATTCGCCCCCCTGGTTCGTGGGCGCGCAGCGCCCGACCGAGGCGACTCCCCGATGAATGCTCCGACCGCGTTGACGGCGTTGTTGTCGCAGGCCGCAGAGCCTGCGCGACTGCGTGAGATCCCCTACAACTACACCAGTTTTTCCGACCGCGAGATCGTGATTCGCCTGCTGGGCGAGCGCGGCTGGGACCTGCTCCAGAGCCTGCGCTCCGAACGCCGGACCGGCCGCTCGGCCCGCATGCTGTACGAGGTGCTGGGCGATATCTGGGTCGTTCAGCGCAACCCCTACCTGGTCGACGACCTGCTGGACAACCCGCGCCGCCGCAGCCAATTGGTGGAAGCGCTCAAGCACCGCCTGGGCGAAGTCGAGAAGCGGCGCACGCCCGACAGCGACGCCCAGCGCGACGTTTCCGTCGGCGAACTGACCGGTCTGGTGGCGCAGGCCGTGGCTTCCTTCGACGCCATGTTCCGCGAGATCGCGGCCCTGCGGCGCAAGGCCACGCGCGAACTGCGCCGGCTCACCGCCAAGGACAACATCAAGTTCGACGGCCTGTCGCGCGTGTCGCACGTGACCGACGCCACCGACTGGCGCGTCGAATACCCCTTTGTCGTGCTGACGCCCGACACCGAGGCCGAGATGGCCGGCCTGGTCAAGGGCTGCATCGAGCTCGGACTGACCATCGTGCCGCGCGGCGGCGGCACCGGCTACACCGGCGGCGCGATCCCGCTGACCTGGAACAGCGCGGTCATCAACACCGAGAAGCTCGAGGCCATGACCGAAGTCGAGATGCGCGCGCTGCCAGGCCTCGAGGCCCCGGTGCCGACCATCTGGACCGAGGCCGGGGTGGTGACCCAGCGCGTGGCCGATGCGGCCGAGCGCGCCGGCTTCGTGTTCGCGGTCGACCCGACCTCCGCCGAGGCCTCCTGCGTCGGCGGCAACGTGGCGATGAACGCCGGCGGCAAGAAGGCGGTGCTGTGGGGCACCGCGCTCGACAACCTGGCCTCGTGGCGGATGGTGACGCCGGACGCCGAGTGGCTCGAGGTCAGCCGGGTCGGCCACAACCTCGGCAAGATCCATGACGCCGACAGCGCGCTGTTCGAGCTCCAGTACTTCGCCGCCGACGGCAAGACCGCGCTGCGCGCCGAGCGGCTCGAGATCCCCGGCAAGACCTTCCGCAAGGAAGGCCTCGGCAAGGATGTGACCGACAAGTTCCTGTCGGGCCTGCCCGGCATCCAGAAGGAAGGCTGCGACGGCCTGATCACCAGCTGCCGCTGGATCGTGCACCGCATGCCGGCCCACACGCGCACGGTCTGCCTCGAGTTCTTCGGCAATGCCAAGGATGCGGTGCCCAGCATCGTCGAGATCAAGGACTTCATGTTCGCCGAGCAGAAGCGCTCGGGCGTGCTGCTTGCGGGCCTGGAGCACCTCGACGACCGCTATCTCAAGGCGGTCGGCTACGCGACCAAGTCCAAGCGCCATGGCGGTCTGCCGAAGATGGCGCTGTTCGGCGACATCGCCGGCGACGACGCCGACACCGTGGCGCGCGTGACCTCCGAGGTGGTGCGCATCGCCAACTCGCGCAGCGGCGAGGGCTTCATCGCGATCAGCCCTGAGGCGCGCAAGAAATTCTGGCTCGACCGCAAGCGCACCGCCGCCATCAGCAGGCACACCAACGCCTTCAAGATCAATGAGGACGTGGTGATCCCGCTGCCGCGGATGGCCGAATACACCGACGGCATCGAGCGCATCAACATCGAGCTGTCGTTGCAGAACAAGATCGCGCTGGCCGATGCGCTCGAGGACTTCCTCGCGCGCGGCAACCTGCCGCTGGGCATGCGCGAGGATGCCAACGACATCCCCGCGGCCGAGGTACTGGAAGGCCGCGTTTCCGAGGCGCTGGCGCTGGTGAGCGAGGTGAGAGCCCTGTGGCAGGGCTGGCTCGATCAGGTTCCGGCGCTGTTCCCGCAACTGCAGGACCATTCGCTGCGGGCGAGCTGGAAGACGCAGCTGCGCGAGCCACTGGCGGCGATCTTCACCGGCGCCGAGTTCGTGCCGATCCTGGCGGAGTGCAGGGAGATCCACCAGCGCATCCTCAAGGGCCGGGTCTGGATCGCGCTGCACATGCACGCCGGCGATGGCAATGTGCACACCAACATCCCGGTCAACAGCGACAACTACGAGATGCTGCAGTCCGCCCACGCGGCGGTCGTGCGCATCATGGCGCTGGCGCGCAGCCTCGACGGCGTGATTTCGGGCGAGCACGGCATCGGCATCACGAAGCTCGAGTTCCTGAGCGACGCCGAGCTGCAGCCCTTCACCGACTACAAGAAGAAGGTCGACCCCGAGGGCCGCTTCAACAAGGGCAAGCTGCTGCGCGGCAGCGAGCACGCCGGCCCGGACGGCCGTGCGCTGCATTCCGACCTGACCAACGCCTACACGCCGAGCTTCGGCCTGATGGGGCACGAGTCGCTCATCATGCAGCAGAGCGACATCGGCGCCATCGCCGACAGCGTCAAGGACTGCCTGCGCTGCGGCAAGTGCAAGCCGGTGTGTGCCACCCACGTGCCGCGCGCCAACCTGCTCTATTCGCCGCGCAACAAGATCCTCGCGACCTCGCTGCTGGTCGAGGCCTTCCTGTACGAGGAGCAGACCCGGCGCGGCATCAGCATCAAGCACTGGGAGGAGTTCGAGGACGTGGCCGACCATTGCACCGTGTGCCACAAGTGCCTGACGCCGTGCCCGGTCAACATCGACTTCGGCGATGTCTCGATGAACATGCGCAACCTGCTGCGCAAGATGGGGCAGAAGTCCTTCCGTCCCGGCAATGCGGCGGCGATGTTCTTTCTCAACGCGACCAACCCGCAGACCATCAAGATGATGCGCGCCGGCATGGTCGGCATCGGCTTCAAGGCCCAGCGCATGGCCAACGACCTGCTGCGCGGGTTGGCGAAGAAACAGACCGCCGCTCCGCCGGCGACGCTGGGTCCGGCGCCGATCAAGGAGCAGGTGATCCACTTCATCAACAAGAAGATGCCCGGTGGCTTGCCCAAGAAGACGGCGCGTGCGCTGCTCGACATCGAGGACGCCGACTACGTGCCGATCATCCGCAATCCGCAGGCGACCACACCCGAGACCGAGGCCGTGTTCTATTTCCCAGGTTGCGGTTCGGAGCGCCTGTTCTCGCAGGTGGGCCTGGCCACGCAGGCGATGCTGTGGCATGCCGGCGTCCAGACCGTGCTGCCCCCGGGCTACCTGTGCTGCGGCTATCCCCAGCGCGGCAGCGGACAGTTCGACCGCGCCGACAAGATGATCACCGACAACCGGGTGCTCTTCCACCGCGTCGCCAACACGCTGAACTACCTCGACATCAAGACCGTCGTGGTGAGCTGCGGGACCTGCTACGACCAGTTGCAGGGCTACCAGTTCGACAAGATCTTCCCGGGCTGCCGGATCATCGACATCCACGAGTATCTGCTCGAGAAGGGGATCACCCTGGCGGACTCCGCGGGTGCGGGCGGCGGCTACCTCTACCACGACCCCTGCCACACGCCCATGAAGCTGCAGGATCCCATGAAGACCGTGAAGGCGCTGGTCGGCGACAACGTGCTCAAGAACGACCGCTGCTGCGGCGAATCCGGCACGCTCGGCGTGACCCGTCCGGACATCTCGACGCAGATCCGCTTCCGCAAGGAAGAGGAACTGAAGAAGGGCGAGGCCGCGCTGCGCGATGCCGGCAAGGTTGCGCCGCAGGCCAACGTCAAGATCCTCACCAGCTGCCCGAGCTGCCTGCAGGGCCTGAGCCGCTACGGCAACGACCTGAACAACGGCCTGCTCGAAGCCGACTACATCGTGGTCGAGATGGCCAACAAGATCCTCGGCGCCGACTGGATGCCGGCGTACGTGGCCGCCGCCAACCAGGGCGGCATCGAACGCGTGCTGGTGTGAGCGCGCCGATGCTCGTGGCGGGTTGCCCGCTGTGCGATGCGACGGGCGGCCGGCTGGTCTTCCTGGGCGCGAGGCTGCGCGTCATCCATGCGGTCGAAGCGGGCTTCCCGGCCTTCTACCGGGTGGTTTGGACCGACCATGTGGCCGAGTGGTCCGACCTGGCGCCGATCGACCGTGCCCTGTGCATGGAGGCCGTGGCGGTGGTGGAGCAGTGCCTGCGCGATGCGCTGGCGCCGGTCAAGATCAACCTGGCCGCGCTCGGCAACATGGTGCCTCACCTGCATTGGCACGTGGTCGCGCGTTTCGAATGGGACAGCCGCTTTCCCTCGCCCGTGTGGGCCGAGGCCCGGCGCGCGGCCGACCCGCAGCGCGAGCAGGCGGTCGAGCATCAACTGCCGGCGCTGGAACGCGAGATGATCCGGCGTCTGGCGACAAGGAGTTTCTGATGGCAGGTTTGCAGGCGGGCGCACCGACGCCCCAGTCGATCACGGTGCACGGACAGTCGCGCGTGCTCGAAGTCGGATTTTCCGACGGCGCGGTCTTTCGCATCCCGTTCGAGCTGATGCGCATCTACTCGCCCTCGGCGGAGGTGCAGGGCCATGGACCCGGCCAGGAGGTGTTGCAGACCGGCAAGCGCGAGGTCGACCTGGTCGACCTGCAGCCGGTCGGCAACTATGCGGTCCAGCCGACTTTCAGCGATGGCCACGACACCGGGATCTATTCCTGGGACCTGCTGTATGACCTCGGTGCCCGGGAGGCCGAGCTGTGGGCCGAGTACGAGCGCCGCCTTGCCGCGGCGGGCGTCGATCGCGACGCACCCATGGCCGAAAAGTCGGCCGCTTCCGGCCACGGTGGGCACGCCTGCGGCAGTCATTGAGCAACGAAATTCCGGCATCCTTGCGGGATATCCGGGTTGATGTGAACGCTTCCGGCCTAACATCGGGGCTATGAGCACCACCCATTTCGGATTCGAATCGGTCGACGAAAGCGACAAGGCCAAGCGCGTGCGCGGGGTCTTCGATTCGGTCGCCTCGCGCTACGACCTCATGAACGACCTGATGTCGATGGGCCTTCACCGTGCCTGGAAGGCCTACACGGTGATGGTCGCCAACGTCGGCGAGGGCTCGAAGGTGCTGGACATCGCCGGCGGCACGGGCGACCTGGCTTTGGCCTTCGCCAAGAAGGTGGGCGCCAGCGGCGAGGTGGTTCACACCGACATCAATGAAGCCATGCTGCGCACCGGCCGCGACCGCCTGCTCGATGCCGGCGTCGCCTTGCCGACGCTGGTCTGCGATGCCGAGAAGCTGCCTTTCCCCGACAACCATTTCGACGTCGTGACGGTCGCCTTCGGGCTGCGCAACATGACCCACAAGGACGTCGCGCTGAAAGAAATGAACCGCGTGCTGAAGCCGCGCGGCAGGTTGCTGGTGCTCGAGTTCTCCAAGGTTGCCAAGCCGCTGCAGAAGGCCTACGACTGGTATTCGTTCAGCGTGCTGCCGCGTCTCGGCAAGGTGGTGGCCGGAGACGATGCCAGCTACCGCTATCTGGCCGAGTCGATTCGCATGCATCCGTCCCAGGAAGATCTCAAGACCCTCATGAAGGAGGGCGGTTTTGGTCATGTGGACTATCACAACATGACGGGCGGCGTGGTCGCCCTGCATGTTGGAATCAAGTGTTGAAGCTGTTTTTGGCCGTTGAGGAGACGTCATGAAGAATTTGGGTTCCTGGTTGTTGGTGTGCGCCTTGGCTGTCGTGAGCATCGACGCCAGTGCCGCCCGCATGGGTGGCGGTCGCTCGATCGGCAAGCAGTCCAGCAACGTGACGCAGCGCCAGGCCACGCCGCCTGCCTCCCCCACGACCCCGGGCGCGCCGGCGCAGAGCGCGACCAATACCGCTGCCAATCCTGCGACCGCGGCGCCGGCTGCGGCTGCACCGAAGCGGCCCTGGGCCGGAATGCTCGGCGGTCTCGCGGCCGGCCTGGGTCTGGCCTGGCTGGCCCATTCGCTCGGCCTCGGTGCCGCCTTCGGCAACATCCTGCTGATCGGTCTGCTGGTGCTGGCGGCCGTCGTCGTGTGGCGCATCTTCTCGGCCCGTTCGCGTGCCGCTGCGTCGCCGCGCGCCGGTGGCTTCGCCTTCCAGGGTGCGGGCAGCCCGGCGGATGCCACGGCGCCGCCGCAGTACAGCCCTCGCAACGTCGGCAACGATGCCTCGGCGCGGCCATGGGAGAGCAATGCCATCGCCTTCGAGCCCAGCGCGTCCCTGCCCGAGCATCCGGCCGACCGCACGGGCGGCTCGTCGATGGCCGGTGCCGCCGCTGCGGGCGGCAGCATGATCGGCTCGGCGCTGGCCGGACCGCAATCGTGGGGCATTCCCGCCGGCTTCGACACCGACGGCTTCCTGACGGCGGCCAAGCGCAACTTCGTGACCTTGCAGGATGCCTGGGACCGCGCCGACATCGGCACGCTGCGCTCGATGATGACCGACGGTATGGTCGGCGAGATCCGCCAGCAACTCGCCGAGCGCGAGACCCACACCGGTGGCCAGCCGAACAAGACCGAGGTCGTCATGCTCGATGCCAAGCTGCTCGGCATCGAGGAACTGCCCGATGCCTACCTGGCGAGCGTCGAGTTCTCCGGGATGATCCGCGAGGACGTGTCGGCCGGCCCGAGCCCGTTCCGCGAGGTCTGGAACATGACCAAGGACACCAAGGGCAGCAGCGGCTGGCTCGTGGCGGGCGTCCAGGCATTGCAGTAAGGCTCGCCCCCAGGTTGCCCGCACTTCGTGTCCGGGCGCCCACCCCCTACCGGGGGCGCAGCCAGCGGCCCGGCGAAGCCGGTTCCGCGGCTGCCCACGAACAGGCGTGCGCTGCGCGCCGCCGGAGAACAAACAAACACGGCGCCTCTCTTCTATCGGCCGGCGCAGCCAGGCCCGTTGGTGGAACACCGCGGAACCGGCTTCGCCGGGCCGCTGGTGTTGCCCCCGGTAGGGGGTGGGCGCCGGACACGAAGTGCGGGCAACCTGGGGGCGAGTTGATAATACGGAGATGGTTACACCATCGTCCCCATTTGCCTTTCTGGAAGACCTCGCCAACCGCGTCGGCAGTCGCCTGCAGCCGCCCCCTTGGGCGGTCCACGAGATCCAGCACCGTGCGGTGCTCTTTCTCAATCACGTGCTCCAGCAGGAACCCGAAGCCCAGCAGCGCTTGTTGCGGCTGCAGGGCCGTGTGGTGAAGTTCGAGTGGCGCTTTGTGACGATGCAGTTCGTCCCGACGCCAGCCGGCCTGCTCGACCTCGCGCCTGAAGGCGCCGCTTCCGAACTCACGCTGGCTGTCACCGAGGCGTCGCCTTTCGGCCTCGCCAGCGCCGCCTTCAAGGGCGAGAAGCCCGCGGTTCGCATCGAGGGCGACGTGCAGCTGGCCGCCGAGGTCAACTGGCTGGTCGACCATGTGCGCTGGGATGTCGAGGACGATCTGGCGCGGGCCATCGGCGACGTGCCGGCGCACACCATCGCCAGCGGCGCCCGCCGCGTGGTGGAGGCGCTGAGGCAGTTCGTCGGCCAGCGTCCGGGCAAGTCCGGCGGGCCTGCAGCCGAATGAGGCGGATCTACCGCGGCGTCTTCATCGTCTGGGTCGCACTGCGCTACGGCCTCGACGAACTCGTCCTCACGAGCTTCCAGAAGCCCTGGCTGCGGGTGGTGGCCCGCATCGTCTCGGTCGGTCGCAATCTCGATGCGCCGCGCGGCCAGCGGCTGCGCGAGGCGCTCGAGCGGCTGGGCCCGATCTTCGTCAAGTTCGGCCAGGTGCTGTCGACCCGGCGCGACCTGCTGCCGCCCGACATCGCCGACGAGCTGGCCTGGCTGCAGGACCGGGTGCCGCCGTTCCCTTCCAAGGTCGCGATCGCGACCATCGAGCGTGCGTTCCGGCGCCCGGTGAGCGACATCTTCGTGCAGTTCGACGAGACGCCGGTGGCCAGCGCGTCGATCGCGCAGGTGCATTTCGCCACGGTGCGCCTGGCCGACGGCTCGGTGCGCGAGGCGGCGGTCAAGGTGCTGCGCCCGGGCATGCGCGACGTGATCGAGAAGGACCTCGCGTTGATGGCGATGATGGCCGGCTGGGTCGAGGGCCTGTCGGCCGATGGCAAGCGCCTGAAGCCGCGCGAGGTCGTGGCCGAGTTCGACAAGTACCTGCACGACGAGCTCGACCTGGTGCGCGAGGCGGCCAATTCGGCCCAGCTCCGGCGCAACATGGAGAAGCTCAAGCTGGTGCTGATTCCCGAGATGTACTGGGACTTCTGCCATCCCGAGGTGATGGTGATGGAGCGCATGAAGGGCGTGCCGATCGCGCAACTCGACCGTCTTCGCGCGGCCGGCGTCGACATCCCGAAGCTGGCGCGCGACGGCGTCACGATCTTCTTCACCCAGGTCTTCCGCGATGGCTTCTTCCACGCCGACATGCATCCCGGCAACATCCAGGTCAGCCTGGAGCCAGAAAGCTTCGGGCGCTATGTCTCGCTCGACTTCGGCATCATCGGCACGCTGACCGAGTCGGACAAGGAATACCTGGCGCAGAACTTCGTGGCTTTCTTCCGCCGCGACTACAAGCGCGTGGCCGAGTTGCACCTCGAGAGCGGCTGGGTGCCTCACGGCACCCGCATCGACGAACTCGAGGCGGCGATCCGCACCGTCTGCGAGCCCTACTTCGACCGCCCGCTGAAGGAGATCTCGCTCGGCATGGTGCTGATGCGCCTGTTCCAGACCTCGCGCCGCTTCCATGTCGAGATCCAGCCGCAGCTGGTGCTGCTGCAGAAGACCTTGCTCAACATCGAGGGGCTGGGCCGCCAGCTCGATCCCGAGCTGGACCTCTGGCACACGGCCAAGCCCTTCCTCGAGAAGTGGATGACCGACCAGATCGGCCCGCGCAAGCTGCTCGAGCAGCTGCGCGCCGAGGCGCCGCGCTACGCGAAGCTGTTGCCGCAGCTGCCTCGACTGATGCACGATTTCCTGGAAAATCGACCGGCAGACCATCGCCACGAGCTGCTGGAGCTGCTGGCCGCCCAGAAGCGCACCAACCGGTTGTTGCAGGCGATCATCTACGGGGGGCTGGGCTTCGTGCTGGGACTGATCGCGATGCAGGTGCTGGTGCGCGTGCGTCTGTTCTGAGATCCGCGGCCGGCGCGCGGGGCAGGGGGCAGCCTTATAATCGAGGGCTTTGCGAGCGGCCGCCGGCCGCTCCTCTCGCTTCCAATCCCATGCCTATCTACGCCTACAAGTGCAGCGCCTGCGGCTTTGCCAAGGACGTGCTGCAGAAAATGTCCGATGCGCCGCTCTCGGAGTGCCCGGCTTGCGGCGCGAGTGCGTTCAGCAAGCAGCTCACGGCCGCCGGCTTCCAGCTCAAGGGCTCGGGCTGGTACGTGACCGATTTCCGCGATGGCGGCAAGAAGGGCGCCGACGGCGGCGACAAGACGGTCGCCAGCCCGGCGC
>NZ_JBFUHO010000114.1:0-10205 GCF_056402355.1 Variovorax sp. P4_B11
CACCATGAGTGCTCCGACCTCGTAGTCGGACAGGAGTTGGAGCGCCTCCAGCACGGTGGCGTTCGGATCGATCCGCCAGGGGGCAGAGTTGCGGCGCTTGAGGAGTTCGGAGACGGGTTTCATAAGGTCGCTCCACTTGGTTGGATGCAAGCCCTACGCAAGAGCCGCGCCCGGTCGCCATTGCCGAGGCGTTGGCCGACGTGAAGGTCGGGAAGATCGAATGCCCCATGCCCCATCGGTCGCGCATCTGTCCCATGTAGCTTTGCATGCTCTGCCAGTGTTGCTGCATCAGTTGCTGGCGGGCGGCCGCATCGGGGTTCGACCGTAAGACCGCTTCTGGCCGACTGCCGAGATCCAGGCGCGGCCATCGAACGACGGCTGACGCTGCATAGCTGCCGCGCGGGTAGGGATGGAGCAAACCTTGTGGGCGGCCAGGCCGTCGCGCTCTACCGCAATTTCGCTGCATCGAAGATCCGTCGCTTGGCGTTGAGGATATGGATCCGTGTTGTCTCGGCGGCGTCGGCCGGGGATCTCTTCTCGATGGCGTCGAGGATCTGCTGGTGCTCCATCTGGACCAGCCGGACACGCTCGATGGTCATCTTCGATCGCACACTGCGCGCCAGTTCCATGAATTGCCTAATGGGCGCGACACTCGTTTCAACGGCGGCCATGAAGAACTGGTTATGCGAGGCCCTCGCAATCGCCATATGGAACCGGACGTCTTCTTCAATGCCCTTGTTTCCACCCTCCATGGCCAGGGTCTGCGCTTCCAGGCAGGCCCTGATCGACGCCAGGTCGTCGGCAGTGCGGGTCTCCGCAGCAGCGGCCGCCGCCCCCGATTCAACAACTGTGCGGTAGGCGTAATACCGCTCGATGTCCGAGTAGTTCCTGATGGGGGGCATGCTCGATGCCGGTGTGCCGGGGGCGCGCACGACATGGCTGCCGGAGCCGCGCCGGGATTCGATGATTCCATCCGATCGCAGCCTCGACAGCGCCTCCCGGACGGTCGGCCGCGAGACCCCGAACTGGGAAGCCAGTTCGCTTTCCGTCGGCAGCATTTTCGAGTTGACGTAGTCCCCGCGCAGGATGGCTTCGACCATCCGGGAGTAGATCTGGTCGGGCAACGAGCCGCCGTTGACGTCTAGCAAGTGTTCCGCCATCGAACCGGTACCCGAGAGTCTTTGTCAGACAACTATAGCGGATCTTCGGAATTGACCGAGCGCAGTGAGTCGCTATCCCGCGGTGTCCTTCTGTCCGCCCATGGTGGCGTGATCAGTGGGCTAGGTAAAAACCCAAGTGACAACTGAAAAGTTGTCTTACAAACTCCCTGCCTGCCAAGTCCATCCATCAGGAGATACCGAAATGCGCCCAGTTTCCCTCTCACGGCATCGCCGCGCCCTCATTGCGGCTGTTCTCGGGGCGGCGGGCTGTGCCGGCATCGGCCTGGTCCGGGCACAGGAACTGCCAAAGTCTCCGGTGGTGATCAACGTGATCGACGCCGCAGGCAACCTGGCGCTGACGCAGGGGGCTTTTGAGGCATACCAGGCGCAAAACCCCAAGCTGGTCTCCAAGTTCACCTTCACCAAGGCGCCCGCGCCCGAGATCCCGGCCAAGATCAAGGCGATGCAGAACGCGGGCCGCAGTGACATCGACATGATCATTGTCGGCACCGATGCGCTCGCCGCCGGCCTCGAAATGAACCTGTGGGTCAAGCTATTCCCCGATTACGCGGCCAAGTTCCCCAAGCTGCAGGAGAACTACCTTCCCAACGCCTACAAGATGCACGCGCTGGCGAAGGACCACGGCCTGGCCATCGTCTTCATGCCTGCCGGCCCGCTGGTCGAGTTCAACCCCGACAAGGTCAAGACGCCGCCGACGACGCCCCAGGAACTGCTGGCCTGGTGCAAGGCCAATCCCAACAAGTTGATCTATGCACGGCCCGCCAACTCCGGTCCGGGGCGCACCTTCATGATGGGGCTGCCCTATCTGCTGGGTGACAAGAATCCTGCCGATCCAATCAACGGCTGGGACAAGACCTGGGCTTATCTGAAGGACCTCGACTCCTGCATCGAGTACTACCCGACGGGAACCGCAGCCGTGATGAAGGAACTGGGCGAAGGCTCGCGCGATATGACGCTGACGGTGACGGGCTGGGACATCAACCCCAGGGCGCTGGGCATCGTGCCGAAGAACTTCCAGGTGCTGCCGTTCAAGGGCATGACGTGGGTCAACGACGCGCACTACATCGTGATTCCCAAGGGCGTCCCGCCGGAGAAGCAAGCGGTGGTGCTCGACCTGATGGCTTTCCTGCTCAAGCCGCAGCAGCAGGCGATGACCTATGACAAGGGCTATTTCTATCCGGGCCCTGCGGTCAACGACGTGCCGCTGTCGCTGGCACCAAAGGAAAGCCAGGACGTGATCAAGGAGTTCGGACGGCCTGACTACGACAAGTGGCTGGCCCAGTTCCCTCATGCCGTACCGCTCGAGCCCAAGGCCATGGTCGATGCATTCCGCCGCTGGGACCAGGACATCGGCACCCGCAAGACCAAGTGATTCGCGGCGCGCACCGCGCCCGACCGACGCCGCAAGCGCCCATGTGGGCGCTTGCAGGCTGCTTCTTTTCCAGGATTGCGTCTCCATGACTTCAGACTTTTCCGAGTTGCGCCTCGATGGCGTCACCCGCCGCTTTGCCGCGGGCAAGGGCGTGCAGAGCTTCACCGCGCTCGATGCCTTGACCATGACGGTCAAGCGCGGCGAGTTCATCGCGCTGCTCGGACCCTCGGGCTGCGGCAAGTCGACGGCCCTCAACTGCCTGGCCGGGCTGCTGCCCTTGACGGATGGAGGCATCTGGCTCGACGACACGCGAATCGATGTGCTGCCGCCTGAAAAACGGGGCTTTGGCATGGTGTTCCAGAACTACGCGCTCTTTCCGCACATGAGCGTGGCGCGCAATGTTGCGTTCGGGCTGGCGATGCGCGGCGTGCCCGCCGCCGAGTCGGCGCAGCGCGTGAAGCGGGCGCTGGACCTGGTGCAGCTGAATTCGCAGGCGCACAAGCTGCCCGGCCAGTTGTCCGGCGGACAGCAGCAGCGGGTCGCGATTGCCCGGGCGATCGTCATCGAGCCGCCCTTGGTGCTGATGGACGAGCCCTTGTCGAATCTCGACGCCAAGTTGCGGCTGGAGATGCGCGCCGAGATCCGGCGCATTCACCGCGAGCTGGGACGATCGACGATCTACGTCACCCACGATCAGGATGAGGCGCTGTCGCTGGCCGATCGCGTGGTCGTCATGAAGGACGGCGTGGCGCAGCAGATTGCCGAACCACAGCGCATTTACGCGGAGCCGGCCAACCTGGACGTGGCCCGCTTCATGGGCTATCGCAACCTGGTGGCGCTGAACGTGCGCTCGGGGGGCGGTGCGACGGTGCAACTCGCCGGCGGCGGCCTGGCGCTTACCGCGCGGGCAATGCAGCCGCTGACCGGCGGCAAGGCGATGCTCGCGATCCGGCCTGAGGAATTCGACGTCGTCTCGTCACCGGTGAACAACAGCTTCGCCGCCCAGGTGCTCAATGTCGAATACTGCGGCCACGACAACATCGTCGACGTCGAAGTGGCCGGCGGCCTCAAGCTGATCGTGCGCACGACGGCGCGCCTGCGCGTCGGCGATCCGGTCACGCTGGCCATTGCGCCGGACAAGGCGCTGGCCTATCCAGTCGATACAGCCGCGGGCATGGTGCCATGACCAGCGCCAGCCCGTCCTCGTTCGATCGGTCCCTGCTGCTGCTGGTGCCGGCGACGCTGTTCATGGTGGTGCTGTTCGTCTACCCGTTCCTCTACGGCTTGCAGTTATCGTTCCGTCCGATGGAAGGCAACTGGCTGGCGAACTACACGCAGTTCTTCACCACCGACAACCTGCGCGACACGGTGTGGACCACGCTCAAGCTGGCCATTCCCGCCACCGTGATCAACGTCGGCGTGGCGCTGCCGATCGCCTATCAGATGCGCCGCAGCAGCCGCGTCCAGAAATTGATCACCACGCTGCTGGTGATTCCGTTGACGCTGGGCACCGTCCTGATCGCCGAGGGCATGCTCGGCTACTTCGGCCCCAAGGGCTGGCTGTCGCAGTCGCTCCAGTGGCTGCACATCTACGAAGGCCCGATCCGGCTGACGCACAACTACTGGGGCGTCCTGATTTCGCTGATCATTTCGGGTTTCCCGTTCGCGTTCCTGCTCACGCTGTCGTACATCACCGGCATCGACCCCAACCTGCCACGCGCAGCCTCGACCCTGGGCGCAACGCCGTGGAACCAGTTCCGGCATATCTATCTGCCGCTGCTGGTCCCGGGACTGGCGATGGCCTTCGCGCTGTCGTTCGTGCAGGCCTTCTCGGTGTTTCCGTCGGCGGTCCTGCTCGGATCGCCGGCTGGCGCCACTCGCGTGATCTCGATCGCGGCGTATGAGGCCGCCTTCGAGCGCTACGACTATTCCATGGCTTCGGCCGTCGCGATGCTGATGGGCGTGGTGCAACTGTTCGTCGTTGCCGCGGTCCTGGGAGCGCGCGGGACTTTCTATCGGGGACCCGTCTCCGGCGGAAAAGGTTGACCATGGATACGCATCGCCTGCTGATGAAACTATGGAAGTCGCTGGTCGCACTGGTGATGGGCTTCTTCATCATCAATGTCGCATTCATGGTGGCCGCGGTCGGCACCAGCTCGCTGGCCCGCCGCTGGCTCGGCACCTGGCTGCCCGATGGATTCACATTCAACTGGTACCAGACCGCCTGGAAGGAGTTCCAGCTCGACAGCGTGCTGTGGGTGACGATCGAGGTGGTCGCCGCCGTCGTGTTCCTGTCGATCCTGATCGGCGTGCCGGCGGCCTACGCGCTGGCGCGGCGCAACTTCCGCGGCAAGAACCTGCTGATGGGGCTGTTCCTGCTGCCGCTGATGATCCCGCCGATCACTTACGGCATTCCGTTGGCGACCGTGATGTACCAGGCTCACATCGCGGGCACCATCTTCGGCGTGATCCTGGCGAACATGATTCCGGCCGTGCCGTTCATGATCCTGGTGATGACGCCGTTCATCGAGCAGATCGATGCCAACCTCGAATCCGCCGCCCGCGTGTTCGGCGCCAACACCTTCAAGCTGTTCTGGCACGTGCTGTTGCCGCTGCTGGCCCCGGGCATCCTGGCGGCATCCCTGCTGGTGCTGGTGCGCACCATCGGCATGTTCGAGCTCACCTTCCTGACCGCCGGCCCGGATTCGCAGACGCTGGTGGTGGCCCTCTATTACGCGGTTTTCGCAGCGGGCGTTCGTGCGCCGCAATCCGTCGATGCGATGGCGATGGTCTACATGGCGGTCACGCTGGCCTGGCTGCTGATCGCGCTGCAGTTCGTCAACCCGACGCAGCTAGTCAGCCGCGTCAAGGAACATCCAAAAACGGCGTGAGGCCGACCCCCCATGAAGATCACGCAAGTCGATACGGTCCACGCGGCCGCCTATCCCAACATCCTGTGGGTGCAGATCCACACCGACACCGGCCTGGTGGGCCTGGGGGAAACCTTTCGTGGCGCCCAAGCCGTGCAGGCGCAGATCCATGAACTGGTCGCGCCCTACCTGCTGGGAAAGGATCCGCTCGCCATCGAAGCTCACAGCCAGCACCTTCTGTACGGCTATGTCGGCTTTGCCAGCAGCGGCGCCGAAACGCGCGCCGCTTCGGCGGTCGACATCGCGCTGTGGGATCTGTTCGGCCAGGTCACGCAACAGCCGCTCTACCAGTTGCTCGGCGGCGCCGTGCGCGAACGCGTCCCGGTCTACAACACCTGCGCGGGCTACACCTACAACAAGGCCCCACAGCGCCGCTCGGTGACGCAGGCCAGCGCCGACGTCGCGCCGGAAGGGCCTTACGAGGACCAGGTTGCATTCGTCAAGCGCCCGGCGGCGTTGGCCGAAAGCCTGCTGTCCGAGGGCTACAAGGCGATGAAGATCTGGCCCTTCGATCCCTTCGCCCAGGCCAGCGGCGGGCAGTCGATTTCGGCACGGGACCTGGACACCGCACTCGAGCCATTCCGCGAAATCCGGCGCGCTGTCGGCTACGAGATGGACATCATGGTGGAACTCCATTCGATGTGGAACCTGCCGATGGCCGTGCGGATCGCGCAGGCGCTCGAGGAGTTCAAGCCCTACTGGATCGAGGACCCGATCCAGATGTCCAACCTGGACACGATCGCCGAATTCCGTTCGCGCACCCGTATTCCGGTCTGCGGCAGCGAGACGCTGGCCACCGTCCAGCCATTCATCCAGCTACTCAAGAACAATGCGGTGGACTATGTGATGCTGGACCTGGGCTGGGTCGGGGGTCTCTCCGAAGCTAGGAAGATCGCGGCCCTGGCGAAGGCCTTTCACAAGCCGGTCGCGCCGCATGACTGCACCGGCCCGGTCGTGCTCGCGGCGTCGCTCCATCTGGCGATGAGCACGACCAATGTGGTGCTGCAGGAAGTGGTGCGCGCGTACCTGGGGGGCTGGTACCGCGAACTCGTGACGCAATTGCCCGATGTCCGCGCTGGCTATGCAACGGTTCCGCCCGGCGCGGGTCTGGGCTTGGCGCTGTCGCCGGCGTTGCTGCAGCGGCCTGACGTCACCATCCGCAGTTCGAAGTTGTGAGCGGATGGCGATGCATCTGAGCGTGACACCCGACACCACGCTGCGCAGCGGAGCGCTGACAGCGACGCTGGCGCCGGCTGCCGGCGGACGCATCACCAGCCTCAGCTCCGGCACAGCCGCGGGCGAAACAATCGACTGGCTGGTGCCGCTCGCCGACGCCGTGCGCGCCGCCGGTTTCGAATCCACGCAGTGGCCCAAGGCCGGCTGCTATCCCCTGGTGCCGTTCTCGAACCGCGTCCGCGACGGCCGCTTGGCCGGCACGCAGGGCGGGGTGCAGTTGCCGCTCCATCCGGGGGAACGGCACGCGCTGCACGGCGTCAGCCAGCAGCGGCCATGGCGCCTCGAGCAACACGCAGCGGACCGCGCCACCATGACCTATGGCCATGTGCCGGGGGATCACGGCTGGCCGTGGGCTTTTCGGGCCGAGCAGGTGGTGGAGCTCGACGCCGCAGGCATCTCGCTGAACCTGCGGGTCACCAACGAGGACCGGGAGCCGATGCCAAGCGGTTGCGGCTTCCATCCCTATTTCCCGGCCCGCTTCGCGCACAGCCTGCAGTTCGATGCGCGCACCGTCTGGCCGGCGGACGCCGAATTCCTCGCGAGCACTCCGGTGCCGACCGGTCCGGCGGACGACTACGCGTCGGCGAGCGCCTTGCCCGATGTCGAATGCACGCGCTACTACGGCGCGTGGAACGGACAAACGCGGATGGCGGCGCCCGATGGTCCCGCGATCGAGCTGCTGGCCAGCTCCGCGCTGCAGCACCTGGTGTTGCATCGGCCGGGTCCGGGAGCGTACTTCTGCGTGGAACCGGTCTCGCATGTCGCGGATGCCGCCAACCTGGCCGCGGCGCGCGCCGACACCGGCTGGCGGGTGCTCGCGCCCGGCGAGGCGATGGCATGCAGCCTGCGCCTGTCCGTCTCTTCTCTGTCGAGGTAAGCCAATGACAAAAGTCGCTTTGAGCGGCGCCGGCGGCACCGTCGCCAGCATCCTGCGCAAGGGCCTGCGCTTCCAGGGCGGTCAGCTCATCACCATTGACTACACGGAACCGACAACATGACTGAATCAACAACTTCCCTCAGGACCGCCCTGGACGGAATCTCCGGCATCCTGGTGACGCCCTTCGACGATGCGGACCACATCGCGCCGGATCGCCTGGGGCCCGTCGTCGACCGCGCCATCGAGGCCGGCGTTCATGTGCTGGTTGCCAACGGCAACACCAGCGAGTTCTTCGGCCTGACCATGGCGGAGGCCGAGCGCATGGTGCATGCCGCGGCGGAACATGTCCGTGGCCGCGTGCCCTTGCTGGGTGGAGTGGGGCGCAGCGTTCACGACGCCTGCGCCCTGGCGCGCGCCTCACGCGAGGCAGGTGCCGCTGCCCTGATGGTGCATCAGCTGACTGATCCCTTCGTCGCGCCCAGCGGGGTGGTCACCTATGTGCGCCGGATTGCCGATGCGGCGGACGGCCTACCTGTGGTGCTCTATCTGCGAGACGACGCGATCGGCCTGCCGGTGATCGAAGCCCTGTGCCGCATTCCGCAGGTCATCGGCGTGAAATGGGCGTCGCCCACGCCCTTGCGCCTGGTCCAGGCCATGGCACAGGTGGCCGATCGCGGCCTGGCCTGGGTGTGCGGCCTGGCCGAGCCCTGGGCCCCGCCGATGTATGCGGTGGGCGCCCGCGGCTTCACCTCGGGGCTGATCAACGTGCGGCCCGACCTGTCCGTGCGCATTCACGCCGCGCTTGCGAAAGGGGATTACACGCCGGCGATGGAATTGATCGGCGGCATCGCGGCCTTCGAGGAATTGCGCACGCATGAGCGCAACGGCTCGAACGTGAGCGTGGTGAAAGCGGCGCTGCGATACGCCGGGCGGGACTGCGGCGCGGCCCGGCCGCCCAGCACCTGGCCGCTGCCGGAAGCGGACCTGATGCAGCTCAAGCGGCTGGTCGACGGCTGGAAATAACATGGAACGCCGATTCTTCGCCGCCGTCCTGTTCGGCCTTGTCGCTGCTGCGAGCTTGCCTGTCGCCGCACAGACCTATCCAGCCCACCCTGTGAAGCTGGTCATCCCGGTTCCGCCCGGTGGAAGCGCGGACGTGGTCGGGCGCCTGCTTGCCAACGCGGTGGCGACGGAGCTGGGCCAGCCCGTCATCGTCGACAACCGTGCCGGAGCCGCCGGCAGCGTGGGAACGGCGTCGGCGCTGAAGGCGCCGGCCGACGGCTACACGCTGGTCCAGTGCAGCATCGGCAGCTGCGCCATCAATCCGAGCCTGTACAAGAACGTCGGCTACGACCTGTTCAAGGACATGGCGCCGGTGATCTTGCTGGGCGCATCGATCAATGTGCTCACCGTCAGCAACGATGCGGGCATAGGCAGCGTGAAGGATCTGGTCGACCAGGCCAGGCGCAAGCCGATGGCCTACGCGTCTTCTGGCGTGGGGGCGTCCAACCACCTCGCCGCCGAGTTGCTCAAGAAGATGGCGGGCATCGAGATGACGCATGTGCCCTACAAGGGATCGGGGCCTGCAATCACCGACGTCATCGGCGGCCAGGTCCCGGTGTTCTTCGACAACGAGCCTTCCATCCTGCCCTTCATCAAGCAGGGCAAGGTGCGTGCGCTGGCGGTGACGGGCAAGACGCGCTCGGCCAATCTGCCGGACGTCCCGACGATGGAAGAACTGGGTTTTGCCGGCTTCGTCATCGAGCCGTGGTACGCCTTCGCGGCCCCGGCGGGCACGCCTGAGCCGGCGATCCGGCGGCTCAATACCGCGTTCAACAACGCGCTGAATCAACCGGCAGTGCGCGACAGGATGGTCGCTATGGGCATTACCCCGGCGGGCGGCTCGCCCGAAGTGCTCGATCGCCTGATCTGCAGCGAATACACACGGTGGGCGGAGTTGATCCGCGTGCAAGGTATCAAGGGAGATTGAGGGCCAGCGGCCGCAATGCGGTGCGGATTCAACCGGTCGACCGGTTGAATCCGTACGAGGAATCAGGCCGGAAGGCCTCTTGTCCACATAGCGACCCACAAGGCGCGCTCGAACTGCTGTCGGCTCGCGCCGCTACGCTGGACATGCAGCGCTGGTCAGAGAGCATTGCAAAAGGGGGCGGAATTCGCGATGCCCACCGCGAGTAATTAGGAGGGTCGGACGGGCGGCTCCAACACAGTGCATCGGCGGCGCCTGATGCTGACGGGCAGGGCGCTGCCGACGATTCCACGAGCCGCACGGATCCTGACTGACACGCCCGTCAGACCCATGAGCGAACCGTGAAGGCAAAGCGTCAGAGATCCGCTGCAGCTTCGTAAGCGCGCAATAAACCACGCCCTTCCGTCGAGCGCGATRAACTGAGAGGCTACGTACCCATGTACAGGAACGTGGGCACGTAATGTCAGATTGGATTTCAGAGTTGGCGCGGCGCCTGGTTGTCGGGCACAAGCGCGATGGTCGCAGCATCTACGACGAGCAGGCCAAGCGCGAGTTGGTCCTGGCTTGTCGTGAGCCCGGGGTATCGATAGCGAAGCTGGCTCGCGATTGCGGCGTCAACGCG
>NZ_JBFUHO010000115.1:0-10154 GCF_056402355.1 Variovorax sp. P4_B11
ACCAGCGGCGCCAGGTACTGGTCGATGATGGCCTTGGCGATGCCCGGCGCCAGCGCCACGTTGCCGAGGCCGACGATGCCGTCGTCGGTCTCGATCTCGACCACCGTCCAGGCATGGAAGCGGAAGGTGCTCATGGTCTCGGCCGGCGAATAGAGCAGGTCCATCGCGTTGGAGCAGAAGTTGCCCTGGGGCGGAACGGTCTTGCCCTTCCATTCGAAAACGCGGGCGCGGACGGATTTGATCTTCATGGTGTCTCTCTGGTGGGGGAGGGGTTCAAGCGGGTGTGTGGTGGGCGAGGCGGTGCGCAGCGCCCATGCGGCTCGCGATGCGGAAGGCCTGCCACATGGCTTCGACGCTGGCCTTGCCCTGGCCCGCGATGTCGTAGGCGGTGCCGTGCGCCGGTGTGGTGATTGGGATCGGCAGCCCGCCCTGCACCGTGACGCCGCGGCTAAATCCCATCAGCTTGATGGCGATCTGGCCCTGGTCGTGGTACATGGTGACGACGGCCTGGTAGTCGCCCGCCTGCGCCTTCAGGAAGATGGTGTCCGCCGGGAAGGGGCCGTGGAAGGGTGACTCGGTCGGCCAGTCGCGCGCCTGCAGGCGCTGCACGGCCGGGATGATGATGTCGACCTCTTCGCGCCCGCACAGGCCCCCATCGCCGCCGTGCGGATTGAAGGCCGCAACGGCAATCTTGGGTTGCGCTACGCCGTTGGCCAAGAGCGAGTCGTAGATCAGTTCGGCTGCTTGCTCGATACGCTCCACGCTCAGGTAGCTGGCCACGTCCTTCAGCGGCACGTGCGAGGAGATGCGCGAGGTCCAGAGTTCACCGAGGGTGTTGAACTCGCAGAAGTAGCCGGYAACGCCCAGGTGCTCCGCGAAATGGTGCAGCTCGTCCTCGTGCTGCATGCCGCCGATCTTCATGGCGTGCTTGTTGAGCGGTGCGAAGCAGATCGCGTCAACCTCGCCGGCCAGCGTCGCGTCCATGCACTGGTCGAGCATCTGCAGGACCGAACGGCCGCCCGGCGCCGCGGCTTGGCCGCGCTGCACCAGCGCAGGGTCGATGCTGGATGCAGCCAGGAATGCAGGGCGCGTCGTGCCGGCGCGCCCACGCACCTCGGCCAGCGAATGCACCTCGTCGGTGACGACGGAGATGCCGGCGATGCGTTGGCCTTCGTCCCACAGCCAGCGGTCGCCGACCAGCACGATGTTGGCGAACGCCGTGGCTTCAGGCTTGGCCAACAGCTTGGCGATCAGTTCGGCGCCGATGCCGGCAGGGTCGCCAAGGGTGAGCGCGACAACGGGAAGGGAGGTTGTGTTCGTCATGTCAATCCAGACGGATGTGGTTTCTCTTGATGACCTCGCCGAAGCGCTTGTATTCGGCGGCGTGGAACTGCGCGAACTGCGCCTGGGTCATGGGCGTGATCTCGGCGCCGATGGCATCGAGGCGGGTCCGGGTCTCGGGCATCGCGAGCACCTGGTTCAGGGCGGCGTGCACCTTGTCCTGCACCGCCGTGGGCGTTGCAGCGGGCATGTAGATGCCGTACCAGGCGCTCATCTCGACGTGCGGCACGCCCGCTTCGGCCAGGGTCGGCACGTTGGGCAGTTGCGCATTGCGCTTGGCGGTGGTCACCGCCAGCGCGCGGACCTTGCCGTTCCTGATCTGGCCGATCGCCGAAGGCAGGGTGTCGAAGCTCAGCTGCACCTGACCGCCGATCAGGTCGACCAGCGCAGGGCCGCTGCCCTTGTAGGGCACGTGCGTGATGTCGACGCCGGTCGCATCCTTGAACAGCTCTGCCGCAATGTGCTGGGTGCTGCCGGCGCCGCTGGTGGCGTAGTTGAGCTTCCCGGGTTCCTGCCGGGCCAGCTTGATCAGCGCCTGAACCGAGTCTGCCGGCACGCTGTTGCTGACCACCAGCACGTTGGGCACCGCGCCGACGAAGGCGACCGGCACCAGATCGCGGTTGCTGTCGTAATTCAGCTTGAGCAGGTGCGGTGCGATCGCGTGCGCCGTGACCACGCCCATGACCATGGTGTGGCCGTCGGTGGACTTGGCCGTGGCATCGGCTGCCAGGGTGTTGGAAGCGCCGGGCCGGTTCTCGACCACCACCGGCTGTTTGAGCAAAGGGCCGAGCCGGTCGGCCACCGCGCGGGCCATCGCGTCGGTGCCGCCGCCAGCCGCGGAGCCGACCATGATCCTGATCGGGCGGGTGGGCCAATCCTGGGCCTGCACGGCGCCCGTGGCGAGCGCCAGCACCCCTGCGGCCGCAGCCGCCATGAGCTTCTTCATCTGCTTGTCTCCAGACTGTTTCGAGGAATCGTTGGCGGCAATCGTAGGGATGCGATTGATATGCGTAAACTGAAAACTCTTGATCGATCAATATCCAGAGGTAATCAATCGTGGGCTCCATCGACAAACAGGATTCGACCCCCCAACTGCTCAACCGCGTTCGCATGAGGCAGGTTGCGCTGATGCTGGCAGTGGAAGAACGGCGCACCCTGCGCGCCGCCGCCGATCAACTTGGCCTGACGCAGCCGGCCGCCACCAAGATGCTTCACGAGCTCGAGAGCGCACTGGGCCAGCCGCTGTTCGAGCGAGCCGGGCGCGGTCTGCGGCTCAACGCCGCGGGCGAGCGCGTGATGGGTTACTTCAGGGGGATTCGCGGCAGCATGGAGGCGCTCAATCGCGAACTGCATGAGTTCCAGCTCGGCAGCGTTGGCAAGTTCTCGCTCGGCAGCATCATGGCCGCCTCGCCCGGCCGGCTGACCGATGCGCTCACCGAACTCAAGGCGACCCATCCCTTGTTGGCCATCGAAATTGCGGTGGACACCAGCGACAAGCTGCTCGCCCAGCTGCACGAGGGTGTGCTCGAGGTCGTGGTGGGGCGCCCCGTGGGTCCCGAAGCGGCGATCTGCACCTTCAAGGCCATTGAGGACGAGTCCTTGGCGGTGGTTGTCGGCAACGAGCATCCGCTGGCCGGGCAGTCACGCGTGGCCTTCGCCGATCTGCTGGACTACCCATGGATCCTGCAGCCGGCGCACAGCCCCATGCGCGACGTGATCGAGCGCGAGTTCCAGGTGCACCACGCGGCGATGCCGCGCGGCCTGGTCGAGACCGGTTCGATACTCACGACCATCAACCTGATTTGCAAGTCCCGGATGATCGGCGTGATCCCGGCGACGGTCGCGCGGCGGGACGCCGAGCACGGCGTGCTCAGCATCGTGCGCTACGCGATCCGGCACAAGCTCGCGACCTACGGCAGCATCGTGCGCAGCGACCGGCCGCTCAGTACGCCAGCGGAACAGTTTCTGGAACTGTTGCACCGGAAGCAGTAAGCCAGTGCCCGGCGTCAACTGCTTTGAGGCGCGTGTTGCCTCACGGAGAAATGTTACCCGACCAGTGGTCCCGGTTTCGGGGGATTTTTTCGGGTCTTCCGCACTTTGTGTGACGCGGATGTGGCGATGTGCATGGTGCGGAATATTCGAAGGGATCGGGTCTCCGGATCCGGACTGGCACAGTTTGGTCCCGGCTATCCAATCCGCGAGCGCAGGCGGTTCGTGCAAAGTCGCCGGCTTCATCGATGGGCCGCCGCGGCGACATCGATGCGTGCCTTTACGCGTCAGTTCGAGCCCAGAACTCGCAGCCGTAGCAACTCGACGCTTGCCCGCGCGTACATCTGGCGCTTGAGGTACTTCAAGCGGTTGACATGGCCCTCCGTCTTGCCATTGCTCCAGGGCGGCGTGAAGGCCGCCCGCACGACAGCCAAGTCGTTGCGCAAGCTACCCGCGAAACTTCGCATCTCAGGCGCGCTGCACTTGGACAAACGCATGAGCCAACGGTCGAATTCCCGTGGACGTCGCCGGTGCATGAGTCCGAGGAACTCACGCGCAAGGCTGCGAACCTCGGCGACCACGGGTTCGATCTCGCACAGCGCCCGCACGAACCGCTCGTGGTCGACATGCTTGGAGTCCATCCATTTCTTGGGGGTGTGCAGTGCAGCAAAGTAAGCTTCGGCGATGGAAACCGGGGCATCTTGGCAGGAGATCCTGCAACTGCGCGCCGTGCTGGAGAGCATCCAATTCTTGGGGGCCTGCACTGCAGCAAATCTTCAACTGCAGGACTGTTGCCCAGAAGGCGCCCCTGGTTTGCGTCGCCAAGGACTGCTTTGCTGCACCGCACACCCGCAGCTTCTGGATGCTCTCCAACTACCGGAGTCACCGACGCCGGTCGTCTACGTCGAAGAAGTGTCCTTCGCGTCGCACCGGATCGAGGGTGTCTGCGAGGGCTACTGGTCCCAACTCAGATGTCCTCACGCTTGACGGGCTTCAAGGCCATCATGCCGTCGCCAAGGAGGAACAAGACAATCAAGCCCACGACCCAGAACGCTGGGAACTCCCAGCCGCCGCCCTTGCCGCTGAAGAGCCAGCCGTTCGCACCGTGCACAAACGCAATCGTGCCGAGCAACTCCACCGCCAAGGGAAGAGCAATCCGGGGCGCGTAGACCCCGAGAATCAGCGCGATTCCGCCCAACAGTTCCAGCACGATAACGGCATAGGCAAGGGCGGCTGGCAGCCCGAGTGAGCCGAAGTAGCCGACAAACCCGGGGACGCCGAAGACGAAAATCTTGAGGCTTACGTGGGCCAGAAACATGATGCCCAGGCTCACGCGCAAGAGCAGAGCGGCAAGGGGAGCGGTGGAAGTCTTGATCATGATTTGATCCGGTGTCGATCGATGCCTGGGTAAACAGAAGAACTTGGGATAGATGCGCTGTGAAGGCCCCGGCGAAGCGTCTCGGCGATCTCAATGCGTCGCCCCCACCCGAGCGCAATTCGGCCCTATTGACAGGAGAAATTCGCTGCGTCGTCGAGACTTCCGGTGCCCTTGTATTTCGGGAACTTCGGGTATGGGCACAACGGGCGAGTACGTCCGGGCGGGATGCCTGAGCCGGTCATGTCCGGATTCTGCGCCGCGGTACGCGTCGTGCCGATCACGCTGTCGGGCGCCTGGCCTTTCTCCACCCACGCGACCAGAGCCGTCAAGAAGTCGAACTGATCGGTCGACGGCCCGCCAGCCGTGTGGGTCATGCCCGCGACGTCGAACACCCGCGCGAAGTTGCTGGCGTCGCCATTGTTGGCGGCCGCCAGGCCCTTGTACCAGGCGATCGTGTCGTTGTAGGAGAACACCGGATCGGCCGTGCCATGGAACACGATCAATTTGGCGCCGCGATCGCGCAGCTTGCTCAGGTTGGTAGGGTCGGGCGGCGTCATGAACGACATCGACGATTCGGTGAACACCGGAGTCGTTCCGTTGATCAACGCTTCGGCCTTGTCGAAGTCGTAGTTCAACGTCCAGTCGATCATCGTGGGGCCCAGGCCGGTCATCACGGTCGGGTCGGCGGGCGGCGTGCTGAAGATGAACGCCGCCGCCGACACGAAGCCCACGTTATTGCCGTACTTGTTCGTGCCGGCGCCCGTACCGCTAGTGACGCCCGTCATGTAGCCGCGCCAGTTGGCACCATAGATGCCGTTGGTCCAGGGCCAATCGGAGTAGAGCGCTTTGCCGGCCGAGTTCTTGGGACCGGCGAACATCTTGGCCAATGCCGTTTTTTGCACCGCGCTCAAGCAGGTGCCGTCAGGCGCTTGGCCGGCAGCGCAGGTGGCGACGTCGTTGGCCAGCGAGAATGCGCTCTGGCATCCCTGCACGTCCTGCACCATGCCATCGACCGCACCGTCCAGCGCATCGCATTTGGCCAGCACACGATTGCTCGCGTAAGTCATGTCGGCGAGCGATAGCGCGCTCCAGATCGCCGGCCGGTTGGTCACCGGATCGATCGACGTCGCGGCGGCCATCAGGATCTGGTTGCTCCACTCCTCCGCGATGCGGGACTTGGGCAGGTTGAAGCCCGGCGAGCCTGCCAAGATGCCATCGTAGTCGGCCGCAAAGCGCGCGGCAGCGACCATGGCATGGCGACCGCCGTTGGAAGCACCGACCATGTAAGAACGGTCAGGTCCACGGCCGTAAGCGGCGGCGATCAGGCTCTTGGCCATCGGCGTGAGCGAACCCACGGCGGCATAGCCATAGTCCTTGCGCGCTTGCGGGTCGAGCCCGAAAACCTGGCCAGAGATGCCCAGGCCGGTGGCCGGATCGTTCGGGTACGACGCGCTGTTCGGTGCATGGCCGGCGTCGGAGGTCAGGACCGCGAAACCCTCGATCAAGCCGTTGCTGGTCGGGCTGCCGCCGAGCTTGCGGCCGAAGGCGCGCGTAGTGTCGGTCGTGATGAAGCCGTCGTTGCCGCCATTGACCTGATGGAAGAAGCGGCCGCTCCAACTGGTGGGCAGCCGCATCTCGAAGTTGATCGCGTAGCTCTTGCCGTCGATGCCGGTGCGTGAGTTCATCTTGCCGACGACGACGCAGTGGGCCGGCAACTTCAGAGTCACGCCGTCGGCGGTGGACGTCACCGCGTCCGCTGCCATCAGGCTCGCGGACGTGATGGTCGTATTGGCGAAGGTGAATCCGGTCAGCAATGTGCAGTTCGCGAGCGTGCCGGGCTGCGCTGCTGCGAGCTGCGGGAGGGTGGCAGTGGCACTGCCACCGCCACCGCCACCGCCACCGCCACCTCCGCCGCAAGCGGACAGCAGGGCCGCAGCACAAGCTGCGGTGATGGCGGCCCGGGCGAGGAATGGCTTCGGTCGGGCGACGGCGCGCGGGTGAAGGGTCATTGGATTGCTCCAGTCAATGTTCTGTGTCCCGGCAATGCGGTGCGCTGGATCCAAAGTGCTGCCGGGGGCCGAGATGGAGAGAGGCGAACTGCCAGCCTCCAAGGCATTCCATCTAGTTACTTAATATAATTAAGTAATTGACTCGAACTCTCGGTACTTTCCCTACGGAGCACGCGATCATTTAGCAAACTTAGTTTGTTACTTGATCCTGAGCAGACCGGCGCCGGTATCGCCCGGCGAGAATGGCGCCATGATTCGCGAAGAACGCACAGTCGATGAACTCACGCCCCTGGGCGGCCTTGACGAAGGGGGTATTCACCGGCTGCTCGGGTACCAGCTCGCGCAGGCTGCAATCCTTACGACCGCGGCTTTTGTGAGCGTCGTGGGCAAGCCGCTGCGGCTGCGGCCGGTCGAATTCACGATCCTGCAGCTGGTTCGCGAAAACGCACCTGTGACGGCGACGAAGCTGGCGAAAGCGCTGGGGATCACGGCCCCGGGCGTCACCATCTGGCTGGATCGTCTTGAGCAGCGCGGTCTGCTGAACCGCGAGCGCAACGAGACCGACCGCCGCACTCAGAACGTGGGCGTCACGCGCGAAGGCGCCGAACTCGTTGCCACGGCGACGGACCGGCTGTTGCTGGCCGATCGCGACCTTCTCAAGCACTTGAGCGAAGGCGAGCGGCACATGCTGGTGGAGTTGCTGCACAAAGTGGCGCGCGCCCGCAAGCGCTGAGCACCGGAATGGGGGACAGCGCGGCGAACGAGTCACCATTTTTTCATCCGCTCCCGGAATTGGCGCTCCTCAACAAGAACGTCCAAGCACAAGCCCAGTCGACCATTTGTGGCGCCACTCCGCCGCGCATCGCTTGTATAGAAGTCGCCCTTAAACCCGTACTAGGCTTTGCCGACGCCAGAGGAGGACTTGCGTGTCCCCTGAGGCTTGCGCACCGCGGCCAATGTACCCGTGAGCAGCGCCCGGCTCGCGTCGTGCAATTTCCTTCCTTCACTGAGCGCTTGAAGCTCGTCCAGCCTCTGCTGGAGCGCTGAACCTACGACTGGGTCTGCGATAGACGCGTGGGAGCGGCCCGAGCAGTCAGCCAATGCTGCACGTCGAACTCGTCCCGCACGCCATGCGGCTGACCATCGCCAGCACGCTCGGCCTCGACGAGCTTGCGTGTCTGCTCTTCCAATTTGGGCGGGCTGCGACCGCGGCCGACGCCATCACTCGCGGCAGCAACGCGAGGGGCCTCGAGCAGTGTGAAGTCTTCTTGATGTGCCGCAAACTTTCGACTCGGATGATGCACCATACTGCATCGTATCCGATGAGTTTAAGCAATAAAGTGCCTATGTTCATGCCGGATGCCCATCCACCGAGGAGATCCTATGAGCCAAGACGACACCTTGATCGAAGCCCGCGAATCGGTCCAAAGCGACCGCTTTGTCGAAATCAGCTACAACGACGCCATCCCGAACAACGTCGACCTCTCGTCCGACCGGCAGTTGCTGCGTGCGTTGGAGAGCTGGCACCCGGCCTATTTGGATTGGTGGAAAGATATGGGCCCGGACGGCTTCCAAAACGCCGAGGTCTACCTGCGCACAGCCGTCGGAGTAGACCCCGCCGGTTGGGCCAAGTTCGGCTACGTGAAGATGCCCGACTACCGGTGGGGCATTCTGTTGGCGCCCAAGGTCGAAGGCCGCACCATCCCCTGCGGCCGTCACAAGGGTGAGCCGGTGTGGCAGGAGGTGCCTGGCGAGTACCGCTCGCTGCTGCGCCGGCTGATCGTCGTTCAGGGCGACACGGAGCCCGCCTCGGTAGAGCAGCAGCGCTACCTGGGGCGCATGGCGCCCAGCCTGTACGACATGCGCAACCTTTTCCAGGTGAACGTGGAAGAGGGGCGCCACCTCTGGGCCATGGTCTACCTGCTGGTCAAGCACTTCGGCAAGGACGGCCGCGAGGAAGCTCAGGCCCTGCTGGAGCGCCGCAGCGGCCAGCAGGACAATCCGCGCATTCTTGGCGCCTTCAACGAGCGCACGCCAGACTGGCTGAGCTTCTTCATGTTCACCTACTTCACTGACCGAGACGGCAAGATGCAGCTCGCCGCCTTGGCCGAAAGCGGGTTCGACCCCCTGTCGCGCTCGTGCCGCTTCATGCTGACCGAGGAAGCGCACCATTTGTTCGTGGGCGAGACCGGTGTGGGCCGCACGGTCGAGGCCACGTGCGCTGCGATGGTCAAGGCCGGCATCACCGACCCGTACGACACCGCGGCGATCCGCAAGCTCGGCGTGGTGGACCTGCCGTTGCTGCAGCGCAAGGCCAACTTCCACATGTCCGTGACTCGAGACCTCTTCGGCAGCGAGATCTCCAGCAACGGCGCCGAGGCCTTCAGCTCGGGCCTGAAGGGCCGGTTCAACGAGGCCAAGCTCGCTGGCGACGACCACAAGCTGGAGCACGAGACCTACACCGTCACCCGCGTGGTCGATGGCACGCTCATCGAAGAGCAAGTGCCGGCCCTGCGCGCCATCAATTGCCGTTTGCTCGACGACTACATTGCCGACTGTCAGGGCGGCATCGACCGCTGGAACAAGATCATCGAGAAGGCCGGCATCAACTTCCGCTTCTCCCAGCCGCACAAGGGATTCAATCGCAAAATCGGTGAATTCGCCGGCCACGCCATCAGCCCCGCGGGTGAAATCGTGGGTGCCGAAAGTTGGGCTGCGTTGAAGGACGAATGGCTGCCGAACGCGGATGACATGGCCTTCATCAACTCGCTGATGAAACCCTGTCTCGTGCCCGGTCAGTACGCGAGCTGGATCGCCCCGCCGCGGATGGGCATCAATCAGCAGCCGGTGGAGTTCGAGTACGTCAAGATTGACTGACCACTGCGAGTCACCGGGCGCCCGCGACGCTGATCGTCGATCGATCGTCGCGTCGTAGCGCACGGCGAAGTGCGCCGCCTCGATGAAGGCCCAGGCCAAATATTTGTTGCCGCATTTGACGTTGCCTTCGCCTTTCTTCTTGCCGTTCGACTCACGCTCCGGAGCCCGCAAGGGCCGTTCACTCGAGGCGCGGCGACGAGTGTCCGCAATGCATCGAAGCGGTGATTGACACCGGCGGCGCGGGGTTCGGCCTAAGACATCGCCAGTGCGTTCGTGGAGTCCGCGGTGAACCAGCTCATTGTGCTGGTGTTCAGGTAGCGCGCGAAGCACCTGGTGCTAGGGATGGTCTGCAAAACAGGCCCATCCCTTGCATGATCTGAGCCCATGATTTCCAAACGCGTGACGCCCCCTAATCAGCTCGGCTTGGGCCTGAACCTGTCCACCAAGAAGACGCGCAAGCGCGAGTTTCTCGACGAGATGGATCGGGTGGTGCCCTGGGGCGCACTGGTTCAAATCGTCGAGCCGCATGCGCCGCGGGCAAAGACCGGTCGACCACCGTT
>NZ_JBFUHO010000116.1:0-9888 GCF_056402355.1 Variovorax sp. P4_B11
CCGCGTACTTCGATTTCTACAACGCGCGCCGGCCCCATCAGTCGCACGACGGGCCCGCGTACTTCGATTTCTACAACGCGCGCCGGCCCCATCAGTCGCACGACGGGCGCACGCCGGACATGGTCTACTTCGCCACGCTGCCGGCGATGAAGGAGGCTGCCTGATGGGTTGAACCATGAGTACATGGCTCAACCGGGGCGCCTCCGGCGGCCTGGCAGGGGCCTTGAAGATTGAAAGAATCAAACCGCAGCCAATCCACTTAACTCAGGTCGATGCGTGTTCAGACGACCGGAGCCGGTTCTTATTGAGTCTTCTCCTTGACATTACGCGTTGCCTTAGCCAACGACTCGCACGCTAGGATAAGCTTCTGAGCGTAAGAGAATGCGGCCTCGCGGACAGTCTGTTCAGTGAAGTAGCAGCTCCATGTCAATAGCATCGCGAGAGCAGTGGCAATCGTAGTAAGCTCGCCGCCGCTGAGGAACGATTCAGCATCCGTCGCGCTTTGGACGCGAGTCGCCCACACACTTACACCGTGGCGAAGTCCCACCCAAAAGATGCTTCCGAAGCAGATGACAATGCCAATGGGCTTCAGTCCGAAGCCGTTTCGGCGGAAGCCGTATGAAATATTGTCCTTAAACAATAGCGCGAACTTCTTGGTATCGCGCGTCGCGTCTCGCAGCATATTCCCGGCAGAGGTGTAGATAGCGTCTGCCGCCTGTGGGTCTACAGCCTCCTCGCTGGCCGAGGGAAAACTCAGGTTCATCTTCTTCGCGAGCATGACGTGGTAGCGGTTGGTAGAGACCGGGTCGAATGTCCCATCAGAGTGCCGTAGCACTTGGGTACTCGGCACCCCACCCCATTTCTTCCACAGTGCCTGTTCCTTTGCCTTCCCGCGACGCCTAGCGATATCGGAAAGCAGAAACAGTACTCCACACGTAACCAACGCGGAAATCACAGAACTGAGCAATCCGAGCTTTTCTCGATACAACGAGAGAACTAACACTACCAAGGGAACGAGCGCCAAAAGCGCCGGGTAGAGGCGCGCCTGACGCTCGTACGAGTCCGAAAACTGACCAATTGTCTTCGCCAGAGTCGATGCAATGCCGGTACTCTCGGTCACTGCTCCACCTCCTTGAAGAAGGGAAGATACGTAATTGGTCCCCAGCCTTCTCGCTTTGGCATTCCGGGGGAATAGTGGCGAATCGTAATGCCCTTCGTCTGTCCGACCCGAAAACCACGGCGAACGAAGGCGTTGGTCACCACCCTCTTCGGGTGACTAGGCGCCTTCTTTGAGGCTGACACATATGCAGTTCGAGCAGGCTCTGCGCTCTCGTCTGTCAAGGGCTCACCTACCAGCATGTTCAATGTCTCCGTGGAAACATTGTGGCGTCCGCCGTGATGCGGGATTTGCACGAAGGTGACTCGCTGAGGTAAATCGATACCGATGCACTTTGCATAGTCAGCGGCGGCGCGCAGCGTCTGGATACCGGCATCACCCGTCAAGAGATACCCCCTGGTTCCAATCGGTGCAAACAGAACTGCGCTGCTCTCGTTCTCGGCAGACGTCGTGACAGAATCCGGCAGGTATTCCTTGTGCCAGATGTCGGCAACGTAGCTCGCAGCCTTCTTCACCATGTCGAACATGGCCTCCATCGCGCTCTCCACCTTCTTAAGTTCGGGCGACTTTTCGAACTGGGGGATGAGTTCGTGGATGTACCGGTCCTTGGTGGGCGAAAGCACAGTGAATACCCCAATTCGGCTACCAGCGAACGGCTCGCGTACTGGGGTTCCCTGTCGTTGGGCGGCCTCCTCCAGAGCGTAGGCGGCCGCCATCTTCTGTTTGAGGCGCTCGGCAAGGCTTTCGTCGGTAATACGGCCATCGTGAAAATAGTGGCGAATCTGTGTGCTGTACTCCCAGGGCCGGTGCATCCAAAGCTCGCCGACCTTCAGGTTCTCAAGGACATACTGCAGGCCCCCTGCATGGTCATTGTCCGGGTGGGAGTTGACCACGTAGTCGACGAACTCGGTATTGAAATGAGTCTTGACGTGGTTGACAAGAGCCACGCCACAGTCTTTAGTCCCCCCGTCGTAAATCATTACCTTGTATTGGCCGTTATCACGCCATCGGGCAGCGATTGCGTCGCCGCTATGTTCGCCTTCGCCGACAGGCAAAAAGTCAATCTCAATTTCGTCCGCCACTCCGATGCTCCTTTGAGAATCTGGCGCCACTGTAGTAGCGCGACAGGCCGAGCACTCCGAGTGCGACGCGGCCAGGAAAATGCCCAGGTGAACCTCCCCCGAGTCGGATGCTTAACTAGGGTTGACTAAATAGACTTCAAGAGACGTTACTGAGTATTTCTGAAGAAAATAAATGTAAGCGGTTACTCACTCTTACGCCGACGTTGTCTTTTCATCTTTTGCTCGCGATAGCGCGAGCAACGGCCGACAGTTGCGAGTTGCTGCGCCTCTTTCGCATCGGCGCGGAAATTCGGGCAGGGAAAGCGCGGGACGGCAGGGCCGGTACCGCCAGCCCGGCGGCTAAGCCTGCTGGCGGGCCCGAACCGGACTTCCCCGTAGCCCTCTCAATTCATGAAGTCCACCGTTTAAGGCATCAAGTAGCGGCTGCCCTGGCGGCCTCTGGACCATCCGCTCGACCTGCATGGGCTACAGCGCCAACTTGAGCGGGGAGCTTGCTGTCGGTCACCCTCTTTGGGGCAAAGATGCTGCATCGGACCAAGATGGGGCTGCCGACCCAATCGACCCCTTTGGGCAATTGATCGGCAAACGATCGGCCACGCATCGGGTTGGCCTAGACATGTCTGGGCGTCTATCGCTTTCTAAACCGCCGGTAAGAGTGCATCATCACTTGTGCGTTACCCGCGCCCGCCACGGAACGCGATCCTTCGTGCCGGCCAAATGGAGCAATGTGCGATGAGGCGTAGACGCGTAGTCTGGGGGATTGTTGGCCTGCTCGATTGGGGATCCATCGCGAACGCCCAAGGGCCACGGCAGGGCATCATCGGGTACGTTCATCCGCGAACGATCGCTCCCGATCACCAGAGCTTGAAGATATTCAGGTCAACTTGGCAGCGGCTTGGGTATGTCGACGGCGAGACTGTGCTGTTGCGCTCTGCCCAGGGCGACGCGGGGCGATTGCCTCAACTTGTGGAGGAACTCATCTCGCTTAACGTGGGCGTGCTAATCGTAGTCGGCCCGGAGGCAATAGAAGCGGCTCTCCATGCGTCGAAGACGGTACCTATCTCGGCGTCGACCTCGAGATCGATCCAGTTTACTCTGGGTATGCTGCCAGCTTGAATAGACCAGGTGGCAATGTCACAGGTCTGTTCTTGGACCAGTCGTCGCTGGCGGGCAAGTGGATCGACTTGCTGCGAGAGGCTGCACCTCGAATCGGCCGCATTGCAGTGGTATGGGACCGGACCACAGGGCGCGGCCAATTGGACTTCTGCCAGGCCGTGGCTCATGCGAAAGGCCTTGTCACAACGGTGGTTGAATTCGGCCGGAAAACGAACTTCGAAGAATCGCTGAAAGGCCTCGGGACCGGTCAAACAACCGGTATCGTTCATCTAACTTCAGCGGGTTTCAGCTTGCTCGCGGCGAATTTTGCGGCGGCGGCGCAGAAATATAGATTGCCCACCATTTCGAATTTGAAGATCTACGCTCAGGTCGGTGTGCTCATGACCTACGGGCCTAATCAGGAAGACTACTTCCCGAGAGCTATTCTTCTCGCTGACAAAATTATTAAAGGTGAAAAGCCAGGCAACCTGTCTATAGAGGGACCAGATCGGTTCGAATTGGTAGTAAATATGAAGACAGCCGATGCCCTCGGCTTGACGATTCCTAAGTCGCTGCTGCTGAGCGCGGATGAGGTAATTCGCTGAAGGTCTGGCATCCGCTGCGCGGGATTGCAGCCGAAGCAGCACATTGCGAATTCTGAGACCGGCCTGCAAAAAGCCCTTATCGGCGATTGAAGGGCCGCTTCGGCGCAAAGGGAACGGCCGGTTTAGTCCACGGGCCCAAAACGCCCTGGTGGAGGCCGATGTCTGTAGCGACGGTTGGCACCTTCAGTTCTACGCAATCCGATCCGCAGGCCCCCTGTTCGATCGGGTCGGGTCGGCGCGCGGGTCGATGCAGCACCGCTCGGCTCGGCGTGATCCGCAGCATTTCGCCATCCGGGGCTGCTTGCCCGTCGACGATCAGGGAGTAATCGGACTCTTCCCGCGGCGGCCAGATGAGCCCGACGGCGGGCTGCTGGATCAGGTTGTTGCGCGTGCGGCGGCCGATGCCTTCAATCACCAATACGCTACCTTCGAGCATCGGCACCACTGCGACCGCATGCGGGGCGCCATGCGCGCTGGCCGTCAGCAGGTAGGCAAAGCGGTACCGCGTCATGACCTCCGCCAGGTTTTGCAATTCGACTGGAATGCTCATGTTTGTCACCATCGGTTGGCGTTCGCGCCGAACGGCTCTTGCTTCCCGGCCCAGACCCCGCGAGGCCCGATGGCGCGCACAAATGGACTGATTCGATTATCGGCCTAACGGCTCTGTCGACGCCTGGCTCCGCCAGCTTCGGCGTTGAACACCGGACATCTCCGGGCACATAGCGCCACTCAAGCTTTGTCGGACTTCTGCTTGCCCGAGTCCATCATCCTTGCCACCGCGCTCACCTGGGCGGCTCCGGTGCGGAAGTATCCCGCCACGGTATCCGTGCTCCGATGCCCCGTCATGGCCATCGTCTCCTGCAGCGGCATGTTCTGTCTCCCGGCCTCCGTGACGAACCCCGACCGTAGCGAGTGCGCCGAAAAATCATCCCCCACCCCGGCCAGCGCGCACCGCGCCTTCACGATGTCCCGAACCGCCGTCCCCGAAAGCCCGTCGGAGCCGAGCTTCCCGTTCTTGAGGATCCGCCGGAAGAGCGGCCCCGAAGTGATGCCGCTCGCCTTCAGCCAGGCGTCGAGCGCCTCGGCTGCCGACCCGACCACGGGTTTCACGTCTTCGGGCCGCGCCTTCCCGTTATGGTTGGTCTTGGAGCTCGCCAGCGTGTAAAGAAAGTTCCCCCCATCGACCCGCCGCAGGTTTTCGAAGACCGCCCCTGACACCTCCGAGCGCCGGCGCCCGCCCGAGGCCCAGGCGAAGAGGAGCAGGGCGCGGTCGCGCCTTCCCTTGAGCGACTCGTCGCAGGTTTCCAGAACCGCTTCCAGCGGCTCCCTGGTCAGCGCGCGCTGCTTGTGGGGCAGGGCATTGCGCTTCGCATAGGCCTTTCTTGTCTTGCTCAGCAGCGCCTTGACCGCGGCATCCACGCACGGATTGGGCTGCTTGGCCAGGTGGTGGGCCATCGAGAGCACGGAGATCCGGTGCATCAAGGTGTTCAGGGCCGGCGCGCCGAGCTTGCCCTTGAAGCCGGCCTCGACCAGGGCCTCGTCGATCTCGGGCGGCAGCTGGTGAACGAGGACCGCTTTTGGGCCCGCCTTGGTCGAGCGCTCGGCGTGGTCGACGATGAACTGGACCACCACGGGCGCGGGAACCGGCAGCGCCATCTGGCGGCCGTAGCGCGCGCCGAACCAGGCCGCCCAGTAGCGCATGGCGGCGCGATAGGCGAGACGCGTGTTGTCCGACTCGCCCTCGGCCATCAGGTCGTGCGCGGCTTCCGCGGCCATCTCCGACAGCTGACCCGGATCGAGCAGCGCGTGGTCGCGCTTCAGCGGCATCAAGGCCTTGGAGGACTTCGAAAGCGGCACTTTGTCAGCGGGATTCATGGGCGACCTCCAGGAGCTTTTGAACGGCGGACGACCACGGACGCCTGTCCGCCGGGATCGTGTTTCTGTTCATAAACATACATGCTATGTATGATGTCTTACTTAAGTTATACATCACTTCCGATAATCTATTATTATCGAAAGTAAAGGAACCGCAGGAAAGCGGCACATGAATCCAAAAAGTTCGAGCGACAACATCCACCCGATCCGCACCGGCCGTGGGATCCAGGAAGCCCAGGTCTGGGAAGCCGCCGACGCGCTCGTGCAGGAAGGCCTGCGCCCGACGATCGAGCGCGTGCGCCAGAAGATTGGCAGCGGCTCGCCCAACACCGTAAGCCCCATGCTGGAGCGCTGGTTTGCCACGCTCGGCAAGCGCCTGGATGGCCATGGCGCCAACCTGGCCGACGGCGAGGCGCACCAGCTCCCCCTGGCCATCGTTCAGGCCGCAAGGCTCTTCTGGGACGCCGCGCGCCGCGAGGCCGACCAGATGCAAGTTCAGAAGTCCGAAGCGGCCCGGCGCGAGCTCGAACTGCAGCGCGAAGCACTCGCCCAGAAGGAATCGGACCTGACCCAGCGCGAGTCCTCCTTCGAACAGGCCCGCATCGCGCTCGATGAGGCGCTGGCCTCCTCGCGCCAAGCAGTCGCGACGATCGAAACCCAGATGCATACGCAGCAGCAGGAGTCCGCTCGTCTGCTCAGCGACTCGCAAGCCGAGGTGCGACGCCTGCGCAAGGCCCTGGACGAGGCCGTGGCCAGCAAGGAAGCCCTGCGCGAGAAGGCGACGATGGAACTGGGCGCGGCGCAGCGTGACGCCAAGGAGGCCGAGCAGCGCCATGTGACGCACGAGCGCCGCCTCCTTGCCGACGTCGATCGCGAGCGGGTGGCCGCGCGCCAAGCCGCCGCAGATCTTGCGAAGGAGCAGAAGGCCCGCGCAACGGACCTGGACGCAGCACGCACCGCGCAGGCGGCGGCACAGCAGGCGCTCCAGGATGAGGAGGTCGCGCACCGCGATGCGGCTGCCGCCTGGTCTCGCGAGGAGCAGGAGATCCAGGTCGAGCTTGCTACCCTACGCGAGCGCGCCGCCGGCGCAGAACACCGCGCGAGCGACCTCGCCTTACAGCTGCAGCGCCAGCAAGGGCAGTCCGAGCGCGAGATTGCACATCTGCGAGAGAGCCAGGCGGCAACGGTGGCTGTGCTGCGTCGATTCGAGGCCCACGGCGAAGGCGGCGAGAACGCCCGACCGACCCGTCCCAGGAAGTCATCAAGATGACCTCGCTCTCGCTATGCGGTGTGTGCTCAGTCCGATATGAACCGAAATGACGATCAGCTTCATCCCCTCGCGCCTTGAAGACGTGGACGTCTTCCGTGACGAAGAATTGGCGGAGCTGAACCGCAGTGCTCAGGCCGACTCCTCAGCTTGAAGTGGAGGTAGAGTCAAGCAACAATGCTTTCTGAGCCGGTACGGTTCCACCGATAGCGCGGCTGATCGATCGCCAATTGGTCCAGGGCGGTCGCCCACAAATGGGCACTTACTGTAACGTTGTGGCATCAGGCACCAGACTGCGATTCCGGATGGCCGTGCAAAGCGCTGCGCGAAGCCGCTCGAGATCTTCTTGCATGCCGAGCATCCGGCAGATGCGACCGGCCTCTTCGCTTGCCAGGCGCGCGCCGATCTCCCGTTCGCGGGACAGCGTGGACTGCAGGCTGGTACCGATGCGGACATCGCGGTGCGGTCTCACCCCGAGCGTCGTGATGGCGGCAACTGGGAGCTCGGCGATGGCGATGGCGAGTTCTTCGGCCGAAGCCGGCAACGGCTCGGCGTTGCCCTGTTCGAAGGTGCGGCCTTCATCGTTCGCCCGCTCGCACACAGGCACCGGCCGGTCCTCGTTCATCGCGGCCAGCAGGTCGACCTCGACCTCCGAGGCGCGTCTCGCAACAGCGAGTCGCTCGATGCCGCGGTCGCTTCCGTTGCGCCAGGCAAGCCCCATCGCGTCACAGGTGACGCCCCACTTCAAGGTGCCCAGGATCTGCCAGTAGTGAACGCGCCCCTCATCCACGCGCCGCCCTGATTCCGCCTCGTAGCCGGCGAGAAGTTGCGCGCGCGTGCCCAGGCCTCCGGCCTCCAGGTCCACGTTGCCGAAGCGCCAGGAATTGACGCAGAACCACCCCAGATCCTCCATGGGATCTCCGAGATGGGCGAGCTCCCAGTCGAGCACCGCCCGCACGCCGTCCGCCCCGACGATGAGGTTGCCATTGCGGAAATCGCCGTGGACGAGAACCGCCGGGTCGCTGTGCGCGGGTTCGTGATCCTCGAGCCAGCGCAGCGCCAACTCGAACACCGGCCGCAACGTGCCATTGGCGCGGTGCGCCGCCTCCCAATGTCTGAGGGGTGGAGAGGCTCATTTCGTAACCGCCAGGAGCTGAATAGGGCGATGCGAATAAGGCTTGCCGCCCACTTCGCTCAGGCCCGCATGCCCTGAGCCATGTCCGGCATCCGCCCCACATAGCGCCCGCGCGGGCGGATCACTTGCGCCACGCCGAGTTGCTCCAGGCTGTGCGCCAACAGCCCGACGCTGCGCGCCGTTGCGAACAGGCCGAAGGCCGCATCGGCGGGCAGTCGGTGGTGCGCCACCAGCGCGGCCAGGGCGACGTCGATGTTGGGCTGCAATCCGGTCAGCTTCGTCACCTTCTGGATGAAGCGCGCGATGACCTCCGGAGGCTCGAACAAGGCCAGCAAGGCGGCCGCGCGCGGATCGCCGTCGGGATAGAGGTGGTGACCGAATCCTGCCAATGGCAAGCCGGTCGACAGATAGTGGGCCACCACCTGCTCCTCGCCCAGCCGCTCCACTTCGCTGAACAGCGCCTGAACGCGGCCCGACGCATCGCCATGCAAGGGGCCCGAAAGCGTGGTCAATCCGGCCAGCAGGCAGGCAGGCAACGAGGCGCCTGTCGAAGCCGCAATGCGTGCCACGAACGCTGAACTGGTCAGTTCGTGGTCGACCAGCAAGACCATGGCCGTCCGCAGCAACTCCGCCACCTGGGTCGATTGCTGCCACCCTTGCGCAAGGCGCAGATGCAGCCCTTGCTTCCCTGGCTGGGCGCCGAACGCATTGGCCAGCTGACCTACCAGGCTCTGCCCCTCGCTGTGCAGCACCCGGGTCAGACGTCCACGCGTGGAATGTCCTGACGCGGCCAAGCGGGCCAGGGCAGTGAAGGCCGCAACGCGTCCAGGTTGGCCCGCGCGCATCGGCGTCGCGCACGAGAAGTCGACGGCTTGCTCGGCGTCCCACAACAGCCGAGCCACATCTTCCAGAGTGGCCGATGCGGCGAGGCGCACGGCATCCTGGCCCCGATAGTGCGGACGTCCGCGAAAGAACGCGCAGAGGGCGGTCGGAATGCTGGGCTCCGAGCCGAACAGCGTATTGGCGGCCAGCGTCTCGTGCTTGCGGCCTGCCTGCTTGCGCTTCGCCAGGCCGGCGACGTCTTCGGCGCGGTAGAGGCTGCGGCGCGTGTCAGCCGGATCCGGCATGACTTCGAGCTTGCCGCGGCTCACGTAGGCGTAAACCGTTTGCGGTTGCACGCCGAGAAGGTCGCATGCCTCGCTCATCGAAATCCAGGAAGCCATGGTCGGGGAACAAAGTATTTATGTTGATTTTATACATCAATATTGACGCCATGATCAATCGCTAACTAGCATGCAGGCATGAAGCCCCAGGTCCTGCAACTCAATCCGATCCTGATCCCAGCGATCAACGAAGAGCTCGCATCGCTCTACACCGTCCACAAATTCTTCGAGACCGGCGACCAAGAGGCCTGGCTGCGTGAACATGGCGCATCCATCGACGCCGTCATCACCGGCGGGCACACCGGCATCTCGCGGGCCATGCTGGAACAGTTGCCCGGCCTCAGGGTCGTGGCCGTCAACGGCGTCGGCACCGACGCCGTCGATCTGGCGTACTGCCGGGAACGTGGCCTGCCCGTCACCGCGACACTTGGCGCGCTGACCGAAGACGTGGCCGATCTGGCCATCGGCTTGCTGATCGCCGCATGTCGAAACCTGTGTGCCGGCGACCGCTTCGTGCGCGACGGCCAGTGGGAACGCTTCCCCCAGCCC
>NZ_JBFUHO010000117.1:0-9832 GCF_056402355.1 Variovorax sp. P4_B11
GTCTTCACCACGGTGAAGAACTCCTGCGCGTACCTGCCCTGCTCGCGCGGGCCGTAGCTCGATCCCTTGCGCCCGCCGAAGGGCACGTGGTAGTCCACCCCCGCCGTCGGCAGGTTGACCATCACCATGCCCGCCTGGCTGTGGCGCTTGAAGTGCGTCGCGTACTTCAGCGAGGTGGTGGCGATGCCGGCCGACAGGCCGAACTCGGTGTCGTTGGCCGTGGCCAGCGCTTCCTCGTAGTTCTTCACCCGGATCACGCTCGCCACCGGACCGAAGATCTCTTCCTTGTTGATGCGCATCGCGGGTGCCGACTCGCTGAASAGAGCCGGCGACATGTAGAAGCCGTCGGTGTCGAGCGCGAGCCGCTCGCCGCCCGCGGCCAGCGTGGCGCCCTCGGCCTTGCCGATCTCGACGTAGTCCAGGTCCTGCCGCAGCTGGCTCTCGCTCGACACCGGCCCGATGTCGGTGCCCTGCGCCAGCGCGTCGCCGACCTTGATCTTCGCCATCCGCGCCTTCATCGCCTCGATGAACTTCGGATAGATCCCTTCGGTCACGATCAGCCGGCTCGACGCCGTGCAGCGCTGGCCGGTCGAATAGAAGGCGCTCTGCACGCTGAGCTCGACCGCCTGGTTCAGGTCGGCATCGTCGAGCACCACCTGCGGGTTCTTGCCGCCCATCTCGAGCTGCACCTTCTTGTGCTTCGTGGCGCACTGGATGGCGATGTTGCGGCCGACGCCSACCGAGCCGGTGAAGCTGATCGCATGGATGCCCGGGTGGTTCACCAGCGCGTCGCCGATCACGCTGCCGCGGCCCATCACGAGGTTGAAGACGCCGGGCGGGATGCCCGAGCGGCTGATGATCTCGGCCAGCGCCCAGGCGCAGCCCGGCACCAGGTCGGCCGGCTTCATGACCACGCAGTTRCCGAAGGCCAGCGCCGGTGCGATCTTCCAGGCCGGGATCGCAATCGGGAAGTTCCACGGCGTGATCAGGCCGACCACGCCCACGGGCTCGCGCGTGATCTCGATGCCGATGCCCGGGCGCACCGACGGCAGCACCTCGCCCGCCAGCCGCAGGCATTCGCCGGCGAAGAACTTGAAGATCTGGCCGGCACGCGTCGCYTCGCCGAYGCCTTCGGCGCGGGTCTTGCCCTCCTCGCGCGCCAGCAGCGTGCCGAGCTCTTCCTTGCGCGCCAGGATCTCGGCGCCGATCTTGTCCAGCGCYTCGGAGCGCGCCTGGATGCCGCCGGTGGACCAGGCGGGAAAGGCGGCCGTGGCGGCCGCGATCGCGGCGTCGACCTGGGCCGCGTCGCCCTGCGCGTACTGGCCCAGCACGTCGCCGAGGTTGCTCGGGTTGAGGTTGGCGCTGTAGCTGGCGGCGGCGCGCCATTCGCCGTTGATGAGGTTGTCATGGCGATTCATGAATCACTCCCTGGAAGCGGTTGGCGTCGGGCCCAGTTGCCGACAGGCGCGTGTCAGGAGAGAACCGATCTGAGTCGGGTCGCTGGCCGCGCCGAACACGATGTGATCAGGCCGCACAAGCGCGGCCGCGCACTCGTTTCGCCCAAACCAGCGCGCCACGACGTCGTCCGTTTCGATCAGCTTCAACACGCCTGGCGCGTCGGCCTTGCCACCGATGCAAACGGTTTGCGCACCAAGCCGGGCCAACGGGTCCGCCCACTGCTGAAATTGGGCGGCCTCAGGGGCATCGCGCAAAACCAGCAGGAAACCGTTAGGAACCAGATCGTCGAGCATCTGCGCCTCGGCGTCGACATCGAGCCGTCCGACAGGTTGGGGAAACGGGGTTCCCGCCGGGGCGACATCGCGATCGATCAGCCCGTGGTGGACACCCGGCAGCAGGCTCTGGCGCAACTGCATCCTGACTTGGCCTCCCTGTTGCTCGCGCAGATTGCGGTCGCGATCGTTGGCCCTCACCGGGTCGCGCTCGCAGATGATTCGACCGAGGCGCTTGACGGTCGCAGTGATGTCCTCGACCTGCGGAGCGCGTTCTTCGCCATAGCTGTCCAACAGACCGTCGGACGCTCGACCTGTGAGCACCCAATCCAGCTTCCAAGCCAGGTTGGTGGCGTCACGCAGGCCTTGGCACATTCCCTGAGCCAGGAACGGAGGCATTTGATGAGCGCCGTCGCCGGCCAGCAGGATGGATCCTTTGCGCCACTGCGCGAGGACGACGGCATGGAAACGATAGGTGGCGGCGCGCCAGATGCGTGCCTCACCCGGTGAGACCCAGGGCGACAGCAACTTCCAGATGGCGTCGTCGGGCATCTCGCGCTGTTCGGCTTCGTCGGGCAGAAGCAGAAACTCCCATCGACGGTGCGTGCCCGGCCCCACGACATAGGTGCAAGGGCGCACCGGATTGCAGTACTGAATGTTCGTAGCAGGCAACTGCGACAGTTTGGATTCCTCGATATGCATGTCCACGACGATCCAAGGCTCGTCGAACTCCAGGCTCTTGAGTTGCAGGCCCAGCCGCTTGCGCGTCGGACTCGCACCCCCGTCGCACGCAACGACGTAACGCGCGCGGACTTCGCCGTCGATGCCGTCCCTGCCGCGGACCGTCAACACCGCACCGTCGTCCGATTCCCGGACGTCGGTCACTTCACAGCCAAGGCGCACCTGCACGTTCGGCATGGCCTCGACTGCGCGACGCAGCGATGCCTCCAGCGCCGGCTGGTTGAAGGTGTACGAGGGGGCCCATGCAAGCGGGTACGGCGAAGGGCCCATGTCGAAGTGCTGGATCGGCTGGCCGTCGCTGCCTTGATAGATCGTGGGGCGATATGGCGTCATGTGGGGCGCCAGGGCGCCGGCAATGCCGATCTCCTGAAAGGTCCTCATTGCTTCGTGGTCAAGAGCAAACGCGCGGGGAAGCGGATAGATCGACTCGGATTTGTCGAACACCGCGACGCGTCGGCCACGCCGACCGAGCAGCGCCGCGAGCGATGCGCCCACCGGGCCAAATCCGACGATGGCGACGTCGAATGAATCGTTGATTGCTGGGGACATGGTGAAGTTTGGTGTGCGGGAATCACATAATTGTGCATAAACTTATGAATCCTGCACCAAGGGTTGATCCCAATGGGCATCGAACAAGGGCCGACGTGTAATGCATATCCATCTGTTTTATGCATTTTTCACAAGGAGACGAAATGTCGATGATGAAAGCGGCCCGCCTGCACAAGGTGGGTGCACCGATGGAGATCGAACAACTGCCCATTCCGCAGCCGGCCGCCAATGACGTGCAGGTGCGCGTCCATTCGTGCGGCATCGTGCCGAACCTTGGGAATATCCTGGCGAACTGGACCACCTGGTTCCCCGAACTGCCCCTCCCGCCCCTGCCGGCGATCTTCGGCCTGGACCCCGCCGGAGAGGTCACGGCCGTCGGCTCCCATGTGCATACATGGAAGCCAGGCGACAGGGTGTATGTGAACCCGAGCCTCTACTGCGGCGGTTGCCGTGCCTGCCGCAACGGGGATCTCATCAACTGCACGCACTATGCGTTCAGCGGCTATTTCGGCTTCTCGGAGAACTCGCTCAAGCTGTTCAAGAACTACCCCTACGGCGGCCTGAGCGAGTACATGATCGCGCCGCAGTACGCATTGGTGAAGTTGCCGGACAGCGTGACGTTCAACCAGGCTGCGCGCTTCGGCTACCTGGGAACGATGTACTCCGCGATGCGCAAGGCGAAAGTGGGGCCAGGTCGCAGCGTGCTCATCAACGGCATCAGCGGCACGCTGGGTATCGGCGGTGCGCTGTTCGGCCTGGCCATGGGTGCCACCCGCATTCTCGGCACGGGGCGCAATCAAGAACTGCTGAATCGGGTCAAGGCATTGGCGCCGGACCGAATCGAGGTGTTTTCCAACGCCGGCGGCGAAGCCATCGACACCTGGGCCAAGTCACGCACCGAGGGTCTCGGCGTCGATACTTTCATCGACGCACTCGGGCCAGGCGCGCCGCACGAATCGTTGCAGCAGGGTATTCGCGCTCTGAAGCGTGGTGGTCACGCTTACAACATCGGCGCAATCGCCGGCATGGTCGGCTTGGACCTCCACACCATGATGGATGAGCAACAGGGCATCGAAGGCTCGGCATGGTTCACCGCTGGCGAAGGACAGGATATGGCCGACATGGCCGCGGCGGGCACGCTCGATCTTTCCGTGTTCGAGCACGTGTGCTACCCCCTCGACCAGGTGAACCAGGCGATCTCCGGGATTGCCAGTCGCAATGGCGGCTTCAGCAACTTCGTCATCAACCCTTGAGTACGAGGAAGATCATGAAGATCAGACGAGTTGTCACGGGTACCGGCGCTGACGGTAAAGCGAATGTGGTCACCGACGGGATCGCGCCGCGCGGCGTCGAATTCACGACGGTGCCGGGATTCGCCGCGTCGCTGGTGTGGTCGACGCGTGCGGCCGAGATTGTCTCGCGAGGTGCCGAAATTGCCGATCGCACGGGCGAAGTCGGCTTCGTTCCCGAGGAAGGCGAATCGCGGCTGATGTTCGTGACGTTTCCGCCCGACGCGGTGATGATGCGGGCCGAATTCGATGGCGCTGCCTTCGGTCAGGAATTCGGCAAGTTGGTCCCCGGTCTTGCCGAGACCTTCGAGCCCGATCATCCAGGCATGCACACCACGGACAGCATCGACTACGACATCGTGCTGGACGGCGAGATCACGCTCGAACTGGACGATGGCAAGCAGGTGCTGCTGCGCAAGCACGATGTGGCTGTGCAGCACGGAAACCGGCACGCCTGGCGCAATCTCGGCGACCGGCCTGCCACCATGCTGTTCGTCCTGCTGGGCGCCAGAAGGAACGGATAGCGAAGGAAGCGGCGGTTGCGACCGAGTTCATGGACTCTTTCAAAACGTGGCGTTTATGCATAAACTTTCCGTCATGCACAAAGAAGAAATTGAATTCCGTCCACCCCCGCTGGCCGATCAAGCCTTCGCGAACCTGCGTCGCGACGTATTGACGGGAACATTCGGCGCCGGCATGAAGCTCAAGGTCGATGAACTGCAGGCAAGCTATGGTCTGTCGAGCAGCCCGCTGCGCGAGGCCCTGAGCCGCCTGGCGCAAGAGGGCTTGATTCGCGCGGACGAACGCCGGGGTTTTCGCGTGGCCCCCATTTCGACAGACGACCTGGCAGACATCACCCGCATGCGCTTGCTGCTCGATGTGCCTGCCCTGCGCGAAGCGATCGCCCAAGGTGACGACGCTTGGGAGGGCTCCGTGGTCGCTGCCTACCATCGGCTTGAAAGGGTCGAGTCCCGCTTGAGCGACGGGCCAGTCGTCTTGGACGAGAACTGGTCCCAGCTGCATCGAGCCTTTCATCTGGCGCTCCTGGCGGCTTGCCCTTCGGAGCGGCAACGTGTGTGGGGTGCCAGTCTGTTCGACCAGGCGGAGCGCTATCGACGCTTTTCTGCGCGCTATCGAAAGACTGCGCGACGCAAATCCAACGAGCACCGCAAGATCATGGACGCAACGCTGCGCCGCGATGCCGATACCGCGTGCGCATTGCTTGAGGAACACATCCTGAGCACGCAGCGCAATGTGACAGCCGCCCTCAAGCTGGCTGCCGAAGCCGAATAGCCACCTGCAACCATACCCGCAGCTGATGAGCTCCATGGGTCATGGCGTGGGCTCCGCCGTCGTCGCCGATTCCGCCACGCGCATCGTGCAACGGCGCATCGCCTGAGCCCACGCCTGCACCCGCCGCGCCGACTACCGTCGCTGTCCCACCAGGGCGCAGCGAAGATGGTTGCGCACAGGACTCACCAGGAATGCGCGAGGGCCGGCCGGCCGTACGCCACCGCCGCTGCCCGGATCCGCCGCATGATCCGAATCGGGACATGGCCGTGCGGCGCTCGCCGGGCTACCTCGCGCGGCGAGGCGGGCGCGATCTTCCACACCGAAGCCGTTCGCGCGATCACGCGGCGGGCGTATTCGGCGGGCGTCAACTCAGCATTGCGTGTCATCAGGGGTGTCGTCGAGGAGTGGCGGACGCGATTGTCGGAAGCGGTCGTCGGAAGTGGAACGACCGTCAAGTCAGTTGCAAATAGCCAAGAAAGCGACCTCGCCACGGGTTCATGTCGATGCCGGCAGGCCCGCCGGCGCGACGGCCTTCGAGCGGCGTGCGTCGACGCTCCACGGGCGATGCATGGACGTGACCTAACGTGACGGATTCTGCGGACGCTCGGCGTGCTTGCGAACGAAGGAATACGAGTCTGCAGATGCGGTTTGCGTTGGATCCGCCGGCGCATGCCTGGCTCAGACACAACTTCGCGCGTCTCATGCGCTTCGCCCGGAAGCGGCGCTTCGACCCCTCGCGGCACATCTCACTTCTTACCTGAAAGCTGGCGTCGGCTGGCTATGACTCACCGCCGGCAGAACCTGGGAAAAGGCTCCTCGTCGCCCGACAGGTGCCATGTCCCTCGATGGCAGGGTGAGCCAAGTGATCTTGGAGCGCCAACTTCCTTTCGGCCGATCCATTTTGAGTTCAGGCGCCGCGTGTCGCGCGCTGCGCCGCTCAGGCGATCATTTGTTCGGCCGCGGCGTCAGGCGCAGGTAGGGGCGCACGGCCTTGAAGCCCTTCGGGAAGCACTCGGCCAGTTCGGCCGGGTCCTGGATGCTCGGAAGGATCACGACGTCGTCACCGTCCTTCCAGTTCACGGGCGTGGCCACCTTGTGACTGTCGGTGAGCTGCAGAGATCCCACATCGCCCCAAAAGCCTGAAGCGGCCAAGCCTGGACGGTCTGGGTGTCGATGGCGCGGCTGCGTTCCATCGTCACGCGCACCGGGAGGCGTTTCAGGCCGCCAACGAAGGACGTCTCCACCCATGCCGGCTTCCCCTTGAGTTCGAACGACTCGACGCGCGACAAAAGCTCGCGAAACAGAATCTGCAGTTCGGTCTTCGCCATGAACATGCCGAGGCAGCTGCGCGCGCCGTAACCGAAGCCGACATGGCGGTTCGCATTGCGATCGACGCGAAACTTGAATGGCGCGCTGAAGGCCTCCTCGTCGCGGTTGGCCGATGGGGATTCTTGCGTCGGTCCTCGCTGACGCCGTCGAAATAGGCGATGTAGTCCTGGCCCGCCTGGATCAGATCGCTCCCCCGCTGCACTTCCGGATCGCTGCCGCCGAAATAGGCCTGGGTGATCTGCAGGAGGCGGGCCACGTCCTCGGCCGGAAGGCCGAGAATCAGCATGATCACCCGCAACGGATACCAGGCCGCGACATCGGCGTAGAAATCACATTCCGGCCCTCGCGCCTCGAGTTCGTCGACGGCGCGGCGTGCCAGTTCGGCGATGCGCGCCTCGAGCACCTTGACCTGCTTGGGCTGGAACCAGGCCTGGGTCAACTGGCGGAAGGCCTTGTGCTCGGCACCGTCCATCTGTGGCAGGCCGCGCACGAGATGCGTGCGCCCCTGCAGTTCTCAGTTTGACCATCCGCCCAAGTCGGCCCCGAGGTCCGGCAACGTGAGGCCGGGGGCCTCCCGCAGCAGCCGGGACACGAGGGAAACAGGAAGGATAAAGCGCGAACACAGGCGCCAGCGCGCGCCCGCGGAGGTCAGTGCTTGGCCGAGGTCGACAGCCGGTTGCTGGCGTCGGCGGACCGCGGACCAGCGCCTATCGGTGGGGCCGTCTGAGTCGCAGCGCGCGGGGCATTGAGCTTCTCATCGAGGAAATCAAGGAAACAGCGCAGCCGCAGGCTGAGGTTTCTCTTGCTGGGATAGACCGCGAACACCGGCTCCTCGACGTCCGGCTGGTAAGACTTCAGCACCTGGACCAGATGGCCGCTGGCGATGTCGTTGCCAACATGGAACTCTGACAATCGCACGACGCCCAACCCCTCGCAAGCCAACGCCCTCAGCAGATCGGGCGAGTTTGAACCCATCGTGCCCTTGATGTCGAAGTTGCTCATCCTTCCGTGGTCGAGCATCGGCCAAGTGCTGCGGTATGACCCGGGGAGGAAGTTCAGGCAGTTGTGGTTCTTCAACTCGTCCGGCTTCAGCGGCACGCCGGCCCTTTTCAGGTAGGCGGGCGAGGCGCAAACGATCCAGCGCGTGGCGGATATGCGCTTGGCGACCAAGGAAGAATCCGGGATGTACCCGCTGCGCAGCGAGACATCGATCTGATTCTCGATCATATCGACTGGCGTGGCCGTCAAGACAAAGTCCAGCCGCAGTTCCGGATGCCGTTCGGAGAACTCGAGCACGTGAGGCGCGACGTGGTAGAGCGCAAAAGCCAGCGAAGTGTTGACGCGCAGCGTTCCCGACACCTCGACTGTGCCCTTGCCCACCGCATGTTCGACCTCCTCTAGCGCTTCGACGACGCGCTGAGCGGCTTCGAGCAGCTTCATGCCGTCCTGAGTCAATGCAAGTGCGCGCGAAGTGCGGTTGAAGAGGCGAACCGAGAGCCGGTTTTCGAGCCGCTGGATGATCTTGCTGATCGTCGAAGGGTCGCAGTCGAGGCTGCGGGCGGCGGCGGAAAAGCTCGCCTTCTCCGTCACGCGCAGGAAGATGTCAAACTCTCTGATCCGATCATTCATGCGTCGTTGTCCAAGGTGGGTCGTCAAGGCACTCTAGCTTCGTGCATTGAATGCGCCATCAGGGGAAACGCCCGCGTCGGAGCAGGCCGTAGATGTGGAGCAGCATCAGGATCCAGGGCCTGGCCGCGTGCGCTCTCAGGCCAACTGGCCCGCATATTTCTCGAGCAACGCCCATGCCTCGGGCCCGAACTTCTTCTTCCACTCGACGTAGAAGCCGGACTTGCGCAGCATCTGCTGGAAGGAAGAAATTTCGGGCTTGCTGAATACCATGCCCTTTCCTTCGAGCTCGGTCAGTTGCGTCTCGTTGAGCCTGCGAACATACGGGCGCTGCAAGATCGCCTGCTCGTTGAAGCTCCTGGCGACAATGCCTTTGACGTTGCCCGAGTGGTTGACCTCAGCCTGGCGGCCAAGTTCAGGAACGCCGGCCAACTTTGCCTTTGCCCGACCCGCTTCTTCGTTCACGAATCGGTGCACAGGGCCTTCGCCGACCACTTTGCTGAGCGAGCCAACGCGATGGTGGTGGGAAACGGGCAGGACAGCGGCGTCGACATGGGCCCGCTGATCAATCAGCGCCGAGTCGACGCGATGCAAGAATTTTGCGCCGATGCGCTCGACCGCGGCGCGCGAATCATCGCGGGCGGCGCACCACCCGACCGCATGGCGAACGGTCATTTCTGGCGCCCGACGGTGATCGATGACATCCCCGATGATGCCCGCGCGATGCAGGAGGAGCCCTTCGGACCACTGGCCCTGATCACGCCGTTCTCCCGGCTCGATTCGGCGCTGAAGCGCGCAAATTCCACCGACTTCGGCCTCGCCTCCTACACCTTTACCAACAAACTGTCGGACACGCATGCGATCGAGCATGGCCTGCATGCGGGCAACGTCAGCATCAACACATTTGCCCTAAGTCCTCCCGAGCTTCCCTTCTCCGGCGTCAAGGATAGCGGCCTCGGCAGCGAGATGGCGACCGAAGGCCTTGCCGATCACTTCGAACTGAAATCCGTCATTCGGGCGCTGCCGCACTAGTCTTACTGTGTCACAAGAGTAGCTTTGCGCTTGCCTTGCCGCAGCAAGGGCACTGCCCGAGGCGAGCGATGAGTAGATAGCTCAGGCTGAGTCGCAGTGTCGTGATCGAATGGTCCACGTGGCGCTGCGCGCGCAGGACTGCCGCGGGGGATGTAATTCGCGGGAAACGCAGGCACTTGGCGTTCGATGAAGTTTTTTTTACCGCCGACTGGCTTGTCGGCGATCAGGCGTTCGGCCATCAGG
>NZ_JBFUHO010000118.1:0-9287 GCF_056402355.1 Variovorax sp. P4_B11
TCGGAGCGCGCCTGGATTCGGAGCGCGCCTGGATGCCGCCGGTGGACCAGGCGGGAAAGGCGGCCGTGGCGGCCGCGATCGCGGCGTCGACCTGGGCCGCGTCGCCCTGCGCGTACTGGCCCAGCACGTCGCCGAGGTTGCTCGGGTTGAGGTTGGCGCTGTAGCTGGCGGCGGCGCGCCATTCGCCGTTGATGAGGTTGTCGTGCTGTTGCATCAGTCGCTCAATGGAAGCTATCCCCAAAGGTGTGCTCAGGACTCTGCCGTGAAGCCGATCTGCTTGACGACGGGTCCCCAACGCTCGTAGTCCGACTTCAGCAGCGCTGCCAGTTCAGCTGGACTGGACGATTTGGCTTCGAGCCCCATCGAGGCCAGTCCCTCGACGACGTCGGGCTTCGCGAGTGCCGAGCGAATGGCCGCATTGGCCTTGCTCACGATGTCGGGCGGGGTCTTGGCCGGCAGATAGAAACCGAACCATTCGCTGAACACCAGGTCCTTGAATCCTTGCTCGGCCAGCGTCGGCACGTCGGGCGTAAAGCGGTTGCGCTGCGCGCCGGTGGTGGCCAGCAAACGCGCCTTGCCTCCGGGCAGGTGCGGAAGGAATTCACCCACTGGCGCCGAGACGGCGGCGATCTGGCCGCCAATCATGTCGAGAAGAGCCGGTTGTGAACCGCGGAATGCGACATGCCGCAGGTCGATCTTGCCAGCGCGCCCGATGAGCTCGCCAGCGAAGTGGGGCACTGACCCTGCCGCGGGCGAGCCGAAGTTGGCCAGCGACGGGTTCGCCTTGCACCAGGCAAAGAAATCCGAGATGGTCTTGACATTGGCCGGAACCATCGGACCGACGCCGAAGGCCAGGTCGAAGACCACGCCCAGCGACACGGGCGTCAGGTCGGCCACGGGATCGTAGGCCAGCTTCCTATACGTGTGGGGGTAGATGCCGACCATCGACATGGGCGTGACCAGCAACGCACTGCCATCCGCGGGCGCGGTCTTCATCGTCTGGATGGCGATCTGGCCACCGGCACCCGACTTCGTGTCGACGACCACGGCTTTGGCATAGTCGCCCCGCAATTTGTCGGCCACACGTCGAGCCAGCGTGTCGACGGTGCCTCCGGCTGCGAAGCCGGAGACGATTCGTGCGGTCTCGATGGATTGGGCGCGTGCCAGCAGGGGAAGGCCAGCGAGCGAAGCGCCGGCTGACGCGAATGCGAACTTCAAAACCTTGCGGCGAGGGGGATTCATAGACAAGTCTCCATGTGTTTGCAGGCAAAAGCTGAAATGACGGTGTCTCAGGGCTGAGGGATGTGTGCCTGGCGCAGGTTGTTCTTCAGACGCTCGGGCACGCGCTCGTCGAAACCAAAGGCCACCCGGCGTACCTCGGCGGTGTCGGTCGGTGGATGACCGACGCCCAGCGCACTGGCTCGCGGGGCATCGATGGCGACCACCGTGCCGGCGACGCGGCCCAGGCCGGTGATCTCGCATTCCACCAGATCACCTGGATCCACCGAGCGCGAATGGCAGGGCGTCCCCATCAGGATCACGTCGCCGGGCACCAGCGTGATGTGCCTGGCGATGTCGGCGATCACGTAGTGCGGCCCCCAGATCGTTTCGTCGCCGATATGTGCTTCCTGCACGACGAGGCCGTTGACATAGGTGCGCAGCGTTTGGGCAAAGAGATCGACCCCGCGCACGATGCCTGGCCCGATGGGCAAGAGCGTATCCGCACCCTTGACGCGAAGCATCGAACCTTGGTCGGTGTCCCGAAAGTTCTGCAGCCCCATGTCCAGCGCGGGGCAGAAGCCCTCGATGTAGTTCCAGGCTTCGTCCGGCGTGACATTGCGGCAGGTCTTGCCGATGACCACTGCATACTCTCCCTCGTAGTTCAGGTAGAGGCAATCGGCCGGCTTGAGGATCTGGCCGCGGTGTCCGTTGAGCGCAGTCGGCGGCTTGGTGAAGTAGGTCGGTGTCTCCGTGGGCTTGGCCTTGTTGCGGGTTTCGAAGCTGCGCGAGCTGTAAGAGATATGCACCGCGATGATCTTGCTCGGCGCGACCGGCGGCAGGTGCGTGACGTCGGCGAGATCGACGAGGCGCCCGTCGTCAAGGCGCAACCGGCCGGCCTCGGCGCCAGTTTCGACCACGGTGCCCCAGAAGGGACTGCCGCCCAGCAGGATGTGCCTGCGCTCGACGCGCGGTCCCTGCATGACGGCAGGCAAAGACGCGGGGGGGAATTCGTACATGCTCATCTCTAATCTTGTGCCGGGTTCAGCTGCCGAACCACATGTGGACATTGCCGGTGCCGCGTGCGTTCTCGTAGGCGGACAATTGCTCGCCCTTGGCACGGCACTCCGCGCCGCCGAGTGCACCCAGCATCTGCAGGTAGTGGGCACCGAACGCTTCCCAGGGCAGCTTCCGGTATTCGCCGTCCCAGCGTTCGAGCACGGTGTCGTGGCGCCCTTGCTTGAGCAATTCGATGACGTTCTTGTCGCTCTCGATGTTTTCAGGCCGCGACACGTTGCTCTCGTGAAAGATGCGCGGATGATTCGGCTTCCAGTCGATCGGATTGAACTTGTGGCTCAGCGCCCCGGAGGCCAAGAGGAGCACGCGCAGGCTGCCGCTGCGGCGGATCGCCTCGCCGATCGCTTCACCCGACTTCAAGAAATGTTGCCAGTCACAGTTCTGGCACGACGACACCGTCACCACCGGCAGGTTCGCATGTTCCAACCGCAGGTGCTTCACCAAGTTGATGGTGGCGTACTGCTTGCCCAACTCGGGATGATTGATGACGCGGTTGTAGCCGCCCTGTTCGCGGGACACGGCCTCGATTTCCATGGCCAGGGCAGGGTGCCCCCGATAGTCGTAGTGCACGCCGTTCAGGTACCAGGGCATCTCATCGGAGATGTAGGTGCCCTGGTAGCTCTCGGCGCCATCGACCAGGTGGTAGCCGGTCGTGAACCAATGCGAGTCGAAGATCACCACGACATCGGGACTGGTCGAGGCGATGCGCTGGCGCAAACGGGCGTAGCCAGGGATCAGATCCGAATCGGCACCGGCGCCTTGAAGCACCCGAAATTCCTCGCATTGCATCAAGCCGGGGTGGTGCGAGACCAGGGCAGCGCCCACAATTTTTCCCATTTCGGGTTCTCCTTTAACGTTGGCTGAAGCTGGCCCGGAAGGGCTTCTTCGGAATGACGACGTCTTTYACGTCGCAAAAAAATTCGAAACTCCAGTCGCCGCCCTCGCGGCCGACACCCGAGCGCTTGATGCCGCCGAAAGGAGCGGCCAGGTCGCGAATGCCGAAGGAGTTGACCCAGATGAAGCCGGTGGCCACGCGCTCGGCGATGGCGGTCGCATGCGCCACCTCGCCGTAGCAGACGCCGCCCAGCCCGTAGTCCGTGCCGTTGGCCATGGCCACGGCCTCGTCGTCGGTGTCGAAGGTCTGCAGCGTGAGCACCGGGCCAAAGACTTCGTTCTGCACGATCTCGGAGTCCTGCCGCACTCTCGTGACCATGGTCGGCCGGTAGTACTGCCTGCCGAAGGGGTGTTCCTCACCGCCCCAGAGCAGTTCGGCTCCGTCGGCCACGGCACGCTCCACGAAGGCCTTGACCCGTTCGAGCTGCCGTGGATGGATGATCGGGCCGACCTCGGTCGCCTCATCGCGCGGATCGCCGATATTGAGCTTGTCCACATAGCTGCGCATCGCGTCGACGAACTTGTCGGCGATCTTCGAATGCACCAGGAAGCGCGTGCCGGCCAGGCACACCTGGCCGGCGTTGCGGTACATCAGTGCGCCGGTCGAGGCGGCGGCGTCGAGGTCTGCTTCTTCCAGCACGATGAAGGGCGACTTGCCGCCGAGTTCGAGACTGCAAGGCACCAGGTTGGCGCCTGCCGCCTGCGCGATCCATTTGGCAGTGGGGACCGAACCGGTGAAGGACACACGCGCTATTCGCGGGTCGCTCACCAGCTTGGCGCCAGTGTTGGCGCCTGAGCCCTGCACGATGTTGAAGACGCCGGGCGGCAGGCCCGCTGCGTGCGCTGCATCGGCCAGCAGCGAACTGGTCAGCGGGGCCCATTCCGGAGGCTTGACGATCACCGTGTCGCCTGCGGCCAGGGCCGGCCCGAGCTTCCAGGTGGCCAGCATCAGCGGAGCGTTCCAGGGCGTGATGATTGCGACCACGCCGGCGGGATCGTGCCGCACGATGTGGGTGGCCTGCTCGGTCTCGATCGGCCTGTCTTGCAGCGTCAATGCGTGCTCGGCGAAGTACGTGATGTTGAGCATCGCGCGTGGGACCACGCCATGTTTCATGCGCGAGAGCAGCACACCGGCGTCGTTCGACTCGAGGTTGCAGAAAGCGTCGGCGCGCTTGCCGATCTCCTCGGCAAATCGGTCGAGATAGGGCTTTCGTCCCGCCGCACCGAGCGCGGCCCAGGCCGGGAAGGCTTGCTTTGCGGCGGTGATGGCAGCGTCGACATGCTCGGCCGTGCCTTCGCTGATGCGGCCGAGGACCCGCTGATCGATCGGCGACTGCAGTTCGAAGGTCTCGGTCGAGGGCACGCGTCGGCCGTCGATGTAGTGGTCCGGCGACACTTCGAAGCCGGCGACGTTGAGGAGGGGGGTGGTCATGATCAGGGGGGTCCTTGGGGTCAGCCCAGCAGTTTTCCGGGGTTCATCAGTCCGTGCGGGTCGAGCGCCTGCTTGATGGCGTGCATCAGCTTCAGCTCGACGGGCGATTTGTAGCGGGCCGACTCGTCGCGGCGCAGCACGCCGAGGCCGTGCTCGGCCGAGATCGACCCACCTTGTGCCGCCACGGCGTCGTGCACCAGACGGTTGAGCGGCGCCTCGAGCGCTTCGAATGCCGCCACCTCGGCGGGCCCGCGCATCGGCGTGTCGGGCGACACGTTGTAGTGCAGATTGCCGTCTCCCAGGTGGCCAAAGACCACCATGCGCACTTGCGGAAAGGCCTGTTTCACGGCCGCGTTGGTGGCTTCCACGAATGCCGGGATGCGCGAGATCGGCAGCGAGATGTCGTGCTTGATGGTCTTGCCCCAGGCCGCTTGTGACTCCGAGATGTCCTCACGCAGCGCCCACAGTGCCTCGAACTGGGCGAGCGACGTGGACACGGCAGCATCGGTGGCGAGCTCGCTTTCCAGCGCGCGCTCCAACAGACCTTCGATCGTTGCCTGGGCATGAGCGTCGTCCTGGCTGTCGGACACTTCGAGCAGCACGTACCACGGTGAGACATCGGTCAGGGGCCGGCGCGCGGCGGGCACGTGGTCGAGCACCAGTTCGATGCACGCATCGCTGACCAATTCGAACGCCGTGAGCTGCGAGCCCAATTGCGCCTGCGCCAGTTGGAGGAACAAGAGTGCAGCAGCGGGGCTTGGCGTGGCGACGAACGCTGCCACGCGTGCGGCCGGTGGAGGAAAAAGCTTCAGGACCGCCGCCGTGATGACGCCCAGCGTGCCTTCGGCGCCGATGAAGAGGTCGCGCAAGTCGTAGCCGGTGTTGTCCTTGCGAAGCGCTCGCAGCCCGTCCCAAACCTCGCCTTCCGGAGTCACCACCTCCAGCCCCAGGCACAACTCGCGTGCATTGCCGTAGCGCAGCACCTGGACGCCGCCAGCGTTGGTGGCCAGGTTGCCGCCGATGGTGCAGCTGCCTTCGGCCGCCAGGCTCAATGGAAACAGTCGACCTGCCTCCCGCGCAACCTCTTGCACCTGCTGCAGCGTGACGCCGGCCTCCACCGTGATTGTGTTGCCCTCGGTATCGATGGCGCGCACCTTGTTCAGGCGCGTGAGCGAGAGCAGCAGCGCGCGGCCGCTGGCATCGGGCACCGAGCCGCCCGACAGGCTCGTGTTGCCGCCCTGCGGCACTACCGGCACGCGGTGCGTATGGCACCAGCGCAGCACGGCTGCGACATCGGCGGCCGTGTCGGGCTGGGCCACCGCGATGGCGACGCCGGTCCACTTGCCACGCCAGTCGGTCAGCAGGGGGGCGGTGTCGGCCGGGTCGGTCAGCAGGCGACCGGCAAAGCTGCGCCGCAGCGCGTCGAGCGCGTTCGTCATGGCGATGTGTCCTCGGCGAGCTCAGTACGGGCTGCTGGAGGCCGCTGCCGGTGCGGCGCCGGGATTCTTGAAGCGTGCCGCGAGGCCGGTGGCGGCCCTGACGAGGAGGCTGGTGTCGACGCCGACGGCCACGAAACGCGCGCCCAGCCCCAGGTAATGCCGGGCCAGCGCTTCGTCGGCGCACAGGATGCCTGGGGCCTTGCCGGCACGGACGATGCGATCGATCGCCGTGTCGATGACGGCGCGCACCTCGGGGTGCGCGGGCTGGCCGAGGTGACCCATCGAGGCCGACAGGTCGGACGGGCCGATGAAGACGCCGTCCACGCCGTCGACCGCCGCGATGGCCTCGACTTGTTCGAGCGCTGCGTGGGATTCGACCTGCACCAGCAGGCACAGGCGCTCGTTGGCCTCGTGCAGGTAGTTCGGGTAGCGCGACCAGCGGGCCGAACGGGCGATGGCGCTGCCCACACCGCGGATGCCCTGTGGTGGGTAGCGCATGGCGCGCACCAGTTGGGCCGCCTCGGCTGCCGACTCGACCATCGGGACCAGCAGCGTGGTGGCGCCGATGTCGAGCACCTGCTTGATCAAGGCCGGATCGCTGTGCGGAATTCGAACCACGGGATGCACGGGATAGGAGGCCACGGCCTGCAGGGAGGCCAGCATGGAGCGCAGGTCGTTCGGCGCATGTTCGCCGTCGATCAGCAGCCAGTCGAAGCCGGTGCCGGCGCACAGCTCGGCCGCATAGCTGTCGGCCAACGCCAGCCAGAAGCCGATCTGGGGCTCGTTGCGTGCGAGCGCCTGCTTGAAGATGTTGTCGGGTGTTTGCATGATCATACGAATCTGAAGGCGATGGCACCGAGGGGGCCGTAGTCGGCGTGGAAGACATCGCCGGCGGCCGCGGCCACCGGCCTCGTGAACGAGCCCGCGAGAACGACTTCGCCGGCTTCCAGCCCCTCGTCGTGTGCCGCCAGCTTTTTTGCCAGCCAAACGATGCCGTTGGCCGGATGGTTGAGCACGGCGGCTGCCAGGCCCGACTCCTCGATCACGCCGTTCTTGTAGAGCAACGCGCCGCACCAGCGCAGGTCGATGGCATCGACCTTGACGGGCCTGCCGCCCAGCACGATGCCGGCGTTGGCCGCGTTGTCGGCAATGGTGTCGAGCACCTTGCGCGGTGCCTTGGTCACACGGTCGACCTGCTCGATGCGAGCATCGATGATCTCGATGGCCGGCACCACGTAGTCAGTGGCCGCCAGTACCTGGAAGATGTCCACGTCGGCGCCGCGCAGCCCTTGCTTGAGGATGAAGGCCAGCTCGACCTCGACCCGGGGCAGGATGAAGCGGCCGGCCGGAATGTCTGCGCCTTCGGGAAAGAACATGTCGTCGAGGAGCGCGCCGAAATCGGGCTCGGTGATGTTCGACGAGATCTGCATGGCGCGCGAGGTCAGGCCGATCTTGCGGCCCATGACCCTGCGGCCTTCAGCCACCTTGAGCTTCATCCATTGGCGCTGAATGGCGTAGCTGTCGGCGATCTCCATCGCCGGGTAGCGCTTTGAGAAGTGCTCGACCTGCAAGCGTGTCCGCTCGGAGTGATGCAGCTCTTTGGCGAGTGCCTGATGAGTGGCGGTATCGAGCATCGGGGTGTCTCTTTGTTGGATGTCCTGGGCTTCGGCTCGAAGTGTGTCTCCTGATCGTCTTGAAGACAATCAACAAATATTGCTCTATTTGTTAGTAGATCTTTAGAATACGTCCATGGCTTTTCCCCGCTACAGCGTTCGTCAACTCGATGCCTTCGCAACCGTCGCGGATACCCTGAGCTTCAGCGTCGCGGCGGATCGTTTGGCGCTCACCCCGTCGGCCATCAGCCAACTGGTCAACGAACTCGAGGCGGCCGTGGGCTTCAAGCTCTTCGAGCGCAGCACGCGCCGCGTGGCGTTGACCGCTGCGGGACGGGAGTTTCTTGGCTCCGCTTCGGTGGTGCTCAAGAATCTGCGGCTCGCCGAATCGGCTGCGGCCGACCTGCGCAACAGGGCTGCTGGATTGGTGCGCGTTGCGGCACCGATGGTCATTGCGAGCTCCATTCTTCCCGACGCGATTCGGCGCTACGGTCAGGTGCGGCCGAAGGTGGTGGTTCGAATTCGGGACGCAGCCGTCGAGCAACTGGTCGATCAGGTGGCAGACGGGGATGTCGACTTCGCGATCGGTCCCGATCGCCCCACGGGGGACGACGTGGAGCGCGTGCCGCTGTTCGAGAGCCCCTGGGTGCTCTGGTGTGCGCCGGACCATCCCCTGGCGACCAAGAGGCGGGTGCGCTGGCGCGACCTTCGATCGCACGCCCTCGTCACCGCCGGTCGCGACCATGAGCGAAGCGTGGCTCAAATGCGTTTGGGCCTGCCTGATGAGGAGCGCATCACGCCGATCGACGTGGTCGACAACGTGTCGACCGCGCTCGGCATCGCGGCGGCAGGGTTGGCCGCCACGCTGTCGCCGGCCTACGTCGGCGTGTGGGCCGAGCAGCGTTGGGGGCTGACGATGCGGCGCGTGATCGAGCCCGAAGTCATGCGACAGGTCTGCCTCTACCGGCCCATCCGTCGAGTCACCTCGCCTGCGGCTGAAGGCTTTGCTCAGGCACTTTGCGATCTGCTGCGACAACAGCGAACCGCCAAAGGGGCTCTGCCGGCGAGCTGAACACTCGACCTTCGTCTTCGGGACGGCCGACGTTGCGGGCGGCCGTCGACTCGACGGTCAGTTCGGTTTCTTCGCCCGCTCGATGGCCAGGCGCTGTTCAGCACCCGCCTGGAGCGCGTCCAGCTGCTTCTGGAACCCTTTGGGATCGACCAGCGGATGCTCGTCTCCAGGCTTGCGGGTCTTGAGCAGGGCCTTGGATTCGGTCAGACCGTTGGAGAATGGGTGCGTGGTCAGATGCACGGTGACCGGGTCCTTCTTGTCCTCGGTCAGGGAGCGAATCCGCTGGAGACTGGCAATGAAGGCTTCCACCGGCATTGTCACGTTAGGCATGACAGGTTGCAAAAACGACAGGGATGCCTGGGCTCAGAAGGCGGTGGACGGATTTTGGCCGAGGCCGGTGAAAAGGTGCCATGCCTCAAAGCGCGCAGCGAGCTGTTTGCGGTAAAGCGATGGGCGCAGCAAATGACGCTTGAGAGCGAAGTGCTGGCGGATGGGACCGAAGCTCGATAGAAAAGTCTGCGCGCGCTCGGGCCTGCGAAAAC
>NZ_JBFUHO010000119.1:0-9091 GCF_056402355.1 Variovorax sp. P4_B11
GAGCCTGTCCTGAATTTTGTGTTCGAGGCATAACATGACCACAGGAAGCATGTATGCCAGTAAGCAAGACAAAAGCGAAGAACGCGGCGATCGCCGCCAGGATGGCGGCACTGCCGTCGATTCCCAAAGAGCTGATTGACCAGTTTGTTTCGGGCCCGATGACCGGCGAGGCCGTCAACGAGGCGACGGCCGCGTTCAAGAAGGCGCTCATCGAGCGCGCTCTGGGCGCCGAGATGTCGCACCACCTGGGCTACCCGAGCGGCGCCACCAAGCCCGAAGCCAGCGGCCCCAACCAGCGCAACGGCCGCAGCGCCAAGACKGTCCTGGCCGGCGACGGGCCGCTTCGCATCGAAGTGCCGCGCGACCGCGAAGGCAGCTTCGAGCCGGTGCTCATCCCCAAGCACGAGCGCCGCTTCACCGGTTTTGACGACAAGATCGTGGCCATGTACGCGCGCGGCATGACCATGCGCGAGATCCAGGGCTTCCTGCTGGAGAGCTACGCCGTGGAGGTGTCGCCCGAGTTCATCAGCTCGGTCACCGACGCCGTCATGGCCGAGGTKGGCGCCTGGCAGGCCAGGCCGCTGGAGCCGATGTACCCGGTRGTCTTCTTCGACGCCCTGCGCGTGAAGATCAGGGAAGACGCGGTGGTGCGCAACAAGGCCATCTACCTGGCGTTGGGCGTGCTGCCCGACGGCACGAGGGACATCCTGGGGCTTTGGATCGAGGGCACCGAGGGCGCCAAGTTCTGGATGAAGGTGTTCAACGATCTGAAGACTCGCGGCGTGGGTGACATCCTCATCGCCGTCACCGACGGCCTGAAGGGCATGCCCGAGGCGCTGGCCGCGGTGTATCCGGCGACAACGCTGCAAACGTGCATCGTGCACCTGATACGCAACTCGCTGGACTACGCGAGTTGGAAGGACCGCAAGCTGCTGGCCGCGGCCATCAAGCCGATCTACACGGCCGCCAGCGCCGAGGCGGCCGAGGCCGAACTGGCCGCCTTCGCGCAAGGCCCCTGGGGCACCAAGTTCCCGACCGTGGTGGCCGCTTGGCGCCGCGCATGGGACAKGGTGATACCGTTCTTCGCCTTCCCGCCTTCGATCCGAAGGGTGATCTACACCACCAACGCGATCGAGAGCATCAACGCGCAATTGCGCAAGATCATCAAGTCGCGCGGGCACTTCCCCAGTGACGATGCGGCTTCCAAGCTGATCTGGCTGGCGCTGCGCAACATCACGGCCGACTGGGGACGCGCAGCGCACAACTGGAAGGAGGCGATGAATCAATTCGCGATCCTCTACGAAGAGCGTTTCACGCATGCGGCCCAAGGCAACGCAAAATCAGGAGGTTGAGCATGGGTACATCGCTCAACCGGGGCGCCTCCGGCGGCCTGGCAGGGGCCTGAAGACATCAGAGAAATCAGTCGAGCGCAAATTCACCAACCGCCTCGAACACAAAAATCCTGACAGCTCCGGACGAGATGTTCGTGACGCTGCGCGGTGAGCCCTACCTGCTGTGGCGCGCCGTCGATCAGCATGGCGCCGAGCTCGACATCCTCCTGCAGAAGTGCCGCGACAAGGCCGCAGCGAAACGTTTCTTCAAGCGCGTGCTGGCCGCCTGCCCAGAGGCGCCACGCAAGATCGTCACCGACCAGCTGCGCAGCTATCCGGCCGCGAAGGCCGAGATCCGGAGCTTGCGAACGTCCGCCACCTGTTCGTGAAGGCCTGCGCTCGGGTGAACAACCGCGCAGAAAATAGCCATCAGCCCACCCGTGAACGCGAGCGACGCATGCGAGGTTTTCGCCGGCCCGAGCGCACGCAGGCTTTCCTCTCGAGCTTCGGTCCCATCCGCCAGCACTTCGCGCTCAAGCGTCCTCTGCTGCGCCCATCGCTTTACCGCAAAACAGCTCGCTGCGCGCTTCGAGGCATGGCACCTTTTCACTGGCCTCGCCCAAAATCCGTCCACCGTCTTCTGAGCCCAGGCATCCCTGTCGTTTTTGCAACCTGTCGTGCCTAACGTGACAATGCCCTTTCAGCCTGATCGGCGCAACGCACTCACGAAAGCCTTCGGCCGCGCAGAATATTCGCACCACAGCCGCTCAAGGCAAGCCAGGACGAATCCATGACTACCCGCCAGTCGCGGACATGTGGCGGACCAGCTTGATCGGCAAGACGCGTCCTTGAAGCGAGAAGTCGTGTCCCTTGGGCTTGTGCTCAACGGCATCGCCGATGGCCTCATGCACGCGCACCTCGCTCATCGGGCCGCGCAGCAGCTCCCTCAGGTCGACGCCGTTCTCGTGCCCGAGGCAGGTGTAGAGAGTGCCGGCGGCCGTCACGCGGACGCGATTGCAGTCCCCGCAGAAGTGCTGGGTGAGCGGCGTGATGAAACCGAGCAGGCCGCCGGTCTGCTCGACCCTGGCGTAGCGCGCGGGACCGCCGCTGCGGTCCGCCACGTCGCTCAGGGTCCAGCGCCTGCCGATCTCGCGGCGCAGCGCGTCCAGCCCCAGGAACTGCTCCGACCGGTCGCAGCCCGTCTCACCCAGGGGCATGGTTTCGATCAGGGTCAGGGTCATGCCGCGACTGTGCGCGAATTCGATCAGCTCATGGATCTCCAGATCGGTGACGCCGCGCAAGGCCACGGCGTTGAGCTTGACGGCAATTCCTGCATCTTGCGCCGCCTCGATGCCTTCCAGCACCTTTTCGAGTGTGCCGCCGCGCGTGATCTGCGCGAAGCGCCCCGGATCGAGTGTGTCCAGCGAAACGTTCACCCGCCGCACGCCTGCGGCCGCGAGGTCCTGCGCGAAGTGCGCCAGCCGCAGGCCGTTGGTCGTCAGGGTGAGCTCGTGCAAGGAGCCATCCCTCAAGCAGCCGGACAGCGACCGGAACAGCTCGATGACACCCTTGCGCACCAGCGGCTCGCCGCCGGTGATGCGCAGCTTTCTCACCCCACGCGCGATGAACAGGCGTGCGACCCGGTCCAGTTCCTCGATCGTCAGCAGTTCCGGGCTGGAATGAAATTGCATGTCCTCCGACATGCAGTAGACGCAGCGCAGGTTGCAGCGGTCAGTCACCGACAGGCGCAGGTAGCTGATCCGCCGCTCGAAGCTGTCGACCAGGGGCCCGACCGACGCCATCGACGCCGCTGACGCATATCGGCGCAGGTCCATCAGCATGGCAGTTCCTCGCGCGCCGCCGCGTAGAGATGCTCTAGCGACACGAACTTTTCCCTGGGCTTGCCGAGCGTGGCGCCGCGTGTCACCTCGGCAGCGTTGATGCGCGCCCAGTCCTGGAAGTCGAGGTACTTCCCGACGTACTGTGTGGGCCCGGTGCCGCGGAGGGGAAGTTCGGCCGCCAGCGTGCGATGCGCCAGGGCAGGCAGGTCGGCCAGCACCGCCTCGGCGGTCTCGTAGCTGCAGGCGCGGTTGGTGCCGATGGTGCCTTGGGGCCCGCGCTTGCTCCAGCCGCATACGTAGAGGCCGCTCACCAGCTTGCCGCCGTCGACGACGCGGCCTTGGAGATTGGCGTGCGTGCCCCGGCCCTCGTCGTAGGGCACGCCCTCGATCGAACAGGCCCGGCGTCCGATGCTGGAGAACACCAGGCCGCATTCGATGCCGACGGAGTCCGGGCCCGCCGGCCAGCCGCGCGGCCTGCCGAAACGAATACGCTCGATCGACGCGGCGCCTTCGATGCCTTGCGGCTCCAGGTGAAAGCGGAAGACGCAGCGTTTGTCCTTGGCAGCGCGAACGCCTACCAAGCGCTCCAGCATCGCAATGGCCGCCGCCTTCTCCGCATCCGTTCCGGCGGGCACCGCAAAGCCTTCTGCGCGGATGTCGGCGGCGTCCACCAGCGCGTCACATAAAGGCAGCTCGCCGATCTCGTGCAGCTCCTTGGGCGAGAAACGGATATCGGCGGGACCACGGCGACCGACGATGTGCACCTCGCGAACGCGGCTGTGGGCCAGGGCATCCAGCGCATGGGCCGCGATGTCGGTGCGGCGCAGCTCGTCCACGCTCTTGAGCAGGATGCGCGCAACGTCGAGCGAGACGTTGCCTTGGCCGATGATCACCGCGCGTTCACTGGACACGTCGAAGCGGCAATTCTTCTGGTCCGGATGGCCGTTGTACCAACCGACGAAATCGCTGGCCAGGTGGCTGCCGGGCAGGTCTTCGCCGGGGATGCCCATGTGCCGGCCGAGCGGTGCGCCCGTCGCCAGGATGACCGCGTGGTACCTCGCCAGCAGGTCGTCGACCGACACGTCCGGGCCGAGCTCGAGGCCGCCGACGAAGCGAAAGCCGGGCATCGCCGCGATGCGGTCGAAGACGGCGGTCACCTGCTTGAGCTTGGGGTGGTCGGGCGCCACGCCGTAGCGCACGAGGCCGTAGGGCACGGGCAGCCGCTCCAGCAGGTCAACGTGCATGGGCAGCGCCGAGCGCAGCAGGGCCTCGGTGGCGTAGAAACCGCTGGGCCCCGCGCCTACGACGGCCACCCTGAACGGCGATGCGCCGGCGTCGCTCATAGACCCAGCTCCATGCGCCGTGCTTCAGCGGTGGGCAAGGGCGGCAGGCGTTCGGCGATCACTGGCGTCTGCGCCGACCGAAGCCTGTTGATCTCGATCCACTGTGCCTTGTCGGCGGGAAGAAGGAACGAAGCCTGAATGGCGCCCACCGGGCATGCGGTGGCGCAGCCTCCGCAGTCGATGCAGTTCTCCGGATCGATGTAGGTCATCCGCTCGTCCATATGGAAGCAGGTGACGGGGCAGACGGTGACGCATTCGGTGTAGCGGCAGCCGGTGCAGAGGTCGGTAACAACGTAGGCCATATGCGTGAAGGAAAAGGGTTGAGGAGGGGCGCGGGCTCAGAGGGCGACAACCTGCACCAGAGTGTCGGAGAAGGTGGGCGCGCAGCCCAGGTCTGCAAAGGCCAGCGGCGTGAGCGCGTGCACCGTGGGGCCAGCGCGGTTCGACCGGTGCCAGTAGCCCGAGGGCGCCATCACCAGTCCCGGCGACACGTCGGCCGAGAGCGTGGCCTTGGCCTCGAAGGCTCCGCGGTCGTTGAAGACGCGGATCGGCGTTCCGGCGGCAATGCCACGGGCACTCGCGTCATCGGGATGCAGCAGCACCATCTGTTCCTCGCCCGCCTGCGCACGCTGGGCCGGCAGATTCCCGTAGTTGGAATTGAGGAAAGCATGGCTCTTGGGCGAGATCAGGCTCAAGGGATAGCGCTGTGCCAGCGCGGCGGCAGTTGCCGGGCTTTCGTTGGGCGCGATGTAGTGCGGCAGCGGGTCCACCGGTTCGCCCGCCTGCTGGCCGCCAAAGCCCTGCCTGAAGATCGGCACCACGAAGTTGCCGCCCTCTGCCAACGATGACTTGAATTCGCACTTGCCGGACGGCGTCGGAAAATTCCCTTCGCGGTGCGGCGCCCAGTCGTCGGGAGCGGGCATGTTCAGGCGCATGAAGCCCTTGCGCCTCAGTTCCTCCAGGGTGATGCCCTCGAGCACCGGGCTGCCCCAGTCCATGGACGCCTCGATCATGTCGTCGTCCGACCGATGGAAAAAGGGGTCGTCGATGCCCATGGCCTTGGCCAGGCGTCTGAAGAGCTCGGTATTGGACACAGCCTCGCCCAACGGCTCGATGGCCGGGTTGTTGTACGACAGGTAGAGGTGACCCCACGAGAACATGATGTCCTTCTGCTCGAGCTGGGTCGTGGCCGGCAGCACGATGTCCGCGTAGCGCGCGGTGTCGGTCATGAAGTGCTCGCTGACCACGGTGAAGAGGTCGTCGCGCGCGAGGCCCCGTTCGATCTTGTCCTGGTCGCTGACCATGGCCATGGGGTTGGCGTTGTAGACGAACAGCGAGCGGATCGGCGGATCCAGCGGGGTCTCGCCTGTGAGCGCCGGACCCAGGCGCCAGGAGTTGATCACCCGCATCGATTCCGGCTGAAGATCCGGCCGCATCAGCCCCGGCCAGTTCACCGGAAAGGCCCAGATCGGCAGCTGCAGCAAGCCCCCGCCGACATGCTTCCATGCGCCGATGAGCGCGGGCAGGCAGGCGATGGCGCGCACTGTCTGCCCGCCGCCCGCATGGCGCTCCACCGCGACGCCGATGCGCACAACTGCGGGTGGGGTCGCGGCGTATTCCCTCGTCAACTTGAGGATGTCCTCCACGGGAATGCCGGTTTGTTCTGCGGCGAATTCCGGCGTGTACGCCTTCACGCGCTCGGCCAGTTCATCGAAGCCCAGTGTGTGCCGGTCGATGTAGTCGCGGTCGATCAGGCCTTCCTTGATGAGGATGTGCGCCATCGCCAGGGCCAGCGCACCATCGGTGCCCGGCCGAATGGGGATGTGCCAGTCCGCCAGCCGCGCGGTGCGCGTGCGCACCGGGTCGATCACCACCAGCTTGGCGCCGTTCTTGCGCGCCTGCTCGATGAAGGGCCAGTGGTGCGAGTTCGTGCTCAGCGTGTTACAGGCCCACAGCACGATGTACTTCGAATGCACGAAGCTCTCGGGGTCCGCGCCTGGCGTGTGGCCGATGGTCATCATGTAGGCAGTGCACGAGGCCGAGTCGCAGAAGGTCCGTTCGCACACCGTGGCGCCCAGCTTGTTGAACAAGGGGTCACCCACGTTCAGGCCGTTGAGGATTCCCTGCGTTCCCAGGTAGCTGTAAGGCAGGATGGCCTGCGCGCCGTCTGTGGCAATGAGCGCCTTCCAGCGGATGGCAATTTCGGCCAGCGCCTCGTCCCACGAGATCCGCTCGAACTGGCCGCTGCCCTTGGGCCCGCTGCGGCGCATGGGGTACAGAAGCCGCTGCTCGCTGTACACGCGGTCCTGGTAGTTGTTGACCTTCACGCAGAGGCGGCCCCGGGTGAAGGGATGATCCGGGTTGCCGCGTACCGCGACGGCCTTGCCATCTTCGACGGTGGTCAGGATCGAGCAGGTATCTGGGCAATCGTGCGGGCAGGCGCCCACGACAACGTGTCGGGCCATAGCGTGTCCTTTCTCTCCAGTGCTTTCAATGGGGTGGCGTTTGCAGCAAGTCTGGCGAGTCAGGGGGCCAAAGCCCTTCTCCCAATGCGATATTTACTTTTCCTGGTGTGCGGATGATGATTCGGCACGATTCGTGCAGAGCGCGATCCGCAATCAATCCCTTAAGTCGGTCTAGCACCATGTTCGGGCATTCGTTGGAAAAGTACGTCAACAGCACGATGCGCCAGAGCTCCAACGCGCTGGGCTGGTCGGACATCCTGGCCGAGCGTTGGACCCATGCGGCCGGCGAACTGCCCCGGCTGGTGCCGCGTGAGACCGAGGTCGCCATTCAACTGAGCGGGAAGACGCTGGTCGACCGCGCAGGCGGAGGCCGGCGTGAGCACACGCATGGCCATCGGGGAACCATCTGGCTGTGCCCCGCAGGCGTCGAGGAGGAGTACATCAACGTGGTCGAGCCAATGGCCGACTGCCTGCACTTGTTCCTGCCCGGCAAACCTTTCTCTGAGACCGTCCAGCGCGAGTTCGACATCGACCCGGCCCGGGCCGGCCTGCGCTACCAGGCCATTGATCACGATCCCTTCGTGAGCATGATCGCGGACCAGATCGTGTGCGAGCTGTCCAACGAGACGGGGGTAGGGCGGCTGTTCGTTGAGAGCCTCTCGGTGGCGCTCAGCGCCCACCTCCTCAAGAACTATTCGGAGCTGGGGCTGGCCCGGCCGCTGGCGGACAAGGCGCCCAAGCCGCTGGACAGCCGGCGCCTGTCGCGCGTGGTCGACTTCATCGACGGCAATCTCGACCAAGACTTCACAGTGATCGAGCTCGCAGGCATTGCCTGCATGAGCGTGGGCCACTTTACGCGCAGCTTCAAGGCGGCGACGGGCCGAGCGCCGCATGCCTTTGTTGCCGAGCGGCGGCTCATGCTGGCGAAGCGTCGCCTGCGCGACGAACGCTGCTCGATCGAAGAGATAGCGTTTTCGGCCGGCTTCTCGTCGCTGGCCAACTTTTCCAAAGCCTTCCGTCATTCGACCGGTTTGTCGCCCAGCCAGTTCAGAGCCCGTTCTTGAGCCATCGCCCCGCCGGCACGCGACGCACATTCCGACGGCAGAGGTTTTCGCGGGGCGCGAGCCGCTTCCTACCTCTATTCAACGCCCTAGATGTGCTCGACCGCATCTGATGCCGTAGCTCTGCAAGTACGGATCTGTGCGTGGGCGAGGGCTGGCCCGGGGCTGACCTGTGTCCCTTCCGAAATCCCCAAGGTGGATGCGGAGGTGGCTTGACAGTCGGCGCGCGTCAATGTAGTTGTCGCCTCTTTCATGCAGCCAGCGGCTGTATGTTTGGCGCCTTCGCGTGTGTCTGAACGATGCAGTCACGTTCGGGGTTGAGGGTCACTGCGCCGATGGGCGACCAGTTGCGTGTAGGCCCTGACCATCGTGCTGGGTTGAGCGCGCGGGCACGGGTGTACAGCGCGTGGCGAGCAGCGAGGATGGCCTGGTCTTCACCGTCGTGGCGCTGCGCAGGGCTGACGTAGCGAATGCCGCTGTGTCGATGGTCATGGTTGTACCAACGCACGAAGCCAGCCGCCCAGGAGCGCGCGTGCTCAAGGTCGGCGAAGCCCCTGGCAGGGAACTCCGGGCGGTACTTGGCCGTGCGGAACAATGATTCCGCATAGGCGTTGTCGTCGCTCACGCGAGGCCTCGAATACGACGGCTTCACGCCCAGCCAGTTGAGCATCGCCAGCACTGTCGTGGCCTTCAGCGTGGAGCCGTTGTCGCCATGCAGCACCGGCTTGGTGTCAAGCGTGGCGATGCCCTCGGCGAGCGCCGTGCGGCGCACCAGGTGCACGGCATGGTCGGAGTCGTCGGTGTCGTGGGCTTCCCAGCCCACGATCTTGCGGCTGTACAAGTCCAGGATCAGATAGAGGTGGAACCAGCGCCCGAGCACCAGCGCGGGCAGGTACGTCATGTCCCAGCACCAGACTTGTCGAGGTGTCTCGGCGATGTGCGTCGTGGGCGGGCGCATGACCCTGGGAGCCTTGGCAGATCATCGCAACAACTCGCGCAGCCATGCTGCACAGTCGACCGCCGCCGAGACCGGCCACGCAACGCTGACGC
>NZ_JBFUHO010000120.1:0-8487 GCF_056402355.1 Variovorax sp. P4_B11
CCGCGTACTTCGATTTCTACAACGCGCGCCGGCCCCATCAGTCGCACGACGGGCGCACGCCGGACATGGTCTACTTCGCCACGCTGCCGGCGATGAAGGAGGCTGCCTGATGGGTTGAACCATGAGTACATGGCTCAACCGGGGCGCCTCCGGCGGCCTGGCAGGGGCCTTGAAGATTGAAAGAATCAAACCGCAGCCAATCCACTTAACTCAGGTCGATGCGTGTTCAGACGACCGGAGCCGGTTCTTTTTCGGCGGGAAGTCAGGAGTTCGGCAGGAAGTTCAAGGACGGTTTCAATTGCTCATCGATTGATGCAGATCACTTGACGAAATCGATAGCCGGTACTGGACATCGCCGCCGATCCGGTTTCGCCGCGCGCTTTACGGCCGAGGATGTAGCCTTTTCGATTACAAGTGGCGAGTCCGGAAAGATCGTCGGGTCTCTCTCTACAAGAACGGTCGCTACCTTACGGGGAATATCGCGCCGCGCCGGGGCATGCTGATCGTCGATGAAGTTCACCACCTTCTGGGTATGCGTCCGGCGAACCCGTCTTGACGACGGGCACGGCAGTCAGCGCGTGGCGGACTCTGTCTGCCAACGGTGTGGCAGCAAGTCATCGATCCGGCTTGCCGGATGGGTCGGCAGCCGCTCGAGGACATCCTTCAGGTACGCATAGGGATCATGCCCGTTGATGCGTGCCGAGTGGACCAAGCTCATGATCGCTGCGGCGCGCTTGCCCGCTCGCAGGCTGCCGGCGAACAGCCAATTCGCTCTTCCAATTGCAATAGGGCGGATCTGGTTCTCAACCCAATTGTTCGAAATCGGCACGTCACCGTCCTCGATGTACCGCGTCAATGCCGGCCAGCGCTTCAGGCTGTAGTCGATCGCTTTGATCGTGGCTGAACCTGGCGGAACTTGCTGCCTCTGCAGGAGAAGCCATTTGTAGAGCAACGCGGCCACTCGACGCGACTTCCGCTTGCGAATTCGTCGTCGCTCGTCTGGGGGAAGGTCGCCGAGCTCCGCCTCAATCTTGAATAGCACCTGGAAGTACCGCAGCGCCTTCTCTCCGACCTTGCTGCTGTGGTTGAGCCACAGCTCGTGGAATTTTCGGCGCGCATGAGCCATGCAATTTGCAGCCGTTACGCCCTTCGCAATGCTCGCGTTGTAGCCCGAGAATCCGTCGGTGACGAGCGTTCCCTTCCAAGGCGTGTCGCCGTCCTGGCCGAGGAATCTGCGCACGTTCTCGCCGCTGCGCGTCTCGGCGAAGTTGAATACCACCGCCTTGGTCGAGTTGAAGGTGGTCGTGCAGAAGCTCCAGATGAAGGCCTTGTGGGTCTTCTTGTTGCCGGGCTTGAGCATGGCAACAGGCGTCTCGTCAGCGTGCAGAACGTCGTGGCGAAGCAGCTCGGCTTCCAGAGCGTCTACCAGCGGCTGCAGCTGTGCCCCGCATTCGCCCACCCACTGCGCTAATGTCGAGCGCGCGATGGCCATGCCGGCGCGCTGGAAGATGCGCTCCTGCCGGTACAGGGGCAGATGGTCCAGGAACTTGGCCACCAGCACCTGGGCCAGCAGGCCTGCGGTGGGGATGCCCTTGTCAATGATGTGCGCTGCCACGGGGGCCTGCACCAGCTTCTCGCAATGCGCGCAGGCCCACTTGCCGCGAACATGGTGCTCCACCGTGAACACGCCCGGCTCGTAGTCGAGCTTCTCGGAGACGTCCTGGCCGATGCGCTTCATCTGGCAACCGCAGCTGCACACGGTGCTCTCGGGTTCATGGCGCATCTCGCGCCGCGGCAGGTGCGCGGGCAGCGGTTGGCGCTTTGGCTGTTCCTTGTCCTTCTTGTCCTTGCCCTTGTTATTGGCGATGGCCCGTTCGATCTCCCCGGTGACTTCGGCGATGTCGCCATCGAGAGTCTCTTCCAGCAGGCTCCTCTGCTCGGCACTCAGGCCCGCCCTGAACTTCTCGCTCGTGGCGGCGAACTTCAGGCGCTTGAGCACCGCCATCTCGTGCGTGAGCTTGTCGATCAGGGTTTGTTTGAAGGCCGCCTCGCGTTGCGACCTCTCGAGTTCTACGGCCTTGTCGCGCAGTTGCTCGTCCTTGGCGGACAGCTCGCTCATCAGCGCCAGCATGGCTTGGCGCATCTGCTCCGGATCCAACGATTCCAATTGCTGGGAGGCGATCACGGAGGGTGATCGTGCCAGATGAATCACGCCAATGACATCGGCACATTCATCAATTGCGCATCGCTACAAAACTCGGATGATTCCAGCCTCGCCAACGCGTTGCCAGGGCAGTCCCAGAACGAGTGCATTGAGTTGCGGCCTGCTGAGCGACAGCGTCCCAGTCACGTCGTGTGGCCAGACGAACTTGCCGGCATTCAGTCGCCTGGCGGCTAACCACACGCCGATGCCATCGTGCACGAGGACCTTCATGCGGTTGGCGCGGCGGTTGGCAAACAGATAGGCGTGATGCGGGCGGGCTTCACCGAAGACCTTCACTACACGCCCCAATGCCGCTTCGGTGCCTGCGCGCATGTCCATCGGTTCGACCGCCAACCAGACGGCGTCGATGCGGATCACCGCAGCAACTCGCGCAGCCAGGTGCCGCACTCGCCAGCAAGTGCCGCCGGCCAGGTCACCACCACAGTCGTGGAGCCGCGCTTGACTTCCATGCGTATGTCGCTCGTCGTCGCGACCGGCGCGGGCAGTTGCAAGGCAACGAACGACGGGGCCTCGGGCTTCGCGCCGGGCAAGGCCTTGGGTGCTTTGCCTTCCGCCGTCCCGCCTGATGGCATCTCCGCGTCACGCACCCAACGGCGCAGCAGGTTCGCATTGATACCCAGAGACATCGCCACCGATGCCATCGAGACGCCGGGCCGCGCGGCCGAGGCGACTGCATTGGCCTTGAACTCGTCGCTATGCAGCCGGCGTCGCCGGCGATCGCCGGAAGCCTGAGGAGAGATAGTGTGCACGTGTCCACCAAGAGAGTTAGTGGATACGAGCATCCTTTGCTACTTCCGCAAATTCAAGATGGGTTCGCCGGACGCATACCCTTCTGGCCGGAAACTACCGCGAGCAGCGGGCTTCGTTGAACTTGCTCAAGTTCCTGGCAAATGACCTGAAGTTCAGCATCGTGGTGGTTGGCACCGCCGACGAGCCGCTGGCGTTGGCCTCGGATCCCCAGATGATCAGCCGATTCACGCCGTTCGAGATTCCGCGGTGGCGCGAGAGCGACGATCTTCGGCGGCTGCTGGGCGCCTTCGAGCGCGTACTCCCGTTGCGCAAGCCCTCGGACCTGATGCAACGGCCGATCGTTCAGTTCATTCTCGTTGCGAGCGGCGGACTGACGGGCGAGATCTCACGCCTGCTCAATGAAGCAGCGGCACTCGCGGTCCTCGATGGCTCGGAGCAGATTACGCTTGCCCATCTGGAACATGTCGCACTCGCTGATCAGTAACCACCGCCCGCTACCGTTCGCACCCAGGCCGTTCGAAGCCGAGGTGTTGGGTGGCTGGATTGGTCGCATCGCGGCGCGCTACAGAATGTCCGTGCAGGCGTTCGCGGCGACGTGCGAGCTCGACTGGGAGACACCGGACGGACGGGGGTGGCTACTGATGCCGAAGCTGCAGCAAAACATGGTGCCCCCCCTCGCGGCACTGACCAGGATCAGTAGACAAGGAATCAACGACATTCGGGTTCCGCCTCCCTGGGAAGGATCGAGGTCGAACTTCTGCTACTGCGCGCGGTGTGTGTTCCTGAATCCCCTGGACGTTGCAGCGCCGATCTGGCGGCGAGAGTGGCTCGACCAGCACCTGTCGGCGTGTCCGATCCACGGGGATGAGTTCCAGACGCTGCCAGCCGGTCGGGTGCTCGCGTGTAAGAACCTCGATAAGCTGCTTACGCTGGTGAGTCGCCAGGAACGCCAGCTACGCAACGGGACCATACCCAGGCGCGCTAGGAACTCGTTGTGAGCCTGGATAAGCTGGGCTTCGATGGCGGCTTTAGCTGCGCCTCGCTTGAGGTGACTGGGGTGACGAGCTCACCGAAAACCGGCGCCAGACGGCGGAACGAATAGACGTTCTCAAGATAGGTCGGGCTGACGAGTTGCTGCCCCACAATGCTGTCCTCCCCCTAAAGCGGCGGCTGGGTAAGGCGCCCTCCCGTACGGGAGTCGTAGATACCGAGCAGGCAAGTGCACTGTTGCCCAGCATGGTCGCGGACCTGTAGGCCGATCTGGTGAACTCCAGGTCCAAGCGACCGAACGTCTAGCGATCCGCCGCTGCGGTAGGTCGCGCCGCCGTCGATCAGCCACACGAGGTTTTCGCTGTCGAGCGCCCCTTCCTGCCGTGAGAATCCTTGGGCGAATAGCACTGGGCCCAAGGCCTCGCCCACGAAAAGCTCCGGAGGCTTGACCGGAACTTCGAAATAGCGGGTCTGAACGTACGAGGTGCGATAGCCATTAGTACCCAATACCTGAACCACACATCGCTTGCCCCCGGGCATCTCTCGCAAATCGAGGTAATAGTCGTTGACATTTAGGTTCACACCCGGCCTGACCCAGTTCCTACCGTCATGCGAGTAGCGCACGTAGAAAGTAATCGGGTATTCGGAATCACAAGGCGCCCAGCGCAGGTGTAGCACCCCGGAGGGATTGATGCAGGCATCCGCCCCCGGCGACAACAACGTGAAACACGGCCGATCTGTCGGCACACTCATCCGACCCAGAACGCGTTCGCCTCGCCGGATTTGGATGATTTGGGTCTGATCGTGGTACGGCAGGCGCGCAGTGAATGGCGCCCGCTGCTGTTCTTTCGCCAAGAAGCGCAATCTGACGGGCTCACTGACGAGAACCCTACCGCTGTAATCCAGGAAATCCACCCAGTGCTTGTCTTGGCGGTCCACGAACCTCGCCGACTGCATCCGCATGGCTGGGCTCTGAACTGCTCCGCCTTTTTCCGTTCGCAAGGCGAGATCCCAGTGGACCTCGCCTTCGCGTGAGAGTCGGCCGCGAACTCTGACGAAAGGTCCTGGAAACGCCCTACTCTCAATCAATCCGCACTCGTGCTCCTTCATTTCAGAACCCCTTGAAGGTATTGAACAGCTTGGTCCAGTCGTACGCGCTGATCCACTCGTTTTCATACGGCGGGGCACCGATGCTGCCGCAGTAACTCATGATGTCGCCATTGGTTGGCGGGAGCGCCGCTTGCCCGGCAGGATCGACACCAACTTCGCCCACCTGCCCGTTCGACGGGACAAAATTATCATCTGTATCGTCCGGGCCGCCACATGGAGCATGATCTAGGCCGTAGACATGACCTAGCTCGTGACCTACTGATTCCATGATGAACGACCATCCGAATGCCACGTTGTCACTCGGGCTCGAATCCCCCGTACGATTCAGTGGAAACGAGTTCGAAACCAATCCGTACAGCTTCTTGTAGTCCGCCGAGTCCTCCTGGATGTCTTCAAGATCGCCCAGGAAATCGTCCATACCGTCGAGGGTGGTCAGATCGCGATTCGCCGTGACCACTTCCGATCCCGGCAAGATCCAGTACTGAATCGCTTCCGCCGGATCGGTCGGAATCGGATAAATGAGCGGCAGTTGATTGACTGCTGCAAAGTACTGCTCCCGTGTGGGAGCCGAGGTGGTTGGCGTCTGCACGCGCACCATGAGAACGTTGAGTTTTCCCACCGGAGTAAAGGTCACGGTGGCCGCCTCTGGATTGCTCACGTTGGTCCCGACGGTGGCCTCCACGGTCAATGTCAACGTGCCTTTTGCTTGTTCTGGGGGAATCAGAAAGTTCAAAGTGTCGGTAAATTTCGTGGCGTCCACAGACGCGACGGGTTGCGCGGTAAACGAGGCAATCGGATTTAGAGTGAAGTTCCCGCCGCCGCTCACCGTCAAGGTTCCCGTGACATTTGGAACCTTGCCTCCGTTGATCGAAGGGTCGACCCCCGAGTCGATGTAAACCCGCACGAGGGTAAGCTTGCTCGCCACCAGGGGAACGGTGTTATCGGCGCCAAGGGCGGATCGAAAATGCTGGATCGCCTGTGTTACTTCCGCTCCTGCAATCGACAGATCGGGCTGCGGTGATGCGGGAAGGATGTCCACGCTCGCGTTGATGACGAAGCCTTGATTGCCGTTGTCTGTCAACGTCGGTCCAAACTGCCGCTGCCCCGCAGACCCCGGGTCGCTCGGATCCACCACGATCATCGCTGTGCCGAGTGCGTTCTCGTTGCTGCCTAATGAGGGCCAGTCCTGATCGTCATCCGCATAACCCTCGACGATGATCGCGGTAGGGCCGGTCATCAGCAGAGTCACTTCCGTGGGGTTCGGACTGTTGTCCAGGTTGTACGAATTGACTTCGTTTACGGTGTTGTTTCCGTTGTTCCAACGGAAGATCTCACGGTCAATGCCCGGGCCTTTCGCGCGGACATAGACGGCCATGTGCGTATCACCGCTTTCTTCATCCTCGTAAAGAATCAGGTTCTCGAACCTGAGTCGAACATTGGCTGCAGTCTGTGGAGCCACCACGGCAATGCCCACGTTCACCAGATACCCGGTGTTGTCGTTATCAGTTTTGGTCGGCCCGATGACTACCGATCCCAGCGTCGCGGGGACCCGTGGATCGAACGTGACGCTGGCGCTACCTAGCGAATTCTCGTTTGAGGCGGCTGTAGGCCAGTCTTGGTCGTCATCGGCATAGGCTTCCACGCCAATCGTCGCGAACGTGTCAAGTTCGAAGTCGATGACGCTGATGTTGCTCGGGTCATTGTTCAGGGGATAGTTGTTGGTTTCATTGACCTCACCGTTCCCATTGTTCCACCGGAATGTGCCGAGGACGTTGCCCCCGCTGTCACGCACAGTGGCGTACATCGCCATGTGAGTGCTGCCAGATTCCTCGTCCTCGAATAGCGTGAGGGAGCGGAACTCAATTCGGGTTCTGGGCACGTGAACCTCCTTTGCTACGGCATCCGTCAAACGGCTGCCTGTGGAACGCGGTAGCGTTCGCGGGCTTCCGGTAATTCGCCGGCATCGTGCTATCCGTCTCTCTAGCACTGCGAGGTTGCATCATCGCACCGCGGACCGCTACCGGACATCCCCACAAAGGGGGAAGTTACTCCTTCGCCAGGCGAGCGTAGGTTCGATTTCGACTGCCTGATGGCAGCCGCCCGTTTCTTTGGGGGCAGTGCTCCACCCCCGTCTGAGCAATGCAATCTCCTATATGGCCAAAGTCGAACCCGGAGATCGACAGTCGTGCGGTAAGCGGTAACGGAGCGGCGTTCTTCCGCCCGACCATGGTTGCTCGAACAATGGCTGCATCAGCATTGCATGGAGGCGATCATGGAAGCTACGAAGCCCGGACAGACACGTCGGCGTCCGAACGAACAGGCGTGGAAGGTGTTGATGAAGCGGTTCGACGGTGCGGCGATGACAGTTCAGGAGTTTTGTGCGCGTGAAGGGTTGAGCCCCAGCAGTTTCCGACTGTGGCGCTCGCGGTTGGGATCTCCACGTCGGCCGGTGTCGTCGGCCGTCTCAACGTCTGCGACGGGTGCGACATTGAAACCACCGTTCGTCGATCTGGGTTTGCTCGGCGCATCCGCGGTGCGCGATCACACCGCGGTGGACCTGCACATAGAGCTGGGCGGCGGCCGGCTCTGGTGCAAAGTTTGGGGGAAGCCGAGCGACGTCTACAGAGGGCCGCGCAGGTTATGCCGAAAGCACGGCATTCCAGATCGCGGGCGCAGCTTGGCCCCGAACATGCAGCCGACCGAGATTGAACTGACCCTTGCGAACTCGGTGCAGCAGCTCGACGCCGGCGATCGTCACCGCAGCACGGTCGAAGACCTTGAACCCCAGMATCGGGTTGATGCGTGACTTTACGCCCCGATGGTCTTGCTCGATCATGTTGTTACCTGGCATGCTTATCCCTCGCGCCTTCCCGGCGCAAGGTTCGATGCCTCGGCGGAGTATCGTCGCCGCACCGGGATAGGGGCGACGGGAGCATGTCTTGCGGGCAGGCCGGAGTACCTGATGAGCTGCGAGCTCGTGTTGTTAACTGGTTGCCCCTTCGATCTGCCCGGTTGCGCTGCGAGCGCGAATCCGTAAGTGTCGTGTTGCCCGCGAGCTTCCGCCGTGTGTCCATCACTGCAGGAGACGCCTATGAGAGTCATCGGTTTGGATGTTCATCGCAACTTTGCACAGGTCGCGATCCTCGAGAACGGCCTGATGAAGAATCATGGTCGCTTCGCCATGGCCCGTGATGCGGTGCTGACCTTTGCCGCGACGCTGACCAAGGAGGACGACGTCGTGCTGGAGGCGACCGGCAACACGGCGGTCATCGTTCGGCTGCTGACGCCCTTCGTACATCGCGTGRCCATCGCCAACCCGATGCAAGTGCGCGCAATCGCCTGGGCCAAGGTGAAGACTGACAAGATCGACGCCGCGACGCTCGCCCGCCTGCACGCGGCGCAGTTCCTGCCCG
>NZ_JBFUHO010000121.1:0-8343 GCF_056402355.1 Variovorax sp. P4_B11
TTCAGGTGCACACTTCACGCCGACCTCTGCGTCCTGGCTGAACCAGGTCGAACGCTGGTTCGCCACCCTGACGCAGAAGTACATCCGCCGCGGCACGCATCGCTCCACGCGCCAGCTCGAACAGGCCATCAGGCACTACATCAAGATCAACAACAGCGCCCCCAAGCCGTTCGTCTGGTCAAAGACTGCCGATGACATCCTTGCGAGCGTCGAGAGATTTTGTTTGCGAACTTCTAACTCACGACACTAGAGAGCTGCGCAGAGCTCGCCCAGTGAGACGCTCGTTGGCTACCGCTCAGCCTTGGAGGAGCCTACCGAATGTGCGGAGGTGGCGTAGAGCCGCCAATCAGCGGCTTAGTAGGGTGATTGACCGAGTATGTCCTCGATCCGGATTGGCAGCCGTCGCACCCGCTTGCCGACGGCGTTGTGAACGGCATTGGCGATGGCGGCCTGGATGCCTGCGCTGCCCAGCATGCCGATGCCCTTGACGCCGCCGGGGAGCAACGGGTCATCTTCGTCGAGCATGGTGACGTCGAACTCGGGCATGTCGGCGTGAGTGGGGATCAAATAGTCGGCGAGGTTGTTTCCTACGATGCGGCCTGTAGCCTTGTCGGTGTCAACCTGCTCGTGCAAGGCCATGCCGATACCACCGATCAGGCCGCCCACGTACTGGCTGTGAGCCATCTGGGCGTTGATGATGCGGCCGGCGGCGAAGGCGGCCACACAGCGGCGCACGCGCACCTCGCCGAGGTCGGGATCGACGCCCACCTCTACAAAGATCGCGCCATACCCGTTGGCGCTGAATGGCTGGTTCTCCGGTATCGTCGCGGCGCCCTCGGCCTCCAAGCCGTCCGGTGCATACCGAACCATCAGGTCGGCCAGGCTCTCGGCAGCGTTTCGGCTGCCGCTGCGGACCAACCCGCCCTCGAAGATCAGATCGTCGGCGTCCGCGCCCGCGAGCGGCGAGGCCGCATCCGCTGCGGCCAGTTCGGCCAGCCGTGCGCGCAGGATCGCCACGGCGTCTGCGACCGCCGGCGCAAAGCTCGCCGTCACCATCGAGCCGCCGGTGAAGGGACCTTCGGGCAGGTCGGTATCGCCCAATTCGACCCGGACCTGACGCATGTCGATGCCCAAGCCCTCGGCGGCCAGTTGGCCAATTGCGGTGTAGAGGCCCTGACCGAAGTCCTGTGTTCCGCACTGAACCAGCAGACCCGAATCGGCGTCGATCCGTACCTTCACCCGACAGGGCTGCCGGTGGACCGGATAGACCGACGAGGCCATGCCGACCCCGATCCGCCAGCGCCCGTCTCGGGAGTGCCCCGGCGCCGGCCGCGCCGCCCAACCGAACCGCTGGGCGGCGGCGGTGTAGCAGTCCAGCAGGCCATTGCTGCTCCACGGCTTGTCGGCATCGAGATCCCGGTCGGCGTAGTTGCGCACCCGCAGCTCGAAGGGATCGATCCTCAGCGCCTCGGCCGCCTCGTCCATCGCCGACTCCAGTGCGAAGGTCCCGGGCGCCACGCCGGGTGCGCGCATGGGGGCCGGCAGCGGCTCGTTGGTGCGCACGATGCGATTTCCGGTGGTGACGTTTGTGCACGCGTACAGCGAGCGCGACGTCGTCGCGGTGGCGTCGCTGTAGTCACCATGTGTGGCGGTCTGGGCCAGCACCTGGTGGTCGATGGCGGTGAGGCGGCCGTCGGCGTCGAAGCCCAGGGCCAGGTCCTGCACCGTCTCCTGCCGCCGGCCAACCAGGTTGAACAGTTGGGCGCGGGTGAGTTCCAGGCGCACAGGGCGGCCCGTCCGCCGCGACGCCAGGATCGTCCACATCAGCCAGGGCAACCACAGGGGTCCTTTGCAGCCGAAACCGCCGCCCACGAAGCGCGAGACCACCCGTACCTGCTCTACCGGGATCTGGAAGCTGTGGGCCACGATCCGCCGGCTGAGGAAGACCGCCTGGGTGCCGGTGTGAACCACAACGCGGTCGCCATCCCACGCGCAGATGACCGAGTGCGGCTCCATCGGATGGTGGTTGTTGACCGCAGTGTCGTAGCGGTTGCGCACGACCAGGTGCGCGGCCGCAAGCGCCCCTGCTGCGTCCCCGCGCTGCGAGGCGGAGGCATAACGGCCCGCGAGGTCCGGTGCAAAGGCAGTGTCCAGCGCCTGGTCCATGGCTGTGACCGCGGGCTCAGGGGTCAATTGGAGCGGGACAGCGCGAGCGCAGGCCTCGGCTTCTTGCAGAGTTTCGGCGACCACCAGGCCCAGCGGCTGGCCGGCGAAGTGGATCGCGGGTTCGCAGACGAGGGCGATTGACCCCGACGGCTTCAACACCTGGGCTTCGGCGTGGGAGACGAGATCGGCGAAGCCGGGCAGGCCGCGGACCGCCTCTACATCGAGGCCGAGCAGTCGGCCCCTGGCGATCGGCGCTTCGATCAGGGCCGCATGCAGCATCCCCGCCATCGGCGTCTCGGCCTCATAGACGGCGCGGCCCGTGACCTTTAGCGCGGCCTCGAGGCGGACAGGGCTTTGATGGAGCGTCACGTTTTGCCTTCCACTGTCTCCAGCGCCCGGCGCACGGCGCGCCGCAGGAGCTCGATCTTGAAGCCGTTGTGTTCAAGCGGCTGGGCGCCCTCGACTGCCAGTGCCGCGGCGCCTTCGAAGACCGCTTGCGTCGGTCGCTGTCCGACTAGCGCCGCTTCGCATTGCGCCAGGCGCCAGGGGCGGGCCGCGACCCCGCCGGCGACCAGCCGGACGTGTACGATCCGCTCGGCCTCGACGCGCAGCACGGCTGCCACCGAGACCACCGCGAATTCAAACGAGGCACGGTCGCGAACCTTGAGGTAGGTCGATCGCGCCCCGTTGCTCTCCGGGACCTCGACCGCGAGGATCAACTCGCCCGCCTCAAGCACAGTGTCGAGATGCGGCGTCTCGCCGGGCAACCGGTACAGATCGAGGGCGGCCACGCGGCGCGTGCCGCCGGCCTGCGCCACATCGACCTCGGCGTCGAGCGCGGTCAGTGCCACGGCTAGGTCCGAGGGGTGCGTGGCGACGCAGGCCTCACTGGCGCCAAAGATGGCGTGGCCGCGGTTCTCGCCCGTCCGCGCGCCGCAGCCCGAGCCGGGCTGGCGCTTGTTGCAGGGCAGCGCGTCATTGCGGAAGTACGCGCAGCGTGTTCGCTGCAGCAGCGCGCCCGCGATGGTGGCCATGTTTCGCACCTGGCCGGAGGCGGTGGCGTTGATGGCCTCCGCGATCAGGGGCCAGCGGACGCGGACGCTCGCGTCCGCCGCAACCTCGCTCAGGTGGGCCAGGGCGCCCAGCCGCAAACTGGCCCCGGCTGCGATCTCGCCCAGCGGGAGGCGCGAGATATCCACCACGCGGGCCGGCGCCTCGGCGCGCACCTTCCACAATGGCACCAGGTCGGTGCCGCCCGCCAGATAGGCCGAGCCCGTCTCGGCGCCCACGGCCAGCGCCTCGGCCAGGTTGGCCGGACGCACGTAGTCGAAGGCGTCGCCGCTCATAGCCCCGCGACCTCGGCGACGGCGGCCACGATGTTGGGCTGGGCCCCGCAGCGGCAGAGATTGCCCGCCAGGCCCTCACGGATCGCGTCCCGACTATCGACGCCCTCCTCCAGCAGCGCCACGGCGGACAAGATCTGGCCCGGTGTGCAGTAGCCGCATTGCAGCGCATCGTGGCGGATGAAGGCGTCCTGCAAGGGATGTAGCAAGCCGTCTGTCCCCAGCCCCTCGATCGTCGTGATCGCCCGGCCGTCGTACGAATGGGCCAGCGCCAGGCACGCTTTGATGCGTCGCCGGTCGGCCAGGACCGTGCAGGCCCCGCAGGCGCCCAGGTCGCAGCCCTTCTTCACGCCCGTGAGCCGCAGATCGTCGCGCAGGACATCGAGCAGGGTGGCGGTAGGCAGAGGTGTCAAGGTTTGCACCTCTCCGTTCACGGTGAGCGAAAGCACATGTGTCTTCATTCGCTTTTTCTCCATCTTGGTGAGTCGGTACCCCCGCAATCCGGCTGCGCGCGGCTCGTTGGCTCGTTGGTCAACAGCAGTGTTGCCTTTGCCGTCAGACAAAGTCGATGTGCTTGCACAGCGGCAATTCGCGAATGCGCTTGCCGGTCGCATGGAAGATCGCGTTGGCCAGTGCAGGGGCCGCCGGCGGTACGCCGGTTTCACCTACGCCGCAGATCGGGCCGCCGCTTTCCAGCACCTTGACCGCGATCTGAGGTGCCTGCTGCATGCGCAGTATCCGGTAGTCGTGGAAGTTGGACTGCTCGGCCGCACCCTCGGCGAAGGTGATCTCGCCGTAGAGCGCGGCACTGAGCCCGAAGATCACGCCCGACTGCAGTTGCGCTTCGAGGTTGCGCGGGTCAAGCGCCGTGCCCACGTCGACGGCGACGAAGACCTTGTCGATCTTCACGCCCTCCTTGGTCGTCGTGATCTCGATCACCTCGGCCACCGGCACGCCGCGGCACAGGTGGAAGGCCACCCCCCGGCCGCGGCCGGCGGCCAAGGGCTGGCCCCAACCCGACATGGACGCCACCGCCGACAGCACCTTGCGCGACGGCTCGTGGCTGAGCAGCGCCAGCCGCATGTTCAGCGGGTCGTCGCCGGCTTGCGCGGCCAGTTCGTCGATGAAGCTCTCGATGAAGAAGCCGTTGTACGAGTTGCCCACCGAACGCGTGTAGCTCACCGGCCGGCCGGCCGGCGTGCGGTAGGCCGTGGCGCGGTAGTTGGCGATGCCGTAGGGCTGGTCGAAGGCCCCTTCGATGATCTTGGCGTCCGGGCCCAGGGCCGGCAGGCCAAGGCGGCCGAGGTTCGACTCGGCCGGCGACAGCGAGGCCACCTGCACGTCGAGCGCGTGCGCCTGCTTCCCGGCCGTCGTGCCACGCAAACGTGCCACGGCCGCGGGCCGGTAGAAGTCCAACGCCATGTCTTCTTCGCGGCGCCAGGTCAGCTTGACCGGCGTGCCCGTCATCGCCACAGCCAGTTGCGCGGCCTGCACCACATAGTCCGACTCCAGGCGCCGGCCGAAGCCCCCGCCCATCAGCATGACGTGCACCCGCACCTGGGCGGCGTCGAGGCCTGCGGCCTTGGCCGCCAGATCACGCGCTGCCGTGGGGTTCTGCACGCCGGCCCAGATGTCGAGCTGGCCGTCATGCAGCCAGGCCACGGCGTTCATCGGCTCCATCGTCGCGTGCGCCAGGAAGGGAACGCGGTACTCGGCCTCGAGCACCGTGCCGCCGGCCAGCGCCTTGTCGACGTCCCCATCGTCGCGCAGCCGGCTGTCGCGGTGCTTTTCGGTCATCGATGCAGTGATGGCCTCCATCGTCGCCGCCGTGCTGGCCGGGTAGCCGGGCTCGGCCCACTCGCACTGCACGGCCTGCACGGCCCGGAAGGCGCGCCAGGTGTTGTTGGCGATGACGGCAACGCCGCCGGGCAGTTCGATCACTTTCAACACGCCGCGCATCGTCTTGGCGGCGGTGGCATCGAACCTGAGGAGCGCCGCGCCCATCGCCGGGTTCATGCGCACGGTGGCGAACACCATGCCGGGCAGCCGCACGTCGATGCCGAAGGTGGCCGTGCCGGTGCACTTGGCCACCATGTCGACCCGCGGCATCGACTTTCCGAGGTAGCGCCACTGCTCGCGGGCTTTAAGCGGCGGGCTGGCGGGCAGGTCGATCCCAGCTGATGCCGGCGCCAGTTCCACGTAGGTCAGGCGTCGGCCGTCGGGGGCGAGGACGCTGCCGTTGTCGGTCTTCAGCTGCGCCGCCGGCAGACCGAGCTTCTGTGCCGCGGCCGCCACCAGCGCGAACCGCGCAGCCGCGCCGGCGACACGCGTCCGGTCGAACAGGTCGACCACGTTGGAGGAGCCGCCGGTGACCTGCATGGGCAACAGCTTGGCCATCACGCCCATGGCGCCGCGCATGGCTTCGGCCGCCAGGCTGTGGTCCAGTTCGGCGAACGGGACGTTGTGTTCTATCGCGGCGCGGTTGTAGTAGGCCGCGCCTGGCGGGCCGTGCTCGACGCGGATGCTGTCCCAGGCCACATCCAGTTCCTCGGCCACCAGCGCCGCGAGCGTGGAGTGGATGCCTTGTCCCATCTCGGCGCGCGGGGTGATCAGCGTCACGCCCTGGCCATCGATGCGCACGTAGGGCGTGAGTGCGGTGGCGCCTTGCGGCAGGTCGTCCAGCAGCGGATTGGGCGCCGTCTGCCTGACCTTGTAGATCCCGAACGCGACGCCACCGACGGCGGCGGCCGAGCCGATCAGGAACGTGCGGCGAGCGATGGTTGCAAGCTTGCCCATGGTTAGGCTCCCCGGATGCGTTTGGCAGCGTCGTGGATGGCCGCGCGGATGCGCGGATAGGCGCCGCAGCGGCAGAGGTTGCCCGACATAACTTCGTCGATGTTGGCGTCGGTGGGCGCGGGGTACTTCTGCAGCAGGACGGCAGCACTCATGATCTGGCCCGACTGGCAGTAGCCGCACTGGGCGACCTGGTGTTCGACCCAGGCCGCCTGCACGGCGTGCAAGGTGGCCGGCGTGCCCAGTCCTTCGACGGTGGTGACGGCCCCGCTGACGGAACCGACCGGCGTCACGCACGAGCGCACCGCGGTACCGTCCACGTGCACGGTGCAGGAGCCGCACTGCGCCATGCCGCAGCCAAACTTGGTGCCAGGCAGGTTCAGTTCATCGCGCAGCACCCACAGCAGGGGCATCTCGGGCTCGACGTTGATCGTGTGGGACTTTCCGTTGACTGTCAGATTCATGTCGCTTGCTCTTCGGGTGCAATGACGCCATTGTTCCAACGGCGACGCCTGCCTGCACTCGCAAATGGCGCCGAAATTGCAGCCAAACGCGCCAACAAGTCTCTGCCTGCTTGGCGCGATCCGCTGATGCGCTGGCGCGATGGGCGAGCTAGACTTGAGGCATGCCGTCCGAGCGTACCAACGACCTGCCTGCCCCCAACGACCGCCTCAGCCATGCCCGCACCCTCTGGGTCTGGCCTGGTTGGCAGGTGCTGATGCAAGACGCCGGAGTGGACCGCGCCAACGTGCTGCGCCGCGCGAAGTTGCCCGGCGACCTGTTCGCACGGGGAAGTGTCCGGCTCGATGCCGCGACCTACTTCCGGCTCTGGGATGCCATCGATGAGGAAGCCGGGACCGCGGGTGGCCCGGCGCCGTTGCGCTTTGCGCAGAAGATGTCGGTCGACTGGTTCAATCTGGAACTCTTCGTCGCCTTGTGCAGCGAAGACATGAACAGTGCGCTGGCCCGCCTCGCCAAATACAAGAGCGGGCCGATGGCGCTGAAGCTCGAGCACGACGCCCGCCGCACCACGGCCGCGCTGGAGTTCCTCGATCGCGCGCTGACGCCGCCGCGCGTGCTCATGGCGTTCAAGCTGGTTTTCTTCGTGCAGCTCGCGCGCCTGGCCACGCGCAGCCCGGTGAACCCGCTGCGCATAGGCTGGCCTTCGCCGGATCTGTCGGCCCCTGATGCGCGCGCCTACGCCGCCTGGTTTGGCGTTCCGGTGGAAGACCTGCCTTTGCCCACAGTGGTGTTCGCGGCGGAAGACGCGCAGCGCCCGTTCCTCACGGCGAACCATGGCATGTGGAAGTTCTTCGAACCGGCCTTGAGTCAGCGACTGGACGACCTGGAGATACACGCCAGCACCGTCGAACGCCTGCGCAGTGCGCTGCTCGAGGCCCTGCCCGCTGGCGAGGTGTCCATGCCGGCCGTATGCAGAAAGCTCGGCGTCAGCACGCGCACCCTGCAGCGCAGGTTGCAGGAGGAGGGCAGCAGCTTCCAGCAGACGCTCGACGCCCTGCGCAATTCACTGGCGCACCACTACCTGCACAACTCGTCACTGTCCGGCTCGGAGATCTCGTTCCTGCTCGGCTTCGAGGATCCCAACTCCTTCGTGCGGGCCTTCCAGACGTGGACGGGATCGACGCCCCAGGCGGTTCGACTGGCGCACTCGCGAAGCGGTGCGGGATCGAGCCCTCCTGCTTGATGTTGTCGCAGCCTTCGGCGACTGGTCGTCATGTGCGCCCACGCCGGCATGACCGCTTTGAGACAGTGCGCGGCGAGACTGATTTTGTTTAGGGATGGTCTGCAGAACACGATCTGCAATCACAACTGAATGAATAAGGTGGTGCCGACGCAACCTGATGCATCGATCGAGCAAGCTCGGCAACGATTTGCTGCGCGGGGCCGCCGCTTTGGCCGCCTTGCAAGCCCGTTTCGGGCCTCGCAGACGCACTCATCCCCTGACCTCCATCAACTTTCTCCGCGCCATCCACAGGTTCGACAACGCGAACAGCGTGACGATCTGCGCCGTGTTCTTCGC
>NZ_JBFUHO010000122.1:0-8260 GCF_056402355.1 Variovorax sp. P4_B11
GGATGTCCTTGAGCGCATAGCCGATTGCCACGTCGTAGCGGCGCACCTCTGCGCCTTCGGGGATGTCGACCAGCGCCACCTTGTGGGCTTGCGGCACCTTCTCGCGCAGCGTGAGGCCCGAGGGGAACACCGTGCCGGCCGCCAGCCCGCCGTCGTTGGCCACGATCGCGACGTTGTCGCGCTCGTGCATGGTGATGTAGAGAGGCGGGCGGTCTGGAGCGGATGACATGGTGGTCCTCGGTCAGCTGCCGAGCACGATGCTCTCGACCCAGTTCGGCCCTTGGCCGGCGCGACACTCGCAGAGTGCCTTCAGCGAACCTGTGTGGGTATCGATGGCGTACAGCGTCAGCCGGTGCGAGCGCTGGCCGGCTGCAATCAGGAAGTGGCCATCGGGCGTGATGTTGAAGCCGCGCGGCTGGGTTTCGGTGGCTGTGTGTCCGATCAATGCGAGGCCCCCGGTTGCGGCGTCGACGCGAAAGGCGCACAGCGTATTGGAGCGCCGCTCGCTGCAGTAGAGGAAGCGGCCGTCGGGCGTCAGGTGCAGATCGGAGGCCCAGGGCTCGCCGCTGAATCCGGGCGGCAAGGCGCTGACGGTCTGGAGCGTGCGCAGCGTGCCGCTGGCCGCGTCGAAGGCCAGCACGTCGATGGCCCCGTCGAGCTCGTTGAGCAGGTAGACGAACCTGGCGTCGGCGCTGAAGACGAAATGCCGAGGGCTGGCGGCCGCGTGCGGCGAGAAGATTGGAGGCGAGTTGGGCCTGAGCTGGCCGGTCGCGGCATCGAAGCGCAACTGCACCACCACACCCGCGCCCAGCGTGCTCGCGAAGACGAAGCGATTGGATGGATCGGCCTGGATCGCATGCGCATGACGGCCGGTGGCCAGCACCTGCTGCGTTGCCAGCGCGATGCCGTCGGCACCGATCGGATTGACCGCGATCTGATCGCCACCATAGGAGGCGCTGAACAGGAATCGGCCCGCGCGATCAGGCGCGATGTAGGCCATGCTGTGCGGCAGTGCGGCGGCACCGATGGCCTGCAGCGTGCCGGTCCTCGCGTCGATCGCGAAGCTCAGCACCTCGCGCGGCTCCGAACGGCGCGCGGCGTAGAGCCGCCGCCGGTCGGGGCTCAGCGCCAGCGGCATCACCTCGCCGCCCACCGCCACCTGCTGCACCGGTGTCAGCGTGGCTTGCCGCGGATCCAGGCGCAGCACCGTGATGTCGCCGCTCTCGGCATTGGAAACGTAGACGCAGAACATGGGTCAGAACACCGGATGGCCGGTAATCAGCGTCGGCAGCCAGGTCGAGAAGCCGGGCACGTAGGTCACCAGCGTGATGGCGATGAAGATGGCCAGGTAGTAGGGCCAGGCGGTCTTCGTGGCTTCGCCGATCGATATCTTGCCGATCGCGCAGCCGATGAACTGCACGGTGCCGACCGGCGGATGGACCAGGCCGAGGGCGCAATTGAGCAGCAGCATCATGCCGAACTGCACCGGTCCGACCCCCATCTGGATCGCTAGCGGAAGAAACAGCGGCGTGGTGATCAGGATGTGCGCCGCCATGTCCAGGAACACGCCCAGGAAGATCTGGATGATGTTGATGTACAGCAGCATCAGCCAGGGCGAGGTGGTCGCCGCCAGCAGCGCGGTCTCGATGGTCTCCGGGATCTCGAGGTAGGCCATCTGGTAGCGCAGCATGTTCGACACGCCGATCAGCAGCAGGATCACGCCGGTGGTCTTGGCGGCCTTGGCCAGTGATTTCAGCAGCTTCTGCCGGGTCATCGTGCGGTAGACGACGACTGTCAGGAGCAGCGAGTAGGTGACCGCGATCGCCGCCGCTTCGGTCGCGGTGGCGATGCCCTCCATCACGCAGACCAGGATGATCACGATCACCATCAGGCCCGGAATCGCCGAGATGAAGGTGCGCAGCACCGTGCCCCAGCCCGGGAAGCGCTCACGCAGCGTGCTGCCGTCGGGGCGCTTCGGGTAGCCGTGCTTCGAGGCCTGCCAGTAGGCCGCGACCAGCATGCAGACCATGATCCAGAAGACCGGGATCAGGCCGGCGAACATCAGGTCCCCGATCGACACGCCCTTGATCACGTGGCCGGCGATCTCGCCTGCGGCCGCCTGGGCGGCGAAGGCATAGATGATCATGTTGTGCGAGGTCGGCATGAGTGCGCCCGACAGCGACGCATGCGTAGTGACGTTGACCGCGTAGGCGGCGCTGTAACCCTCCTTCTTCATGATCGGGATCATCACGCCGCCCATGGCCGAGGTGTCGGCCACCGGCGAACCGGAGACGCCACCGAACAGCGTCGACGCCACCACGTTGGCCAGGCCCAGGCCGCCCTTCCAGTGGCCGACCAGGCTGCGGGCGAAGGCGACGATCTTGTCGGCGATGCCGCCGTGCAGCATCAGCTCGCCCGAGAAGATGAAGAACGGAATCGCCAGGAACGAGAACACGTTCATGCCCGAGACCATCATCTGGATCGCGGTCTCGAACGGCAGGCCCTCGTAGGCGAAGGTCACGAGGCAGCTGAGGCCGATCGCGAAAGCGACCGGCATGCCGAGCACCAGGAAGACCAGGAAGCTGAGAGAAAGCAGTGTCAATGCCATGATGGAACGACCTCATGGCCGGTGAACTGAGCGATCAGATGCTCGAGCGAGAAGAGCGTGATGAGCACGCCGGCGATCACCACCGGCAGGTAGCGGAAGGCTTCGGACAAGCCCAGCGTCGGGATGGTGGCGTCATGGGTCGATATCGCCATCTCGACGCCACCGGCGAACAGCGCGGCGGCGAACGAGATGCTCAGCACGTAGACGAGAGCCTTGCACCAGAACTGCCCCCGGCGCGGCAGCATCTTCACGAGCGAATCCAGGCCGATGTGCCCGGCGTCGCGCACGCCGGCGGAAGCGCCGAACATGGCGACCGAGATCACCAGCAGCAGCGCAACCTGCTCGACATACGCCGGCGCATCGTTGAAGACGTAGCGCAGCACCACGCCGTAGACGACGACGCTCAGCAGGCCGACCAGACAGAGGCACGCGAGGTACATCGTCCAGCGCGATAACCGCGCGTTGAGGTGGGTCAACAAGGTCATCGCGAGCGCATCACTTGGTGTCGGCGATTTCCTGCACCAGCGCCTTGAGCTCAGGCGTGGTGGCGAACTTGTCCCAGACCGGCTTCTCGGCCGCCACGAAGCCCTTGCGGTCGATATCGGCCGCCGGAACGATCTTGGCACCACCCTTGATGACAGCCGCCTTGGCGTCGGTCTCGCGCGGCTCCCACAGCTTCACGTAGTAGGGCACCGATTCCTTGGCGGCCTTGCGGATCTGGGCCTGCTCTTCCTTCGGCAGGGTGTCCCAGACCTTCTTCGAGAACACCAGCACCTCGGGTGTCATCACGTGCATCGTCTCCGAGTACACCGGCGCGGCCTCGAAGTGCTTGGCTTCCTCGTAGGAGGGATAGTTGTTCTCGGCGGCGTCGACGAGACCGGTCTTGAGGCCGGTGTAGACCTCGGCGATCGGCATCGGCGTCGGCGAAGCACCCGTGGCGCTCACCAGGCTCACCATCAGGTCGGAAGGCTGGACGCGGATCTTCAGGCCCTTCATGTCGGCCACAGACTTGACCGGCTTCTTCGCATAGACCGAGCGCGCGCCACTCTCGTAGAAGGCGAGGCCGACGAAGCCGGCCTTGTCGAAGGCGGCCAGGATCTTGTCGCCCGTCGGACCGTACATCACCTTGCGGAAATGATCGATGTCGCGGAACAGGAAGGGCAGCGACGGCATCACCGACTCGGGCACGATGCCGTGGAACGAGGCCGAGCTGACGCGCACCATGTCGAGCGCGCCGATCTTGACCTGCTCGACGGTGTCCTTCTCCGAGCCCAGCGAGCTGTCGGCAAAGATCTTGATCTTGTCCTTGCCGCCGGTCGCAGCCGAGAGCTGGTCGCTCATGTACTTCACGGCCATGTTGGTCGGGAAGTCCTTGGCATGGACTTCGGCCGAGCGGAAGTCGCGTGCCTGCGCATGCATGGCGGCGAGCGACAGCACGGCGGTGGCGATCATGCTGTGCAGGGGGCGATGTTGGATCTTCATGTCTTGTCCTTGGTTTGAATTGCGAGTGAGTCGACTTCTTGGATTGGCGGAAGAGGGAGCCGGTGGCGGCTTATTCGAATGGGCCCTGGGCCGTGAATGCGCCGCCCTGGTAGATGGCGTTGGGGTCGGTCGGCGCCACCGGCGGCTGGGCTTCCACCTTGGCGCGGAAGACCTCGGAGGTGTCCTGCGGCACGAAGCCCAGGTGCGCGGCCGCATCGTTGTCCCACCACAGGTCGCGATTGGCCGACACGCCGTAGACCACCGTGTGCTTGACGTCCGGCGTGAAGAGCGACTTCTCGATTAGCGTCGTGAGGTCGCGAAAGCTGAGCCAGGTGCTCATCATCCGGCGGTTGGCCGGCTCGGGGAACGAGGAGCCGATGCGGATGCTGACGGTCTCGATGCCCCAGCGGTCGAAGTAGAACTGCGCCACGTCCTCGCCGAAGGATTTCGACAGGCCGTAGTAGCCGTCGGGCCGGCGCAGCGCGTGGGCGTCGAGGTGCTCGGTCTGCTTGTAGAAACCGATCACGTGGTTGGAGCTGGCGAAGATCACGCGCTTGACACCGTGGCGGCGCGCCGCTTCGTAGATATGGAACACGCCCTTGATGTTGGCCTCGAGGATTTCCTCGAACGGCCGCTCCACCGAGACGCCGCCGAGGTGCACGATGGCATCGCAGCCGGCCACCAGCGCGTCGACGGCGGACTTGTCGGACAGGTTGCAGGGCACGACTTCCTCATGCGGGCCCTCCGCGGGGGCGAGCGCGGCCACGTCGGACAGGCGCAACACGCCGGCATAGGGGCGCAGCCGTTCGCGCAGCACCTTGCCGAGGCCGCCGGCGGCGCCGGTCAACAGCAGGCGGCCGAGCTTCTGTGGGTTCTTGTCTGGCATCTTCAATGGCTCCTTGGATTGGCTTCGCGACATTCGGCAGATGTCAGTTATATGTTGTCGTACAACGACGGATGAATTATCATCGGGGCATGGCGCTATCGAATGCGGGTAATCCCCAGGTTCATGAGCCGCCGGTGACAGTCGCCGGCGGCGCTGCCGCGCCAGCCGCATTCGTCGGCCGGCCACGGCTGGCGCATGGGCTGGTCGAGGACCTGAGCGCCAAGATCCGCGACGGTGCGCTGCGCCCCGGGGACAAGCTGCCGACCGAGTCGGCCATCATGCAAACCTACGGCGTGAGCCGTACCGTGGTGCGGGAGGCGCTCTCCAAGCTGCAGGCCGGCGGGCTGGTCGAAACCCGCCACGGCATCGGCACCTTCGTGCTGCAACCGCGGGCCGCCGGCATGTTCCGGCTCGAAGCCTCGGACATCGCCACGTCGGTCGACGTGCTGGCCGTGCTCGAGTTGCGCATCAGCCTGGAGACCGAATCCGCCGGGCTTGCCGCGACCCGCCGTACCGAGGAGCAGCTCGCAGCCATGCGGCAGGCGCTCGACGATTTCGAGCACAACGTGACCATTGCCGGCGATACCGTGGCGCCCGATTTCCGCTTCCACCTGCAGATCGCGCAAGCCACCGGCAATCCCTACTTCGCGGACATCATGAGCCACCTCGGCACGACGATCATTCCGCGCACCCGGATCACCGCGATCCGCAACCACGACCGCCGCGGCGAGTACCTCAGCCGGGTCAACCGCGAGCACGAGGAAATCTATGCGGCGATCGCGCGGCGCGATGCCGAGTCGGCGCGCGCGGCCATGCGCATCCACCTGACCAACAGCCGCGAACGGCTTCGGAGCGCCCAGGAGGCGGCCCGGCTCGACGCCGAGAAAAGCGCGACCGCAGGCCCACCGACTGCCTGACGGAGGAGTCGGTCTTTGCTGGACAACCTTTTGAAGTAGTTGTACGATGACTGATGACATCGCTACCATGCGATGCGCATTCTTCAACGATCAGGAGACAACACATGAGTCTGAACCGACGCCATCTCGTACTCGGCGCGCTCGGCAGCGGCCTGCTGGCTGCCGGTGCCGCCCAGGCCGCCGACGCCTGGCCCTCGAAGCCGATCCGCATCGTCGTTCCGTACCCGCCCGGCGGGTCCTCCGACATCATCGCGCGCTCGATCAGCCAGCCCTTGTCGGAAGCGCTGAAGCAATCGGTGATCGTCGAGAATCGCGCCGGCGCCAATGGCAACCTGGGCGCCGACCTGGTGGCCAAGGCCCAGCCCGACGGCTACACGCTGCTGCTGTGCGATGTCGGCGCGCTGGCGATCAGCCCCTCGGTCTACACCAAGCTGTCCTTCGACCCGGCCAAGGACCTGCGTGGCGTCACGATGCTGGCCTATTCGCCGCACCTGCTGGTGGTGCACCCCTCGGTGCCGGCCAACAACCTGAAGGAACTGGTCGCGCTGTCGAAGAAGTCGGACCTCAATTTCGCCGTCACCGCCACTGGCAGCGCGCCGCACCTGGCCGGCGTTGCCCTCGAGCGGGCCAGCGGCGCCCGCTGGGTGTACGTGCCCTACAAGGGCGGCGTTCAGGCGGTGCAGGACACGGTGGCCGGCCAGACCCAGGTGCTGATGAACGGCATGCTGGCGACCCTGCCGCACGTGCAGAGCGGCAAGCTCAAGGTGCTGGGCGTGTCCAAGCCCACGCGCATGCCGCTGATCGGCGATGTGCCGACGATCGCCGAGCAGGGCGTGCCCGGCTTCGAATCCGGCACCTGGCAAGGCGTCCTGGTGCCGCGCGGCACGCCGGAGGCGCTGGTGCAGCGCCTCAACAAGGAACTGATCGCGATCATCCGCACGCCCGACATCCGCTCGCGGCTGGCCGGCCAGGGCGCCGAGGTCGTGACCATGACGTCCGCTGAGCAAGACCAGTTCTTCGAGAAGGAACGCGCCCGCTGGGGCAAGGTCGTCACGGCCGCCCAGATCAAGCTGGACTAAGGCCGCTTCAATTTCCCGTTTCCCACCCACCCCCAACGTTCTTCACATGAATCCCCAAGAACTCAAATCCATCATGGGCTCCGGCCTGCTGTCCTTTCCGTTGACCGACTTCGACCGCAACGGCGACTTCGACCGGAAAAGCTACGAGAAGCGCCTCGAATGGCTGGCGCCCTATGGTGCGAGCGCGCTGTTCGCGGCCGGCGGCACCGGCGAATTCTTCTCGCTGACCGGCGACGAGTACCCCGGGATCATCCAGACCGCGGTTGACACCTGCCGTGGGAAAGTGCCGATCATCGCGGGCGCCGGGGGCCCCACGCGCTTCGCGATCCAGTGCGCCCAGGCCGCCGAGAAGGCCGGCGCGCACGGCGTGCTGCTGCTGCCGCACTACCTCACCGAGGCCGGCCAGGAAGGCCTGGCGGCGCATGTCGAGGCGGTTTGCAAGAGCGTCAGCTTCGGCGTCATCGTCTACAACCGCGGCCAGAGCAAGCTCTATCCCGCGACGCTCGAGAAGCTGGCCGAACGCTGCCCGAACCTGGTCGGCTTCAAGGACGGCATCGGCGACATCGAACTGATGAGCGCGATCCACCTGCGCATGGGCGAGCGCTTCGCCTACCTCGGCGGCCTGCCGACGGCGGAGGTCTATGCGGCCGCCTACAAGGCGCTCGGCACGCCGGTGTATTCGTCGGCGGTGTTCAACTTCATCCCGAAGACCGCGATGGATTTCTACCAAGCCGTGGCCAAGGACGACATCGCGACGCAGCACCGCCTGCTGAAGGATTTCTTCATGCCCTACCTCGAGATCCGCAACAAGGGCCAGGGCTACGCGGTGAGCATCGTCAAGGCCGGCGCCAGGATCGTCGGCCACGATGCCGGCCCGGTGCGCACGCCGCTGACCGAGCTCAAGGCCGACGAGTACGAGGCGCTGGCGGCGCTGATCGCCAAGCTCGGCCCGCAGTAGGACGCCAGGCGGTGCGTCCGCCGCAGTAAGCTGCTCCCCCTACACCTCGATTCCCAAGGATTCCCTGCCATGCAGAACTTCGACAACCTCATCAACGGCGAATGGCGCGCCGCCGCCAGCTACAGCGCCAACCTCAACCCGAGCAACCTCGGCGACGTGCTGGGCCAGTACGCGCAGGGCGACGCGGCCCAGGTCGACGCCGCGATCGCGGCCGCCACGGCCGCCTTTCCCGCCTGGTCCACCGGCGGCATCCAGGCGCGCTCCGAGGCGCTGGACAAGATCGGCGCCGAGATCCTGGCGCGCAAGGAAGAGCTCGGCACGCTGCTGGCG
>NZ_JBFUHO010000123.1:0-7856 GCF_056402355.1 Variovorax sp. P4_B11
GCCATGCCATGACGAGTTCGGTCTGCCCCGACACCAGGTCGGCGGCGCGGGCGCGCAGGGCTTCCATCGCATGCGCGCGCCGCACCGCCGCCGGGCGGGCGCGCGCCGCGACGGCGAGCGCGATGCCCCAGCCCGCGACGACCAGCCAGAGCGCCAGCACGGCGCCCATCCAGGCCTTCATGACGCCCAGCACGATGCCGGCCAGCAGCGCGGCGCCGAGGGCGGCACCGGCCGGCACCAGCAGCCGCAGGTAGAAGGACTCGAGGGCGTCGATGTCGGCGGTCAGGCGGAACAGCAGCCGGGCCGGCCGGGCCAGCAGCCGGCGTGCCGCATCGGGCCGGGCCCAGCCGCGGAACAGTCGCTCGCGCAGCGCGGCCAGCACGCCGAAGGTGGCGTCGTGCGTGACCAGCCGTTCGGCGTAGCGCGAGCCGGTGCGGCCCAGCGCCAGCAGGCGGATGCCCGCCGACGGCATGAAGACATCGAAGCGCAGCGCCGTTGCGGCCTGCAGGCCGGCCAGCGCGGTGGCGGTGATGAACCAGCCCGAAAGGCCCAGCAGCGCCATGCCCATCAGCACTGTCAGCGCCGCCAGGGCCGCGCCCCCGGCCAGCCGGCGCGGCTGGGCCTCGCAAAAAGCCGCGAGTACCGGCCGGACATCGCGCCAGAAACTCACAAGGCAAGCTTCGCGCAACAGCGCTTCGGCATTCGCCTCGGGAGCGGTCGGGCGTCTCATGCCGCCTCCCTCGCCGGCAATTCGTCGAGCCGGACCACCCGGCCCATGCGGGCGGCCAGCACCGGATCGTGGGTGGCGGCGATCAGGGTCCTGCCGCGCGCCAGCTGCATCAGGGCGTCGACGACGCGCTCCGCCGTCTCGCTGTCCAGATGCGCGGTCGGCTCGTCGACCAGCAGCAGATCGGCCTCGGGATGCACCGCCACGCGCGCCAGCGCCAGCCGCACCGCCTCGCCGCCCGACAGGCCGCCGCCGCCCTCCCCGAGCGCGATGCCGGGACGCGCCTGGGCGACACCGTCGAGCGCCGCGAAGCGCATCGCGGCCTCCACCTGGGCCGCCTGCACGCCGCTGCGGCCGAGCGCCACGTTGGCCTGCACCGACGCGGCAAAGACATGCGGCCGCTGGCCCATCCACGCCATGCGCGCGCGCAGCGACGCCACCGTGTCGTCCGACAACGGCACGCCGCCGATCAGGATCTCGCCGTGCTGCGCCGGCACCAGGCCGGCGATCAGGCTCAGCAGCGCCGTCTTGCCCGAGCCGCTGGGCCCCATCAGGGCGACATGCTCGCCCGCGCCCACGCGCAGGTCGTAGTTGTCGAAGAAGGCGTCCTCGCCGGCGTGCGAGAAGCGCAGGCCGCGCACGCGAACCGCGGGTGCCCCGGTCGCGGCGACTGCGGCCGGCGATGGGCCCTGCGCGTCCGCCGCCGAAGCCCCCGGCAGAACGACGCCGCCATCGCTCAGGCGCTCGAGCGACACCAGCGCGGCCTCGCCGGCCGCGCGGTCGTGCCAGACCGCGGACAACTCGCGCAAGGGCTCGAAGAAGGCCGGCGCCAACAGCAGGACGAACAGGCCCTCGCCCAGGCTCAGCGTGCGGCCCCAGGTACCGAAGCCGAGGGTGCCCAGCAGATGGAAGCCGATGTAGGCCGCCACCATCGCGACGCCCAACGCGGAGAACAACTCCAGCACCGCGGACGAAAGAAAGGCGATGCGCAGCACCGCCATCGTGCGGGTCCGCAGCGATTGGGCCGCTTCGCCGAGGCGCCGCGCGGTCAGGTCGACGGCGCCGAGCGAACGCAGGGTCGCGAGGCCCCGCAGGCGATCGAGCAGGAAGCCGTTCATGCTGCCCATCTCGACCATCTGCGCCTCGCTCGCGGCCCTGGCGCGCCAACCGACGATGGCCATGAAGATCGGGATCAGCGGCGCGGCGACCAGCAGCACCGCGGCCGCCACCCAGGACAAGCCGGCCACCACCGCCACGATGGCCAGCGGCACCACCATCGCCCGCCAGCGCGCCGGGGCGTAGCGCACCAGGTAGGGCACCACCGCCTCGGCCTGCTCGGCGATCACGCTGGCGGCCAGGCCGGAGGCGGGACGGGCGCTGTCCAGCGGCGAACGCGCCGCCAGCCCGGCCGCCACCCGGGCCCGCAGGACGGACAGGTGCGCGCGTCCCTGCACATACAGGCGGCGCGCGCCCCAGGCCTCGGCCGCTGCACGCGCCAGGCCCAGCAGCAGGATGCCGGCAGCCGGCCACAACGCCGCGGCCAGGCCCTCGCCCGCACCCAGTCGCTGAACCGCCCAGGCCAGCAACGCCGCCTGCGGCAGCCAGAGCAGCGCGGCGGCGCCCTGGACCAGGCTGGCGAACGACGAGGCGGAAGAGTTCACGTATTTATCAACTACTGTAATTTCAGTATTTACTGAAATCTCGAGAATCATACGAGATGTGCGTCTGCGCTGCAGAGCCGAGGGTCGTTAAGCTACCAGAAGCCCATGAATATCTGCGTCATCAACCCCAACTATTACCGCAGCAGCGGCGTGACGATGGCCATCCGCCGGATCCACGAGGCCGTGCAGCCCTGCGGCATTGAAAACCATTTCGTCAGTTGCCAGTACGGCGATGAAGAAGAGGACCTGTCGTGGATCCCGCCCGGCCGCATCGAGCACCTGGGCCTGATGTCCGGCCATCCGGGCGTCTTCTGGCGCAGCGTGATGCGCCTGAAGCGCCTGCTGGATGCCCGGAACATCGATCTCATCCACGTGCACCACCGGCGGCTCTCGATGGTGCTGACGGCGCTGAAGCCCTTGCTGCGCCGCCCGGTGCTCTACTCGGGCAACCTCACCTACGGCTTCTCGGCCGCGTTCTGGCTGTTCAGTCCGCGCCGCGCCATCGCGGTGACGAACTCCGTCAAGGACAACATCGTCGCCACGACGCGCACGCGCGACGTCGTGGTCCTCGGCAATCCCACCCCATTTCCCGAGCGCGTCCCGGCCATCGACCTGGCCGCGGTGCGCCGGCGGGCCGTGTGCGTCGCCCGGTTCGTCCCGGTGAAGGGCCATGGCACCCTGATCGATGCCTGGGCCCTGCTGCGCGACCGCGGCATCGACGCCGAACTGGTGCTCGTTGGCGAGGGACCGCTGCGCCCGGCGCTCGAAGAGAAATGCCGGAATCTCGGGGTCGCCGACCGGGTGCTCTTCCGCGGCTATGTGGCCGATGTCCGGAGCGAGTATGCGCAGTCGATGTTTGCCATCCTCGTCAGTTCCATCGAAGGCCAGGGCATCGTCACGATCGAAGCGGCCGCCGCGGGCCGTGCCTCGCTCTTGACCGATGTCGACGGCTCGCGCGACTGCCTGCCGCCCGACCGGAGGCTGCCGAACGGGTTGCCTTATGGCGATGCCGGCGCCCTGGCCGACGCGCTGGCGAGCTGGTTCGACGATCCTGCGGCCGTGGCCGAAGAAGGCCGAGCCTTCTTCTCGTTTCACCAGCAGCTCAATTCATCGAACGTGCTCGGACTCAGGTATGCCGAAGCTTACCGGCGATCGGACCAGGGTCCTGCACTGCAGAAGCGTGACTGAAGGTCACCTGGCCGGAACCAGCAGACCGCACACCAGCAGGCCCGCGAACAGGCCCAGCACCGCCCGCCACGTGGCGGGCCGCGACTCGACCCAGCGGTAGAGCAGCGAAGCGGCCGCTATCGACAGCGCGAAGGTCGCCAGCAGGCCCATCAAGTCGATCCACGGCGTCGCCGGCAACAAGCGGCTCATCGCCGCGCTGACCAGCAGCAGCACCGGGAAGTGGATCAGGAACAGCGAGTACGAGATGCGGCCGAGCCGCACCAGCGGCGCACCGATGCGCGGCCAGGCGGCAGGCGCGAGCCCGTCGCGATGCTGCACCACGGCCACCGCCAGCGCCGTGACCAGCGCGATCGCGATGCGGCTGCGCCACTCGAGCGCCAGCGCCGCGGCACCCACCAGGACCAGCATCAGCATCGCGTAGCGCCAGGTGCTGTCGCGGGTGGCGCGCCCGATCCAGAAGACCAGCATGCCCAGGCCGTAGGAGCCGAAGAAATAGATCGCCGTGGCATCGAGTTCCTGCCGGCGGTTGAACACCGCGAGCGAGGCCACCACCAGCGCCAGCACCAGCCCCGCCACCAGCCAGCGGGAACGCTCGGGACCCAGCGACCAGCGCCGCTGCAACAGCTCCGACAGGCCGATCGCCGCCAGGGCGAGCACGAAGAGCTGGAAATCGATGGCCACGTACCAGACGCCCGTCGACAGCGCATCGAAGCCCAGCAGGTCCTGCAGCAGCAGGCCGTGCGCCAGCAACTGCGCGAGGCCGGGCGCGGCCGGCACCGCGTCGCCTTCGAGCCAAGGCCGGACCAGTGCCGCGACCAGCACGCTGAAGCTCAGCGCGGCCAGGTAGGGCATGACCAGACGGCCATAGCGCTGACCGACCCGGGCCAGCGGGCGGTCGACCCGCAGCACGCCATCGGGCGCCAGGCTGCCGGCCGCCAGGAAGCCGGCCAGCACCAGGAACACCTGCACCGCGAGCCGGCCGTCCTGGGCCAGCCAGCCGAACAGCGCCGGCGCCAGTGAGGACGCACCTGCCTGCAGCGGACCGTAGCGCGCCAGGTGATGACCGACGATCAGCGCGCAGGCGACGCCCTTGACCGCGTCGAGCAGCGGCATGCGGCCCGCTGCGGCGCCGGCAGCGGCCGTCCTGCGCAGCGTCACTGGTTCAGAGCGCCAGACGGCGGCGGGCGTCGAAGTACTCGCGTTTGAGCTTTTCGACGAAAGCCGCGGCGGTCGCGACTTCGGTCACCGCACCGATGCCCTGGCCCGAACCCCAGATGTCCTTCCAGGCCTTGGCCTTGCTGCCCTCGCCGCCGCCGAAGTTCATGGTCTTGAGGTCGCCTTCGGGCAGATTGGCCGGGTCCATGCCGGCGGCCACGATGCTGGGGGCGAGGTAGTTGCCGTGCACGCCGGTGAACAGGTTCGAGTAGACGATGTCGTCGGACGTGCCTTCGACGATCGCCTGCTTGTACTCGTCGCTGGCGCGGGCCTCTTCGGTGGCGATGAACGCGGTGCCGATGTAGGCGAAGTCGGCGCCCATGGCCTGCGCGGCCAGCACCGCGCTGCCATTGGCGATCGAACCCGAGAGCGCGAGCGGGCCATCGAACCACTGGCGGATTTCCTGCACCAGCGCGAACGGGCTCTTGACGCCCGCATGGCCGCCGGCCCCCGCCGCGACGGCGATCAGGCCGTCGGCGCCCTTCTCGATCGCCTTCTTCGCAAAGGTGTTGTTGATGATGTCGTGCAAGGTCACGCCGCCGTAGCTGTGGACCGCATCGTTGACGTCGGTGCGCGCGCCGAGCGAGGTGATCACGATCGGCACCTTGTACTTCACGACCATCGCCATGTCGTGCTCGAGCCGGTCATTGCTCTTGTGCACGATCTGGTTGATGGCGAAGGGCGCGGCCGGCTTGTCGGGGTTGGCCTTGTTGTAGGCGGCCAGCTCCTCGGTGATCTCGATCAGCCACTCCTCGAGCTGCGCGGCCGGCCGCGCATTGAGCGCCGGCATCGAGCCCACGACGCCGGCCTTGCACTGGGCGATCACCAGCTTGGGATTGCTGATGATGAACAGCGGCGAGCCGATGATGGGCAGGGGGAGGTTGGCGAGCACGGGCGGCAGCTTGGACATGGGGTCTCCGGAAATCGTTGGATGAGGTCTTGGCTTAGAAGGATTCGAGCGCGAGGGCGGTGACGCTGTCGGCGCCGTCGACGATGCTGTCCCGGAGGCCGGGCGCCTTGTTCAGGATGTGCTCCGCATAGAAGCGGGCCGTCGCGATCTTGGCCTTCATGAAAGCCACGTCGGTGCCGACCTTGGCGAGGTCCTCGGCGACCAGGAGCGAGCGCGCGAGTTGCCAGCCGGCGACCACGTTGCCCGCCAGCATCAGGTAGGGCACGCTGCCCGCGAACACCGCGTTCGGCGACGCCTTGGTCTGGCCGGCGACGAAGCCGACGACGTCGACGAAAGCCTCGCGGGCGGCCTTGAGCTTCTTCGCGACGGCCTTGGCGTCGGCGCTGTCGCGCTGCGCCAGTTCGGCCTCGGTCTTCTCGATCTGGGCCGCGATCGCCTTCGCGGTCTGGCCGCCGTCGCGCGCCGTCTTGCGGCCCACGAGGTCGTTGGCCTGGATCGCGGTCGTGCCTTCGTAGATGGTCAGGATCTTGGCATCGCGCAGGTACTGCGCCGCGCCGGTCTCCTCGATGAAGCCCATGCCGCCGTGCACCTGCACGCCAAGCGAGGCCACTTCGAGGCTCATCTCGGTGCTGTAGCCCTTGACCAGCGGCACCATGTATTCATAGAAGGCCTGGTTCTGCTTGCGCGTCTCGGCATCGGGATGATGGTGCGTCGCGTCGTAGGCGGCGGCGGCCACCGTCGCCATCGCGCGGCAACCTTCGGTGTAGGCGCGCATCGTCATCAGCATGCGCTTGACGTCCGGGTGATGGATGATCGGCGCACTGGCATTGATCGAGCCGTCGACCGGCCTGCTCTGCACGCGGTCCCTGGCGTAGGCCACCGCATGCTGGTAGGCGCGCTCGGCGATCGCGATGCCCTGCATGCCCACGGCGTAGCGGGCCGAGTTCATCATGATGAACATGTACTCGAGGCCGCGGTTTTCCTGGCCGACCAGGTAGCCGACAGCGCCACCGTGGTCGCCATATTGCAGCACGGCCGTCGGCGAGGCCTTGATGCCCAGCTTGTGCTCGATGCTCACGCAGTGCACGTCGTTGCGCGCGCCCAGCGACCCATCCTTGTTCACGAGGAACTTGGGGCAAACGAACAGGCTGATGCCCTTCACGCCTTCGGGCGCACCGGTCACGCGGGCCAGCACCAGATGGACGATGTTCTCGGCCATGTCGTGCTCACCGTAGGTGATGAAGATCTTGGTGCCAAACACCTTGTAGCTGCCGTCGGCCTGCGGCTCGGCGCGGCTGCGCACCATCGCGAGATCGCTGCCGGCCTGCGGCTCGGTCAGGTTCATGGTGCCGGTCCACTGGCCGCTCACCAGCTTCTCGAGGTAGATGGCCTTGAGTTCGTCGGAGCCTGCCGTCAGCAGGGCTTCCGTTGCGCCATCGGTCAGCAGCGGACACAGCGCGAAGCTCATGTTGGCCGAGTTGAGCATCTCGCCGCAGGCGGCCCCGATGGTCTTGGGCAGGCCCTGGCCGCCGAAGTCCGTTGGATGCTGCAGCCCTTGCCAGCCACCCGCCACATACTGGGCGAAGGCTTCCTTGAAGCCCGGCGTGGTCGTCACCTGGCCGTCCTTGAAGGACGAGGGATTGCGATCGCCCGCCACGTTCAGCGGCGCGATCACGTCCTGGTTGAAGCGGGCGCATTCCTCGAGCACCGCCTGTGCGGTTTCGAGGCCTGCATCCTCGAGGCCCGGCATCTTCGCCACCTGCGCGATGTCCGCCAGGTGCTCGATGTCGAACAGCATGTCCTTGAGGGGGGCGATATAGCTCATGAATGTCTCCTGCGGCCTTGCGGCCCAATGCCAACCGATGTGAAAAAGGGCACCGCGAACGATGCCCTTCGGCTCACATGTCTTGAAGGATCAGAGCGCCTTGACCAGTTCCGGCACGGCCGTGAACAGGTCGGCGACCAGGCCGTAGTCGGCCACCGAGAAGATCGGGGCCTCCTCGTCCTTGTTGATCGCCACGATCACCTTCGAGTCCTTCATGCCCGCCAGATGCTGGATCGCGCCCGAGATGCCGCAGGCGATGTACAGCTGCGGGGCCACGATCTTGCCGGTCTGGCCCACTTGCCAGTCGTTCGGGGCGTAGCCCGCGTCGAC
>NZ_JBFUHO010000124.1:0-7580 GCF_056402355.1 Variovorax sp. P4_B11
GGGCCTACGGCTTTATCGAGGGAATGAGGCTTTGCTGGAATGACTGGAAGCCCTTGCTGTCGACACCGCAAGGGCAAGCCTGGTTCAGGCCGATCGCCCTGCTGGGCGAAGACGAGTTCTCAGAGGATCAGGACGAGCTCACCAAGACGCCTGCCATGAGGGCCAAGCTGGCACTGCAGATCCCACAAGTTGTCCTGGACATGCATGCCCACTGGYTACCGCTGAGACTCGCTGTCTATGAACGCACGGTGGCCAGGTCGATGCAAATCAAGGTGGGACGCAACGAGCCTTGCCCCTGTGGGAGCGGCAAGAAGTTCAAGAAGTGCTGCGGCGCTGCGGCTGACCTTCATTGAGGCAGATCGCGAGAGCCCCAGACGGTTCACTGCGTCGTGAGTCGCCAGGGCAGCAGCGCCTCGTAGTCATCGGCCGTTTGCGCCAGCGGCAGCTTCTTGAACAGGGCGACGAGGTAGCGATACGGCTCGACGTTGTTAGCCTTGGCCGTCTCGATGAGTGAATAAAGATTGGCGCTGGCGTTCGCWCCRCCGACGGTGTCGGCGAAGAGCCATGAGCGGCGACCAACGACGAATGGTCTGATGGCGTTTTCAACCGGGTTGGAGTCCAGCGGCCAGGTCCCGTTGTCCAGGAAGCGGACGAGTTTGGGCCACTGGCCGTGCAGATAGTGCAGCGCCTCGCCCAGCAGGCTCGCTGGGGCGACGGCGTGCAGGTGCGCGAGCAGCAACTGTTCGATCTGCTTGACCACTGCGGCGCTGTAACGCTGGCGCAGCCGGAGACGGCGCTGCGGCGCCCACCCCGTTGCCAGCGCCTCCGCGCGATAAAGCTTGCCGATGAGTTTGATGATTCGTGTGGCCAACTGGTCCGGCGACCGGGCTGCCTTCGGTATGGCCTCCTCGGCCTTGATCAGGGGTCGGCGTGCGTGAACCCAGCATCCAAGGTGCGTGAGACCACCGGCCTTGGCGATGCCGTTGTAGACCTCGTAGCCGTCGGTGATGAGCGTGGTGCCGGGGCGGATGCCGGCATACAGCTTCTCGGCGTGCACGGCGCCGCGACCCGGCGCATAGGCGAACAGCCGTACTGGTGGGCCGGTGCCGTTCATCTGCGCCCACATGAAGCTCTTCGTCTGTGCCTTGCGCCCGGGCTCCTTCAGGACTTGGACCGTCGTCTCGTCGCCGTAGATCAGATCCGAGTCGAGCAGGTGATCGCGCAGCAGGTTGATGACGGGCTGCACCGACCGGCCGATGCGCACGACGCCGGCGGCCAGCGTGTTGCTCGCGATGTCGCCACCGAAGCGGCGCAGCAGTGCGGCCGTGCGGTACAGAGGCATTCCGAACTGGTACTTGCCCGTGATGATCCAGGCCTGAGCCTGCTCAGTGAGCAGCCCGCGCGGGATGATGCGTGCCGGCGTCGGCGCGACCTTCAGGCTCTGATCGCAGCAGGGGCAGGCGTACTTGATGCGGTGGTGCTGCAGCACACGCACCTGCTCGGGAATGACGTCCATCTGCTCGCTGACCTCGGCGCCGATCTCCACCAGCGCATGGCCATCATGGGCGCACGCGCGCTCGGATTCGGGTAGCTCGTGGCGCACGATCTCGCGCGGCAGTGCGGGATCCAGCGGCTTGCGTCCACGCTTCTTGCGCTAATGGCCTGCGATTGGTGTCGACTCCTCGTCATCGGTCTCAGCCGGCAGCGTCTGCGAGGTCGCCGCGAGCGCCTCAGCCTCGTTGAGGAACAGGTCCTTCTGTTCGCTGCCGCGGGCCTCGCTCTTGGCGGAGAACAGCTGGCCCTGCAAGGCTCGCAGCCGCTCCAGCGCCAGGTCCCGCTCGGTGGTCACCACGCGCAGTTCGCCAACCAGAGATTCGCTGCGCCGAGTGGCCTCGGCCAGCGCCTGCTGCAGGGCTGCGAATTCTTCGGCGGTGGGCATCTGGACCATCGCCTGCTTCGATCCACATGGCGCGCAGGCGTTCCAGGATCATCGCACTTTCATGCAAATTCTTCGCGCCGCTGCACGCCGTGACTGACCTCGATCAGGCCACGCGCGCGTAGACACGCTGGGGGTGCTTGCGCACGACTGCGAGGTCGATGCCATCGAGCAGCCAATGAAGCTCCTCGACTGTCAGCTTTGGCACCGACGCTGCGTCGGGCCAGATGAAGCGATCCTGTTCGAGTCTCTTCATCAACAGCCAGAAGCCGTTGCGGTCCCAGGCCAGGATCTTCACGCGATCGCGCCGACGATTGCGGAAGACATACACTGCCTTGGCGAACGGATCCAGGCCCAAGGCCTGTTCGACCAAGACCGCCAGCCCGTTGAGACCGACGCGGAAGTCGATAGCCTCACGGTGCAGGTAGACCCTCAGATCTTCGTCGAAGCGGAACACCGCAGGCTCCCAAGCATTTGAATCAAGTCGCTGGCCTGGCGCATATCGCATCCACGAAGATCGACCACCACGCCGTTGGGCAACCGCGCTTGCAGATCCACGATCGTCGCGGTCTCTGGCTTCGTTGCCTCGAGGGTCACCGCAACAAATGCCTGCTCCGGCAACTCTGCGTTGGCGATCGGCACGACAGCCTGGGTCGACGCGCGCTCATGACGACGAATCCAGGCGCTCAACTGATTCGCGTTGATCCCGCACTCGCGAGCGATCCTCGCAATCGACATCCCCGGCTCGCGGCACGCGAGAATCAGATCCCGCTTTGCCTGCGCGTCATAGACACACCGCCCGTCGCGTTTGCGCCCGACAACGAGGCGCTTGCCCAACTCCGACAACCACTCTGACATTACGTTCCCATGTTGCTGTACATGGGAACGTAGCTTCATCGTCCACGGCGGCCGCCGCAAGGACGTGGTTTATTGAGCGCTTACGTTCCAGTGGCGCAAGCTCGAACGTCAAGGGGCGCTGACGGCCGTCTCGGCCGGCGAGGCCGTGGTGCCTGCATCGGAGCTGGCTGCCGCCCGTGCCGAGATCGCCAAGCTGCAACGCGTGCTCGGCAAGAAGACCCTGGAGAACGAGATCCTCAAGGAGGCTGTGGAGTACGCCGCCGAAAAAAAGTGGATTGCGCGCTCGCCCTTGCTGGACGGGGACGGCCAGTGATGGCCGTCTGCCGTGCGCTGGGGTTGGCGCGCTCCAATATTCATCGTCTGCAGGTTCGACCTCAGGATTGGGTCGACGGTCGAACACAAAGAGCCGCTGCCGCCGGCGACGCTGCGTTGCTCGCCGAGATCAAGGCTCAGATCACGGAACTGCCGACCTACGGCTATCGGCGCGCTTGCGCATTGGTGAACCGGCAGCGGGTCAACGTCGGCGCGCCGCGCGTGAACGCCAAGCGCGTCTACCGGGTGATGGTGGGCAATGCCTTGCTGCTGCCGAAGGCGCCCAGACGTCGACAGTCCAGCCGGCCCCACGAGGGCAAGGTGGCGGTCGAGCTCAGCGATACGCGCTGGTGCTCGGACGGATTCGAGATCAAATGCGACTCGGGCCAGACCGTCACGGCGACGTTCACAAAGGACTGCTGCGACCGCGAGATCGTGGCGTACCGGGCGTGGGAGGGCAAAGGGCTGCCGGGCGAGCCGGTGCGCGAGATGCTACCTCACCGATGCCAGGACCGTGATGGCGCAAATGGAGGCCCGCCTTCGAGCACTTCAACCAGGTGCACCCGCACTCGAGCTTGAAGATGAAATCACCCAGGGAGTTCAGGCAGCATCGCGCTGCCCAACAGCGTCTCGCTCACGCCGAGACGCTACATTGCGAATAGACCGTGGCCTGAAATACGGGGGCAAGATCACACCGACGAGTTGAGGCATTTCAGACCCAAGAGTGAAATGTTCTTGGAACCTCTCTCAGATCTGGATGGGGATCCGACAATCCAACTCGCCAGGGCTTTTGCAAAAGAACCGATCGGCGAGATAGACAGACGCGTAGGAACGCACGTCGTAGTGGACCCAGGTCGGTGCCACGTTGTCCGGTTCCAGTGACTTGCGGTTCGCGGCACCCCATCCGACCTGCGCATTCGACAGCTCGACGAGCCGGCCTCGAATCTCATGGCATTTGATGGCGTCCTCTCGCTTGCCTTCGCCGCGCGCCAGCGCGACGTCTAGGTCGACCGCCTTACCGCAGTGATTCGTGGTGTTGCGGTGATGTTGCTGGTTGTCAACTCCACAGCGGTAGCCCGAGCTGAAACTGAAGCGGTGCTCGGGCATATAGAAGAAGGCGGCCCTCACTGCCCAGAGCAGCATTCGGTGGATGCCCGGGTACTCGTAGAGGTGGAATGCTTCGTTCTTGTCGTTGCCCAGGTATTTGCCTTTGAAGCGCCCTTGGCCAAAGCCGTCGCATTTTCCGCAATGGCATTTCAATGCGCCGAAGTCTATGGGGAACTGTTCCGCAAACGAATCGATCGCCCTTAGGGTTTCGCCGTCCGCAATGCCGGAAGGATCCGCGTGGCCCATGACGTCACGCTGAAACGTGGTGACCTGCAGTTCGGTGCCAGGCCCGAACTCGCCGTCGGGCAGCGTCCCGCGGAAACCAGCAAGACGAATCTGCAGTTCCTCTACGTCCTCACCTACCATATCTTTCGACAGATTTCTCGTTCCGTAGCCCATCCTGACCTCCAGACTGCCGCCCAGATTCTCAGTGATTGGCGTAGCTGGACATCGGCAATCTGCACTATGCGCTCGGCTCTCTGGCGACGCCAGCGGCAGAGCGAATCGAATCCACAAAGATGAGGATGCTAAATTCCATCCAGGAGTGACCCAGTGAGAGCCCGGCGATGACGCCGAAAGCGAACTGGCTCCAATATGCCGGAATAGGATCGTGCTCTTCTTGGGCACGTCGTGTTGGCCGATCGCGCGCTCGAAGAACCAGCCTGTAGCCGTTACTCCATGGCGAGCGGTAGCAGGAAGTCAACCGTCTGGCCCAGCCGATCGTCGCCTCAGTACAAAAACTTCCACTGGCCGCCCACGTGCACGTAGGTCTCGTCGACACGCCTCGAGCGCCCCACACCGAACTGCTGGTGCTTGACTTCGAGGCCAATCCCCAGGGTCAGGACATGACGCTGCTCGAGGCGGAGCACTTCGTGCACGAAAATTTTGCCGCCACAGGCCGATACCCCGGACTGTACTCAGGACACACCATCAAGGAGGCATTGCTGTCGGCAGGCATAAATTCTCCTGCACAGACGGAATTATCCAAGTGCTGGCTCTGGTTCGCCCGCTACGGGCCCCCGCCCTTGATTCCCAAGGTGTGGGATCACTGGACGTTGTGGCAATACACGGACGGTGCAGCAGGCGACGAGCCGCACGTCGCAGCCGGTGTAGGCCGATACGATCGGAACAAGTTCGACGGCTCTGAGGATGAACTGCGCACCTTCTGGCGAGCCTCGGCTTGAACGCACGTCCATAGCAGACCTCTAATGAAAAGCGGTTGGTGAGCCGCTCAGCGTCGTATCGGGGTGGCGCCGGTTCCATCTCAGTAAATCGGCGCGCTTTGGGTCGAAAACTCGCTATGCGACAGGGACTTACGAGCTTGAAACCTCTGCGCGCGATCTGAATGCATAAGTCGTTGATTTCAATGGAAAATTTCGGGGCTACCGTGTCATTCCGCACCCAAAGTACTACAAGGGCTTCCACCGAATGCAAGCGATGTTCGGCCTTGACGGCCCCTGCTGTGCGGGGGTCGTTGACGTCGGCACAGCGGATTGGACATCACCCCGATCGTTGGGCGGCAGGCAACTGGAACATGTCCTGGTGGATCGGGCCCGAGCCCTGCACGATGGCCGTCGTGCCGCCGACCAGGCCACATTTGTCCATGGCGGGCTTGATCAGCTCCTTGTCGACCTTGTCGAAGTCGATAGCTTGCCGCCGGAATCCTTCTTCTCGCCAACCCCCCGAATCACGAAACAGTCCATCGCGCGCCTCCCTTGGCTTGCTCGACCTTGTCACTCGTCCAGTTCGTACGACTCCTCGAACTTCTTCGCGCTGACGGCGTAGGAGTCAGACCCATCCTCTTCGTTGGACACAAGCCAGTCGCCCGACTCGTAGTTCGTGCCGCCTTCCTTCGTCGCCACGCGGCCGCCTTCAGCCGCCTGCTCGGCCCAGACCTTGCCGGTCTTCACATACGTGCCCTGCCCCTCGGCCGTGTAGGTACGCGCGAAGGAGACGGCGTCCACCGAGTACACCTCGCCGTTGTTGTCCACCAGCCAGTCGTTGGCCTTGCAGCGCTGCTCTTCACCCCATTTCTGGTATCTGAAGCCTTCCGTGTCCAGCTTGAGCTGCACCGCGACCACCGGCTTGCCCGGCCGGCGGCGGTAGCGTTGTCGTTCACCCATGAGAGATCCTTTGATCTGTTTGAAAGCTTAGTGAGGTTGCGCCTTCCGCACATCCTACGGATTGCGGAGCCGGCGCTTGACAAGGGCCCGGCCCTCGCCCTTCGTGGCAATCAGCGCGCCACCCACTTCCACCCCAGCCGGTCTAGCGGGTCCGCACTTGACCACCGTCGGCGTCTGCGTGGCATGCGCCACGCCGCCGGTGGACAAGTCTTCGCTGTCGCCAGTCACTTCTGACGTCTCCCCCATTTCCGGTCAGTTTTAAACTGGAGTTGGGCGGTTTTCGGCTTGTTGATCTGGCCTCTTTTTGACGAACTCACTGGGGGTCAGGTGGCCCAGTGATCCGTGTGGGCGGTGATGGTTGTAGTCATGCTGCCAAGCCTTCAACTTTTCCCGCGCATCTTGCATCGTAATGAACTCGTTGACGTTCAGGAATTCGTCGCGCAAGCGACCGTTGAATGACTCGATCAGACCGTTGTCAGTGGGCTTGCCGGGACGCGTGTAATCGAGCTTCACTCCGCGTCGCCAGGCCCATTCATCGAGCGCTTTGGAGGTGAACTCTGTGCCGTTATCCACCGTGATTGCCTTGGGCCAGCCACGCTCGATGGCAGCCTGGTCGAGGGCCTTCCCAACGCATCGACCCGTGAGCCGGAAGTTGGCCTCTAGAGACACACTCTCGCGACTCCACTGATCGATCACCGTGAGCACGCGGAACGCCCGTCCATCGAGCATCTGGTCATGGACGAAATCCATGCTCCAGTGCTGATTGAGACCCGTGGCCGGCACCGGTCGACCGCGCTGCAGGCTGATGCGCTTGCGGCGTTTGACCTTCATGCGAAGCTGCAGCCCTTCCAGTCGGTACAGGCGATAGACCCGCTTCTTGCCGACCGCCCAAGGGGATTGCGGTAGGGACGGAGGTTGAGTATGAGTACATGGCTCAACCGGGGGCGCCTCCGGCGGCCTGGCAGGGGGCCTGAAGACAAAGAGAAATCAGTCAAGACCCAATACTGTTCGGATAGAGAAATTTGATGTAAAATGACTGCCGTCGCAACGACGGAGTCGAGCATGGCGAGAACCAAGGCGGTCCTGGGCAGCGGAGCCAGGCTGGCTGACTTTCTGAGCGCCAGCCTGCTGGCGCGGGTGGTGCCGGCCGAGGTGGTGAATGCGGTGCTCGACGCCCACGGCTGCAATTCGCAACGCGTGCGCAGCTTTCCGGCCGTGGCGGGGGCGTACTACTGCATGGCGCT
>NZ_JBFUHO010000125.1:0-7369 GCF_056402355.1 Variovorax sp. P4_B11
GCCTGATGCCGGGCCTGATGCCGGGCGCTGGCGTGCAGCGGGTCCACCCGAGCGGCCATCGGCTCCACGCTCTTGCGCGACAGCGGCAGCATCAGTCCGGTGCAGTAGCCCTTGAGCCCCGCGTGACGATCTGAGTGACCCAGCCCTTCCGCCAGATGGTGCATGTACTGGTCGAACCGTTGACTCATACCCATGGCTCTTCACCCATCAGTTGAGGAAGTGCACATAATGCCTTGTTTTTATTGACACAGTAAGACTAGGCAGACTTGAGTTGATCCGGATCCACCGGCAGCCTGCGCACGCGCCTGCCGGTCGCGGCAAAGATCGCGTTGGTCACGGCCGGCGCCAAGCACGACGTGCCGGGCTCGCCCATCCCGCCCGGCGGCTCGGCGCTTGGAATGATGTGAATCTCGATCGCCGGTGCTTCGTTGATGCGCAGCACGCGCACGTCGTGAAAATTCGACTGCTCGATGCGGCCATTCTTCAATGTGGCCTGGCCGTAGAGCGCGCCGGAGATGCCGAAGATCACCGCGCTCTGGATCTGCGCGTGAACGGTGTCCGGATTGACGATCACCCCCGCATCCGCGGCGCAGACGACGCGCCGCACCGCAACGCTCCCGTCCCGAGCCACCTCCACCTCGGCCACCTGTGCCATGTACGTGCCGAAGGCGAACTGCACGGAAAGGCCGCGGCCCTGGCGCTCTCCCATTGCGCGGCCCCATTGCGCCTTCTCGGCTGCCAACTGCAGCACGGCGCGGGCCCGCGGGTTTTCTTCGAGGAGCGCGAGCCGGTAGCTCAGCGGGTCGGCCTTCGCCGCAGCGGCAAGTTCGTCGATGAAGCTCTCGACGACAAAGATGTTGTGGGTCGGCCCGACGCCGCGCCAGAACGCGGTGGGAATCGGCGGCTCGTGGTTCACGTACTCGATCAGCACGTTCGGCAACGCATAGGGCGGCGTCACCGCACCGTCGACCGTCTCGGGATCGAATCCGCTGTTGTAGGCGGCGGGCAGCCAGCGCTTGAGGATCGAAGAACCGGTGATGCGATGCGTCCAGGCCACCGGCTGGCCGTTCGGGCCGAGGCCGGCGCTGACGCGGTCATAGAAGTAAGGACGGTACATGTCGTGCTGGACGTCTTCTTCGCGTGTCCAGATCACTTTCACCGGGCCGTCGACCTTCCGGGCGATCTGCACCGCGCGGGTCACGCTGTCGATCTCCAGGCGTCGGCCGAAGCCGCCGCCCAGAAGATGGTTGTGCACCGTCACCTTGTCGAGCGGAAGGCCAGTGACAGCCGCCGCCGTGGCCTGGGCACGCGTCAGCACCTGACTGCCGACCCACACCTCGCAGATGTCCTTGCGCACATGCACCGTGCAATTCAAGGGCTCCATGGCGGCATGGATCAGGAACGGCACCTCGTAGACCGCCTCGAGCCGTGTCGCCGCACCGGCCATCGCCTGGGCGTTGTCGCCTTCGCTGCGGGCGACCGCGCCCGGCCGTTGCGACGCTGCCTTCATCGATTCGACGATGTCCGCGGTGCTCAGCTTGGCGTTGGGACCGTCGTCCCACTCGATCACCAGCGCCGCGAGGCCCTTCTTGGCCGCGCCCATGTGGTCGGCGACGACCGCGACACAGTCGTCCAGCCGCACGATCTGGCGCACGCCGCGGATCGCCTTGGCCTTGCTGTCGTCGACGCTGCGCAGTCGCCCGCCGACCACCGGCGACTGCGCCAGCGTCGCCACCTTCATGCCGGGTACTTTCGCGTCGATGCCGAACACCGCCGTGCCGTTCACCTTGGCCGGGGTGTCGAGGCGCTTGGCGGGCGTGCCGATCAGCTTGAAGTCCGCCAGAGGCTTCAAGACGACCTTGTCAGGCACCGGCAACCGAGCAGCATCCGCGACCAGTGCGCCATACCTGAGCCGCCGCGCGCTCGCCGCATGGACGACCTCGCCGCGTTCGGCCCTGCACGCCGCCGGGTCCACCTTCCAGCGCTGCGCGGCGGCCTGGACCAGCATCACCCGCGCGGTGGCCCCAGCCCGGCGCATGGGTTCGAATGCACCGCGGATGGCCGTCGATCCGCCGGTGCTCTGAATGCCGAACAAGGGGTTCGCATACAGCTTGTCGTTCGGCGGCGCATGCTCGAATCGCACCGTCTGCAGATCGACCTCCAGTTCCTCCGCAATCAGCATCGGGATCGCGGTGTAGGTGCCCTGTCCCATCTCGATGTAGCCCATGATCACGGTCACCTGGCCGTCCGGCGCGATGCGGATGAAGGCGTTGGGTGCAAACGAAGGGCCACGGGTTCCCTCTGCGGCCTCGGCCAGATCCGGTGCGCCGGCGATGACTACGCCCATCAGCAGTCCGCCGCCCACCGTGCTGGCGACGGACAGAAAATCGCGCCGCGACAAGTCTGCGCGCGCCTCGTTCATCCATCGATCGAAGATCATGTCAACCGCCCTTCGCGTTCGCGGACAGGGCGAGTGCCGCCTGTTTGATGCCTGTACGAATGCGCAGATAGGTGCCGCAGCGGCAGATGTTGCCGCTCATCGCGGCATCGATGTCGGCATCGGTCGGCGTCGTATTCTTCGTCAGCAGCGCGGCGGCCGACATCAGCTGGCCCGATTGGCAGTAACCGCATTGCGCCACCTCCAGTTGCAGCCACGCCTTCTGCAGCGCGCGGCCGACCGGCGTGCCGGCCAGTGACTCGATGGTGTCGACGTTCGAGCCGGCCACCGATTGCAGCGGAGTGACGCACGAACGAGCGGGGACGCCGTCGACGTGCACCGTGCAGGCGCCGCACAGCCCCATTCCGCAGCCGAATTTCGTGCCCGTCATGCCCAGCACGTCGCGCAGCACCCAAAGCACCGCGATGTCCCCGTCTACCATCGACTCGACCGGTCTGTTTGTTCCATTGACCTTCACGTGGCGGCCTCCTTGACAAAGTGCGCGAGCCGGATCTCAGCGATCCACGACGCTATCGCGTGACCCGCGACACATGAAACCGGCGCAACCGGAATGGATTGACTCATTCCCGCGCTCCAGACATGCGCCTTGATCGTCGACGAACCGGGCCCTCGATCCTACTTCCGAGCGAGCGGGATCTGCAGGTTCGTCGGCCTGTTCTCTTCCTTGTCGAACCCACGGCCGTCCACGTTGCGCGCGCCCCAGAACAGCATGTCATGGTTGAGGTAGACGAGGTCGAACTCCATGAAGTTTTTCCCTTCGCTCAATCCGAACGGCGGGAATGCCTTGCCGAACACGCTTTGCGTGTCGTTGACTTGCCACTTTCCGTAGCCCTTGCCGGCAACCTGATTCAGCAGGTCGGCAAACCCTTGAATCAGTGGCGTCACCTCGTATCCCTCGTCCGCAACGAAGTCCACCTTTTGCGCACCTGCGGCGATCGGGTGAGGTCCGCGCCACAGCATGTGACCCCGAATGACGAGACGGGCAAGGGGCACCGCACCGTTCGGGTCTGCCGAATTGACGACCTTCAGTTCGAATCGATCTCCGGCCAGGTACTTGAATTCGCGCGTCAGATAGAACGGCTTGAGCGTGCCGTCGGCGCTCTTGCTGGCGCTGGGGCGGATTTCCGGGGCGATGCTCGCCCAGTCTCCGACGAGAGCCTCCTTGATCTGTTCCACATTCATGACGATCTGTCCTTCGGGATTGCCGGGGGGCGAGTGGGTCGTGGAAGCACAGCCTGCGAGCGTCAGCGCCAAGGCGAGCGGCAGAAAGGGCGAAAAACCTCGTGTCCACATCGGGATTGAATCCTCACCTGCGAGTGCACCGGCAAGCGAGCAGAAGATGTGCCCGGCCTGACCCGCATGCAGTGCGGTGCACGAACTATGAAGCGAGGGCGCCCTCCACCGTTAGCCCAAATCGGCAAACCGACGCGCGCTCCCCGTCAAGGCCCTGACCCTCCTGTCCCGCTCCGTGCTGCGAGCCCCGGGCCGCGCGATGCAGCAATTGCGGCATGGCCTTCTCTCGTTGTTCGATGAGACATTGACAGCTCATCCATGCGAATCGGAAACGGTCAAGGATCCGCCGGTGTCCAGCGTCGTGTTCGATCCGCTTTGCGCGCTTTTCAACAATGCCGCCGATGCGCCGGCTACCGAGCGCCGGGCAGCGTCGAGCGGAAGATGCAGATTCTGGGATAGGCATCGCGCCCCCGCAGGAGCCGCTCGCGTCAGCCGAGGTGCCCTACCCAACCGGTGCCGCAACGCTTGCAATGGAAGTGCGGTATTCAGCACCAAATATGGCATCATTTGATGCTATATTTGACTCCCTCAAAGGAGAATGCGATGCGCACCACCGTGACCCTGGACGACGAGTTGCTCGCCCAAGCTCGAACATTCACGGGTATCCAGGAGAACTCGGCGCTGATCCAGCAAGCGCTCAAGACGCTGGTCCAGAGGGAAGCCGCGCGACGGCTGGCGCGCTTGGGAGGCAGCGCGCCGAACCTTCAGGCAGCGCCACGACGGCGGGGGGAGCTCGCCGATGATCCTCGTTGACACGTCGGTGTGGATCGATCACCTCGCCAGAGGCGATTCAGAACTGCAATCGCTGCTTGAAGAGGGTGAAGTCCTCATGCATCCGTACATCGTTGCGGAGATCTCGCTGGGCAGCCTGAATCAGCGAGATGAGACGGTCGGCGCATTGCAGGCCTTGCCCGAGATACCTCTGGTGCGCCATGTCGAGGTGATGGCGTTTCTCAACAACGAACGGTTGTTCGGCGTCGGGATCGGCTATGTCGATCTTCACCTGCTTGCCGCCACCCGTCTCGCCGTCGGTACGAGCCTTTGGACACGCGATCGACGCCTTCTCCAGGCGGCGCTCAAGTTGAATCTGGCCGCGTTCACCGCACCTTGAAGCCTGCGCGGGCATTTTGGCCGCTGTCGCATCGTCACCCCGGTCGCTTTCTGCGCCGAGGCACTTTGACTGCTCCTGCCCGTCGACTTCCTCACGCCTGCACAGCGCGAACGAATGGATCGCCGGCAGCCGAATGCTCGACGCGCAGTGATCGCACCTTTCCGACAAACGAACACGCCTACCCGGTCATTTCTAAACTGGAGTCGGGCGGCTTCCTTGTTGCTGACGACGCAAGTCACAGCATGTCGCCCTAGACGCCTTGTCGTGCAACCTGCGATGTTGGGGACCGGCCGCCTACCCCGGCAAGGCGACCAAAATGTCTAGAACGGCAGTCCCACATAGTTCTCGGCCAGCGAGCCCAGTGCCTTGCGGGACGAGAACAGATAGGCGAGGTCCGTGTCCTGCAGGCGCCGGTCAAAGGCGCTGCTGTCAGGAAAGCGATGAAGCAGGGTGGTCATCCACCACGAGAAACGCTGCCCCTTCCAGACCCGGGCCAGCGCCTTCTGCGAATAGGTGTCGAGGCCGCGGTCATCGCGCTTCTTGTAATGATCGACCATTGCGTGATAGAGGTAGTAGATGTCGGATGCGGCGCTGTTGAGGCCGCGTGCGCCGGTCGGTGGCACGATGTGCGCGGCATCGCCGGCGAGGAACAAGTTACCGTAGCGCATCGGCTCGGCCACAAAGGAGCGCAGCGGCGCGATGCTCTTCTCGATGGAGGGACCGGTCGTGAGTTCGGCGGCCACCGACTGCGGCAAACGCTTCCTGAGTTCGTTCCAGAACTGCTCGTCCGACCAATCATCGACGCTGTCTGTCAAGGGTACCTGGATGTAGTAGCGGCTCAGCGTCTGCGAACGCAGCGAGCACAGCGCGAAGCCGCGATCGTGCTTGGCATAGATGAGTTCGGGCGACACCGGCTTCGTCCGCGAGAGCACGCCCAGCCACCCGAAGGGGTAGACGCGCTCGAACTCGGTGATCTTGTCCTTCGGAATGGATTTGCGGCTCACGCCGTGGAAGCCATCGCAGCCGATGATGTAGTCGCAATCGATGCGCTCGACCTGGTCGCCCATGCGATAGCTCAGGTAGGGGTGTTCGCTTTCGAGGTCGTGCGGCTTCACGTCCTGCGCGTTGTGTATCACGATACCGCCGAGCTTGTCGCGGCCTTCATAGAGATCGCGCGTGAGTTCGGTCTGGCCGTAGACGACGACCGAATTGCCCCCGGTCAGGCCGCTCAAGTCGACCCGTTCCTTGATGCCGTCGTGCGCGATGTAGAAGCCATGATGGATCTCGCCTTCGCGGTCCATGCGCTCGCCGACCTGCGCCTCGCGCATCAGCGCGGCGAATCCGTGCTCCAGCACGCCGGCGCGAATGCGGCCCAGTACATATTCGCGGCTGTGCTGTTCGAGCACCACGTTGTCGATGCCCTGCAGATGAAGAAGTTGCGAGAGAAGCAGCCCCGAGGGACCGCCGCCGATGATGCCGACCTGAGTTTTCATGGGAGTCTCCTATTGATCGAAGCGGAAGCACTTCGCGTTCGAATTGTGCGCGGGCAGGGCCTGCCGCACCTTGGACGGAAGCCCTCCAACAATTGCACTTTTGCCGTACATTGCGTGCATGCCCGATTCGTCGTCTCCACGCCGCCCCACCCCTCGCCGAAAGACTGCGCGATTGCCGGCCTTCTCGCTCTACGGAGAGCAAAGCCGCCCGGGTACGCCGCTTCTTCATATCGAATCCATTGATTCGCGCAGCCGGCTCTACGATTGGGAAATCGATGCGCATGTCCACCAGGGGCTGCATCAGGTGGTGTGGCTGCGCTCCGGCCGCGTCGATGCGATGTTGGACGAATCAAGCAGCAGCAGCACGGGTCCGGCAGCGCTGGCGATTCCTCCCGCCGTCGCGCATGCGTTCCGTTTCTCGCGCGATTGCGACGGCTTCGTCCTGACCCTCGACGCGACGCTGCTCGCCGAGGGCGATGCGGCCGGCATCGACGCCGCGCTCCACCTGCTTTTCGGGTCGCCCCGCGTCATGACGCTGGAAGCCTCGTCGCCCGAGGCGATGCGCTTGCAAACCTTGTTCGAAGCGCTGCATGCCGAAAGCAACACAGCCGACGGCCTCGATGGCCCGGTGCCCTTGTGGCTTGCGCGCGCCGTCGTCTGGCGGCTGGCGCAGGTGGCACGCCGCGATGCGCAAACGGCCGCACGGCGAGACACCGCGGGCCGGCAGGCGCACTACACGCGTTGGGTGGTGCTGCTGGAGTCGCACTACCGCGAGCACTGGCCCGTCTCGCGCTATGCCGAACAATTGGGACTCTCCACCGAAAGGCTCAACCGGATGGTACGCAATGAGACGGGGCAGAACGCCCAGTCCCTGATCCACACCCGGCTTGCGCGCGAAGCCTGCCGCAGGCTCGTACACGTAGCGGCGCCCGTGTCCAGGTTGGCCTTCGACCTCGGCTTTCAGGATCCCGCCTACTTCTGCCGCTTTTTCAAGCGGCACACGGGCCTCGGGCC
>NZ_JBFUHO010000126.1:0-7067 GCF_056402355.1 Variovorax sp. P4_B11
GGTGGCTGCGCCACCGCCACCGGCGTGCGCAGGTACTTGCGCACCGTGTTGCGCGACAGGCTCGTCGCCCTCACGATCTCTCGCACCGACTTCTTCTCGCGGTGGTGCATCCGCAGGACCTTGCCAATCATGGCCATGGTGATCACTCCTCATACCCCCACCGCTTAAAAAAGCAGCAGGGTAGGCTGAACACCCGGGTCAAATTTGAAGCGGCACAACCCTCACAGGTGGGTCAATTTTCGGCCGGCGCCAACACAATTGGATAAGCAAAGAGTTTTCCTCGGTCTGCGACGAGATTCAGCAGCGAAAGGAGGAAGTGGGGCGCGGCGCCATACCGGAGCAAGAGGCTACGGCGCTCATGCTGCGAGTCTTCCCTGCGCGGCTTCGAAGGAACAACCTTTCGACTGCAACGTTCCTTCGCCTCTACTTTTCAGATGCTGGCGGCGACGATACGAACAAAGCGACCTTTTATCCTCGCCTGTACTTATCCTTTCTGCAAAAGTTGGACGACCTAGCAGCACGTTCAAGTGAAGCCCTTGACGACCACAGCGGGCGGGTCGCGTCGAGTATTCTGAATCGCGCGTACGACGAGGCTTCGAGTGAGTTCATCAATGAGACTAAGCAAGAGCTTTCCCATCTGCTATCGCTCGAATACCTTGACGATGCCGATCCATCCAACTCAGACGATGATCAGAAGAGAGTGGCGAAGTTCATCTCGGCGTTCGATGGCCTAAGCACACCGTTTGAGCACGAAGCACTCGTCGCGCAACTCCAGTCCCGCACTCAGTTCAAAGAGAAGTCCATTCGGGAGTCACTTCAACGGATGAAGGCGATTCGCATGTTCGAAGATCGACCCGGCTACGGCGGGTGGTGGCGTGTTGGACAGCTATACAAAATGGGCTTGCGAATGAAGTACGTTCGAGGTTGAAGATGAATGGCCCAGCATTGCTGCCCGCAGGGCTGCTCCCACTCTTCGCTCCACACATGTTTGTGAGATCGGGCGCACTGCGGCAGGTGCGTGTGGCTTTCCGTCCCACCATTGCTACCACGGCTGAGCGACCTAGAGAAATTCAGACACTGGCCGACTCGGTGTAGCGCCGTTGATCGGCAAGGAAGAGGCGACTCGGTCCGCGTCATAGCCCTTGAGCCTGTCGCTGCCGGTGAGGTAGTACTGATTTGGTCCGTAGTTTTTCAGAGCGACGTCGCGCTCCCGATTGACATTGCGAAGCAGGCCGGTGCCGATGAGTAGACTGATGGCCTTTCGAACGTCCCTCTCCGGCACTCCGATGCGATCGTTGATGTTCTCGTAGGAGGCCAGGGTGAATTCTTCCCCGTTTGGCCGCCGAGCAGCAAGGTAGAGATAGAGCTTCATCGCGTGCAATTCGTGCTTCGACCGAAGCGTGAAATTCGCGAACGGGAGAATTACTTGATGGCGAACGATCGCCATGCTCGGCAGTTTGAACCATCCCCTCGTCGTACCCTTCCAGACGATCAGGTAGCGTCGCTGCTGATGCGAGCCCTGCGGCCGAATCAAGTCCAGTTCGACCAGCCGAACCACCCCTGCGGCCACCAGCGCGCGCGAAAGCCCTGTGGCTTTTTGCAGAGCGTCATAGGTCGCATCTGCGATTTGAGCGACCTGCGGCAGGGGCCACTCATCCACCTCGGACATAAGGATGAGTGCGACATAGACCATCAGTGCGGCCGTCTCGCTGGCGGCCGTTCTCTGGCGCGTTCGACGCCAGAGCATTTGAGGCAGCGCCCCAAGCACCGATTCGGACGGCACCTTGCACCAGTATTTGTTCCGGATCACTTGGAGGCGCCTTTCCAGAAAACAGCATAGATGACCAACCCTGCCAGCAGCATCGCGAGCACAGGAATCAGCACAAACATCAGGTAGAGCGGCAACGCCGAATCCTGTGTCAACCAGGCAATCAACGCCATAACAGTAGCTTCGTTCTTCATTTCGACCCTTATCGAGTAGTCCGAAGCTCAGTTGTAAATACTCCTGACCAATCTTTCTAGAGATCGGTGCCGCCCGTGGTCTCCGTGTATTTTATTTTTTCCTTTAAAAACAATAAGTTAAGTCCAGTTTTCTTAGTTCGTAGGTCTGCGCGCTTGGTTCACGAAGAGGGGGTGTCCTGCCTCGCCCTGGGACTCGTGCGACACCTTGGTTCACGGGGCGAGCCGCAACGCGTTGGCCTTGAGATTGTGGACGCCTCGATGGGCGCAGTGAGCGTCCGAGTCGCGAATAGCTGCGCCCTGGCCCGACGTCTGCCGTACGACCCGCCATCAGCTTCCAATCCCATCCGCACCCATTGCGAAGTCGACCGGCCGTCAATGGCAGTGTCCGCCCATCTGACCGCCGAACTCGGAAACTGGACGTCCGACTTGGTCAAGTCGGACGTCAGCCAATCGGAGAGCCCCGATCACCTAACTCATTGACAGCATTGGATTTTCTCAAACTCGGACGCGGATGAACGTCCGAGTTCACAACGTCCGAGTTCCCGACCTGCTCCTGTACTCTGGCGAAGCAGTTTTCACAGGGGCAAACACAAGTTGCCACCGATGTACGCGGACCCCGGGTCAGCTGCGCGGTAGGCCCGTTCCGCCCCGTTCTACGCCCAGTCTGGCCGTTCTCCGGCCCCGGACGACCCATTTTCTGCCAATCGGAACGCCCAAACTCCAAATGGCCAAACCACCCGTAAGTGCCTATCAATATTGAGGATTCCCAGTTTTCCGACCCCGATGGCCCACTGCCAATACGGTCAGTCCCCCACAGAGTTGTGTGGCGACCCGCGCGCTTTGGCAGTGATTTGCACTCGCTATGGCAGCAACTTGCATTCGCTTTGGCAGTGAAGTTAGTGCACGCTTTTGCGCATCGGTTGGCAAGTTGGCGCCACCTTGGCTGTGGGTTAACTCAACGGACGGCGGTTGGATGCTCCGAGGCCCCCTGTTGGCTGAAGCCACTCCACCGCAGCGCTCGCAGGAGGCTTTGCGTTCGGGATCTGGTCGTGCGACAGTGAAGCGCGCCGCATAGAGGCCCGCTGTCGGGCCAAAACCTGACCTTCGCCGCTGTTGCAGGGTTCGCCCTCGCCTCGCCGGGCGACATCGGCAGCGTCCAGGTCGGAGCATGGTTGGCGCCCATCGGCGGGGAGGCTGGGCTGGCGTAGGCCCTCACCGGCCGAGGGAACTCCGTAGCAATCCTCGGAGAGCAGCGGTTAGGCTCGTTGCCTAGTGCCTATTCGAATCCTGCCCTTCTCAGTCGTCGATAGAACTCACGGCAATCCTCAATCCGGAAGATTCCGTTCGGCTCGTCTTGCACGCGCCAGTTGGTCGAGCGCACCCGCATGAGGTCGGGACGCCCGTCGACGCGGTAGAACGTGACGGCGACCAGGTAGGCGCCAGGAAACGTCAATCTGTAGAACTCATGCTCAATCGTCCGCGCCTCATGGACTTCGAGAATTGGCTTAGGTCGCCAGTGGGCGACCAAGGAACTGGCCATTGAATGGGCGTCGTTCATGCCGGAGCAGCGGGGTTTGCGAAAGCGAATATTGCCACGCGGTTCTTCCGATCGGCTCTCGCGCCAAGAGACGAGCTAAGCGCGAAAGACGATATAGCATGCGCTTCGGACCGACGTGAAAGTCGGCTCCGTGCCTCAAGCTCCAAGGCCGCAGACGGGCAATCGCGGGTTTAAGGAGCGTGTGCGCACTGACCGCGCGTCGGACAACAATCGGCCACAAGCCGCCCCCCATCGATGACCGCTTCCGGACGCGCCAAGTCTGCGTTGCAGCCTATCCACCCCGACTTGAGAATCAAGTCCCAACCCGTCCGCGCAACAGGGTCAAGTCCAAGTCCAGTTTCCTCGCTTATCGGCCGCCCGCTTCCGGGGGCGAATGCCAATTGAAAGGGGACGACGTCAGGTCTCCCGCAGCTTGGCCAGGCGGTAGATGAACCAAGGTTAGCGCGGTCCAGCGCATTTCTTGCTCCTCACCTATCCGAATCAATTGCAGCCGCTGCAGTCCCTGCATGACCTCGTGGAACTTGTCACCGGGCGCGTCACCCAAAGCCCTGCTCCGCTGCGCGCCCTCCAGGTTGGCTCGAAGAGCCGGTTCCAGCGCCGAGCTCCGCCGGCCCCCGTCTGTCGCGAGGTAGAGCTCCACCAGGAGGCGCGCGTGTTCACCCGTCAGCAGCCCTTTTTCCGGCCCGAGGACGGTGGCCAATGCCGCGGCGAACGCGACCAAGGTCGCATCCAGCCGCCCCGAAGCAGCGCCAAGGGCGTCGAGCAATGTTCCCACCAGCGCCCAACTGGGCAATCGCACACGCCGCGGCTGACAGTCACCCGCGACATCCGACGTCGCCACCCGGACTGCGGCCGCCAAATTTCCAGTCAAGTAGCCGGCCACGCCCTGTACAGAAGGCCATGAGTGAATCTCGTTGCAGAAATCTGTGATTTCGCTTAGTCGCTCCCGGCCAGTCGCGAGCGCCTCGAGCACCGCGCGGAAGACAAGTTGGTCGTTGTCCGTGGGCTCGGGCTGCCAGGTACGGTTGAGGATGCTCTCGACCCGGGGCGCGAGGTCATCCAGGATGCCGCGGCGCAGCACCCAAAGCGTTCGTTTTCCGCTTGACGGCAGAAATGTCTCCGGGTGAAAAGCGTTCCAGAGGTCGACTTGGCTCCGCGGAGGCAACTCGGCCATGGCAGCATCGAAGGCGGCTTGGCATGAAGCCACCAGCCCGATGTACTCGGAAAGGTTCAGGCGGCATTCGCCTCGAGAGAACGCGTGCTCCGAAGGCTGGGGTTCACCGACCATTCTTCAGCTCCAGGGCTGGTGCGATGCGCCAGAGTTTCGCATCAGAGAGCGAAAAATGGAACTTTCGTTCTAAGGGGCCTAGACTTGGTCATCCGGCCGCAGCTTTGAGGGCGCAGCGCCGGGCCTCAGGAGCGGATGGTGTGCAGCACATCGACAAGCAGATTGCAACGGCGGAAGCTAGCAAGGTCGCCTCGACCTTGGCTCAACAGCTGCGCGCAAAGACTGCAGAGCGAGGGTCGACGCAGGTACTGCCGGGGCTGATGGACGATCTAACAGTCACAGCTTGAGCCCCACACTGCAGCTTGAGCATCCCTGCTGCATCTGCACGGGAGGGCACTTGATCGAGCCATACGAGCAGAACACACAGCAGTCTCCTGCCTTCGGGCGTAGCACCGCTTTGCAGTGCTCGCACTCATAGAGGAACTGGCAAGCGTCGGTCGGCATGACTTCGCGCTTGGCGTGGCCGCACTCTGGGCAGGTCAGCACCGACTCCTGGGCGGTAGCGGTCATCGTCATCTTTCTTGGCTGTATGTCCGCTTGGTCGCCTCGACTTCCTGCGTCCAGATCGTCGCTCCAATACTAAGGAGCACCTCGAGATCGGTTTGGTAGCTTTCGCTCGCCTTGTCCAAGCGGTCGATCAAGGCCGCGATGTGCGAAATCGCCTCCGTCGCAGGCAACGCACCCCCTTCCCTGGCCATCTCGACCACGGCAAGCATGACGTCGGTGCGGTTCATCTTGGGACTGTGCGCTTGACCGCCAAGGGAGGCAAGGCGGGCTTTGCCGAAGGAGCGGCGCGGCTACTATCAAGGCATACCTCGCAAGCCACCAGACCCGAATCGCCTCGCCCGCAGGAACCACGAGGTCCGCGTGGCTGAGGAATTCCCGCTGCCCAAGGTAGAAGGAAAAGGCTCGATCAAGGAGTTGGACGTGCTCAACACCGGCTCCGCGATCCTGAATGGGGTGTTCGACCTGGCGCAGCTCGAGGCGATCGTGGCGCACATGAAGGCACTGGGCGCACCGGAGTAAGGCCGAGCGAAGACGGGCCATCGGTGACTTTTTCCCTCCTCCAGGCGGATGAGGCGAAAAGCGCATAAGTCCTGAGGTCAAAAGATTCCCCAGCAGAATGTCTGGATGGACCAGCCGACCGACCTTTCAGACGACGAACCCTTCCGACGCTGCCAGGCGCTTCGGCTGCAAGCAACGCACGGTGACCAAGCCGCACTTCGCGAAGCCCTCGCTTTGGAAGCGGAGGCCCAGCGCCGTTTTCGCGCCGCCACCACCATCTCCGCGCCACTGGAAGCTATGTCGATGGCCCGGCGCCCCTGGTGGCAGTTCTGGTGATTGGCGCCATCGGCCTCGACGTCGAAGATCGCGAAATTTCAATTCTGCTTTGCGCGCCCGATTGATGGGTGCGTCCGGGCCGCTTCTCGCGAGCTGCCGCCTTCAGTCAGTCAGCGGTCAGAGGTTGCAGATCTGTCGATCCCAAAGGCCACACTCAACTCATCAAGTGCCTCATCGGCCAACCATGACGCCACTCCCCAAGTCCTTCGCGATCGGAGTCTGAACGACTTTTGGTCGATGATTTTCGGAGAGTAGGCCGCTAGCGTTCTCGTTTGCATACCCGTTCGTCGAGACCGTCATTCACGGCGGGCTCGACAAACTGCCCGGCGGCCGGAGGGCAACAAATTCTGTTGGACGCCAAACGATCAGACTGCGCTGAACTCTTTCATCAGCTCAAGCGGCTAGATACAGGCTGTCCCGCTGCGCCGACCGCGAGGAAACTGCACTTTGAAACTCTGGGGCGTGTTCTAGTGTAGTGCGCTCGAAATAGTGGAACTTATTCGATGCGGCACACTCCGACCTTGACGGAGGTCGCAGCCATGCGCATTGCCCCAAGGATCGAACTGGATGCTGTTGTCGAACGAGAGTTGACGGCCTTGGCGCGGCGTGGCCGTGTCGAGGCTCGTGTGCAGCAAAGGGCCAAGATCGTATTGCTGGCCGCTCAGGGCTGGCAGAACAAGGACATCGCCTGCGAGGTCGATCTGGATCGGCGCCAGGTGGCCTTGTGGCGCCAGCGCTTCCTGGAAGGCGGGGTGGAGGCCCTGATGCACGATGCGCCGCGCCCCGGGCGCACCCCCAGCGTGACCACCCCCGAGTTTGAATCGAGCATCGTGGACAAGACGCTGCATGACAGGCCCATCGCCGCCACGCACTGGAGCACGCGAACGCTGGCCGCGCAGCTTGGGGTAGGGCCGACGA
>NZ_JBFUHO010000127.1:0-6679 GCF_056402355.1 Variovorax sp. P4_B11
AGCGCCATGCAGTAGTACGCCCCCGCCACGGCCGGAAAGCTGCGCACGCGTTGCGAATTGCAGCCGTGGGCGTCGAGCACCGCATTCACCACCTCGGCCGGCACCACCCGCGCCAGCAGGCTGGCGCTCAGAAAGTCAGCCAGCCTGGCTCCGCTGCCCAGGACCGCCTTGGTTCTCGCCATGCTCGACTCCGTCGTTGCGACGGCAGTCATTTTACATCAAATTTCTCTATCCGAACAGTATTGGGTCAACACCAGCGCACAGAAGTACCTCGAGTTGGCACAGAAGACTTTTGGAGGTGCGCCCGCGTCCGAGGCCCAGGCCGACCTGATCCGAAGTCTCACGGAAAACTATTCGACCTTCGCGCGAGAACACGCCGAAGCCCTCATGGGGATGGCCGCTGAAGCACAGGCCCAGATGTCTCAGCAGGTGGCGGACGCTTCGAAGATGGTGAACCCGACAGGTTCCCGCTAAGGCTTGTCGCAAGCTACGGCGGCAGCGTCTTCTTCTCGATCAACCCCGTCAATAGCGCGAGTTGCTGCTTCTGGATCTCCAGCAACTCTTCCCATTGCCGCTCGCGCAATTGATCGATCTTTTCGTGCAGCAGCATGATCTCCAGTTCGGCCTTGAGGTTGACCTCGTAGTCGTGCTCTGCATGGATCCGGTCCTTTTCGGATTGCCGGTTCTGCGACATCAGGATGATTGGCGCCTGCACCGCCGCCAGCATCGAAAGAAACAGATTGAGCAAGATGAACGGGTAGGGGTCGAAGGTCGTGCCGCGGGTTGCCAGGAGCAAGGCATTGAGCGCGACCCACAGCAGCATGGTCGCGCCGAAGAGCCCGACGAAGGGCCAGGAGCCGCCGAAGGAAGCGACCGCGTCTGCCGCGCGTTGGCCGAATGACTGTCCGCGATCAGCATCTTGCGCGACATTGCGCGAAACATGCGTTCGCTCAGCGACGTGTCGCGCGATGCGCTTCGTTCGCTCGTCGAGGGCGTCGTAGCGCGAACCCAGCAGCTTGGTTGCGATTTCTTCCGGTCGATGCATGTCTCAGCCTCCTGTTCGTCGGGTCGGAGTCCAAAACGCCTACGCCGACTGGGGCGTCCTCATCTGCTCCTGTGCCGTGCGCAGTAGACACCATTCCGACACGCACGCGTCGAAGAGAGCGATGTTCTCTGCGACTTCCGCTCGCAGCCATTGCCTGGCGCCTTCCTGCGCGTTGATGTCGGACGCGAACCATGCCGCCCGCGCGTCCTCGCACGCAGGCGGCGCCGAGGCACCCCAGACCTGGGCGAAGATCGACAGGGTTTCATCTGCAGGAAGATCCGCCCAGATGATTCCCAACCCCGAGAGCGCATCTCGACGCTCGCTCAGGTCGACGTCGCTGCGGAAGTGGCCGTTGTCTTCCGCGATGGTGGCGCTCAGCCCGCCGGCCAGGAGGACGTGCAGCAATTCGCCGGCATCGGCGTGGCGAATCCATTGCTCCGCTCGCCGAACCAACTGTGCCGCTGCGTTATTCCTCTTCGCACGAAGGCCTCGATCCGGGCAGTCGTCGGTGTTGCCGTCACGTGGGCTCGGAAACGCCGTCCAATTCCCCGAGTATTCCGTCCACTTTGATTCCCGGACCGATCGATCAGGAGTCGACTCCGAGGCGGCCGCGTAGAACGCCGGGAGCTTGCCGCCACAACCAGCGCAGAATTTGGCCTCGTCGCGATTGACGGTGCGACAGAGCCTGCATACCACCACAGGCTGGTCGCTCTGGAACCGCATCCTCAACATGCCGGCGAAACCCGCGAAGGCGTCGATGGAAAGAGGGCTACCCTGGCGAAGGTCGGGCTTCGGCATGAAATCCTTACGCCCTTTTGTAAGGCGGCGCCGGGGCGCTGTCTGTACGGCAACGCACATCGCGCCCGATGCGCGACCCATGCCGCTTTCCCCGTCTAGATGGCGGTCTTGCGCGGAAGGAGCCTGTCGTACTCCTTCTTGACCACTGCATAGCACTCGCAGGAGCGCCGCTCCAGCCCTTGCCGATCCAACACGGAGATGTGGCCACGCGCATAGCTGATCAGACCGACCTTCTGAAGCTTGAGTGCCCCTTCGGTGACGCCTTCGCGGCGCACACCGAGCATGTTGGCGATCAGTTCCTGCGTCATCACGAGTTCATTCCCCTGCAGCCGGTCCAGGCTCAGCAGCAGCCAGCGGCACAGTTGCTGATCCAGCGAGTGGTGCCGGTTGCAGACCGCCGTTTGCGCCATCTGCGTGATCAACGCCTGGGTGTAGCGCAACAGCAGGTGAAGGACGGGTGCCCGGTTGAACTCCTCCTTGATCACCTGTGCCTTGAGCCGGAAGCCATGGCCGGCGCTTTGCACGACCGCACGGCTGGGGGTGGACTCTCCGCCCATGAACAGCGAGATGCCAACGACGCCTTCGTTGCCGACCACGGCGATCTCCGCCGAAGCTCCGTTCTCCATGACGTACAACAAGGAGACGATGGCGGTTGTCGGAAAGTACACGTGGCTCAACGTGGTGCCCGACTCATACAGCACCTGACCCAGCGGCATCTCGACCGCCTCCAACTGAGGCAGCCAGCGCTGCCATTCGGCATCGGGCAATGCGCCGAGCAGGCGGTTTCCTCTCGGTTCGGGCTGAAGGGCCATCGCTTCCTCCGCATATTGGCTTTGAGGATGACCTGGGGCATGCTCGTGTGCACACCCCTCTTGCCATTGTAGGCACTTGAGCCGAAAACCATGTCCGCTATCGCACAAACGAGCCGTTCGGTGGCGCACAGACAAGAATCTTGCATCGGCTCATGCTGCAAATCGACAGTCATCCGGCGCTGGTAGAGGTTGCTTCGGCGCCCTCCCGTCATGGGAGATTCCTCGATGCCGGGACTGTCCCCAATTCCTTTGACGCAGGCACCAGGCCATCCGGGAAACCGAATCCGGAGCATAGTGACGCTGCCGCTGCGAGTCGTCAGTGCACAGCGGACATCCGGCTTATCAGCCATGCGCTGCCTTGCGCAAGGCCATGCGTCGCCGACAAGGGTGTCGACCGCGTGCGCAGTCCGGGCGAAGCGGCGGGCTCCAGGCCGAACAAGCGGCACATAAGCGTGCCACGGAGGCGCAACAGGCCTGCAGGGCTGCGAAGACAACGCGCGCGGCGGGCGGCCGTTAGAGGCGCACTTCGACGCGCGTGGGTGACGCGCCGCCTTCCGGCTCAACGAAGGCCACCACGCCGCCCTCCACCCGCCGGAACGCCAAATCGAATCGACTTGCGCCTACGGAAATGCTGCCGATGTTCAGCGAATCGATGCCGACGGGCAGCCGGGGCCTGTTGATGAGCATGCAGTCAGCCTGTGCGTCGATTTCCACCCCCAGGCACGCCTGCAGCAGCATGAACACCGATCCAGCAGCCCAGGCCTGCGGGAGACAGGCTACCGGATAGGCGATGGGCGATTCGCCCGGCGAACGCTTGAATCCGCAAAACAACTCGGGCAGGCGCAGCCCGAAGAACGCGGCGGCCTCGAACAGGTTGTTCAGCAGATGGACCGCGCCATCGCGGTCGCCATACCGCGCCACCCCCGCGGCGCAAAGTGCCACGTCGTGCGGCCAGACAGAACCGTTGTGATAGGACATCGGGTTGAAGCGCGCCATGTTCGAAGGCAGCGTGCGCACGCCCCACCCGGAATCAAAAGCGCCCGAAAGAAGATGCCGAGCCACGATGCGGCCACGTTGGAGCGAAGGGAGGCCGCTGAACAGGAGGTGGCCGGCGTTGGAAGCGCGCACGCGGCAAGGGCTGCCCTTGCCGTCAAGCGCGATCGCATAGAACTCGAGATCGTCCTGCCAGAAGGCTTGCTCCACCCGAGCCGCCAGGGACGACGCAGACTTGCTCCACCGTTCAGAAGCAAGGTCATCGCCACGACGGGTTGCCAGCGACGCCATGCCACGCAATGCCGCATACGTGTAGCCCTGTACCTCCACCAAGGCGATCGGTCCAACCGGCGAGCTGCCGTCTTCGTGGAACACGGAGTCGTGGCTGTCCTTCCAACCCTGGTTGGCGAGCCCGGTGGCCTCTCCGCGTGCGTAGCTTAGGAAGCCGCCATGGCGTGCCACGTTGCCCTCGATCCACGTCATTGCCGCCACCAGTGCGCTCCATATGCCATTGATGAATTCGAAGTCTCCGGTGTGCTGGGCATAGGCTGCGGCGAGCATTACGAACAACGGGGTGGTGTCGACGCCGCCGTAGTACTTGCCGAAGGGCAATTCATTGACAGCTGCCATCTCACCCTTGCGCGTCTCGTGCATGATCTTGCCCGGCTCGGCGTCCCGGAAGGTCGACGTCTCGAGCGCCTGGTGAGCCGCCAGGAAAGAAAGCACCCCACGCGCAAGGGCCGGATCGATCCAGAGCGTTTGCATCGCCGTGATCACCGCATCGCGGCCGAAGGGCGTCGAAAACCATGGAATGCCGGCGTAGGGATACGGGCCGGTGGGCAATTCGGTGGTCAGCAACGCGAGGTCGGCCTCGGACTTGTCGATCCATGCCTGGAACAACCGATTCGATACACGCAGCCGCGCACCACGGCGGCGGTGCAGCCGCAGGATGCAGCGTGCCTGCGCCGCGGCATCACGGTAGCTCTGGCGCGACGGCAGGGTCTGCGCGGTCCCGACCTCGACATACAACGTCCAGCGTGCGCGTCTGGCTAGAAACACCTCGAATTCGGCGTGATCTTCGGTCAAGCGTTGCGGCACCTCGGAAAACGACACCACGACGCTGCGCCATACGGCGTCGAGACCCTGATAGCGCAATGCGACGCCGCGGTCATCGACTTGCGCGTCGGCGGGATCGCCGCGCTTGTTCCGGCTATGGCCTCGCACCTCGAACATGTCCCGGAAGTCGGCTGCGTAAAGCAGTTGGATCGGCACGCGCGCCGCCTCGTCGCTGTAGTTGGCAAGGGAAATGCGTTCATACACGCGGGCGTCCCACAGAAAGCGCCGCCGTTCCAGATGTATCACGCCCTCGGGCATCGAGGTTTCACCCAGCGGCGGCAACGGGTGGTTGGTCATGTTGGCCGTGAAGAAGGCGTTGTCCTGGCTCACCGCGCTCGAAAGGAGCGCCGGCTGGAGCCCGTCCATCAGCAGGCGGAAAGTCGACAAGAGGCGGGTGTCATTGTGGAAGAGGCCGTCACCCTCTCCGGTGACATCGCCAAACGCATCGGCGACCAGGAAGGTGTCGCCTTCCTTCAAGACGAAAAGCCGCTGCCCGGAGCGCGCAGGCGGGGCGGGCCATGCATCTTCCTGCGTCACCGTGGATTTTTCTGTTGCCGCGCTCAAGGCACCGCTCCTTCAGGTCCAGGTCTCTTCATGCCGCCTCGCCTTCGAGCAGCGCGGCTCGGCTGTCGCGCGCGAGCTGCCAGTAGAGTTGCGCGTAGTGCTGCGCCATTGCTTGCGCCGTGAAACGTTCTTCGAATACGGCACGTACCCGCGCGCGCGGCAGACGCCGCACGGCTTCGACGGCCTCGGCCGCTTGCGCGACGTCGCCCACGATGTAACCCGTCACGCCGGGGTCGACGATCTCGGGCACCGATCCACGGCGCCAGGCAATCACCGGCGTGCCGCAAGCCATCGCCTCGATCATCACCAGGCCGAACGGTTCGGGCCAATCGATTGGGAATAGCAGCGCGCGCGCGTCGCCGAGGAACTGGCTCTTGTGCTCATCGTCGATCTCCCCGAGAAATTCGACCAAAGGGTGGTCAAGCAGCGGGCGAATCTCACGCTCGAAATACCCGCGATCGACGTTGTCGACTTTCGCGGCGATGCGGAGCGGAACGCCCGACACTTTCGCGATCTCGATGGCGCGGTCCGGTCGCTTCTCAGGCGAAATGCGACCGAGGAAAGCCAGGTAGTCGCCGCGCGCCGAATCGCTGAACCGACAGCTGTCTGCGGCTATGCCGTGGTGCACGGTCGCGTACCAGTTGCCATCGGGCAGCGGCTTGCGTTGGTTGTCCGAAATAGACACGAGCGGATACTTCTTCCATCGGCGGTAGGTATCGGGCAGGTCGGCGATGTCGAGCCGGCCGTGCAGTGTCGTCAAAGTACGCCCGGCGAGATGCTCGAACAACGGAAAGTGCAACATGTCAATGTGGAAATGCAGCACGTCGAACTCGTCGGCCATGCGCCGTACCTCATCCAGCATCGACAAGTGGCTCGCGAGGTCGGATTTGAGCACGGCAGGGTCCAGCCGGATCGCCTGCCTGCGCGTCGCCACGAGCGTGGCTCTCGTTCGCGCCTCGCCGGACGAGAATAGGGTGACTTGATGGCCTTGGTCCACAAGCGCGTCGGTCAGGTGAGCGACCACCCTTTCGGTCCCCCCGTACAGGTAGGGCGGCACCGCTTCGTAGAGCGGTGCGACCTGAGCAATTTTCATGGCTGCTCTCCTAGTCTTACTGTGTCACAAGAGTAGCTTTGCGCTTGCCTTGCCGCAGCAAGGGCACTGCCCGAGGCGAGCGATGAGTAGATAGCTCAGGCTGAGTCGCAGTGTCGTGATCGAATGGTCCACGTGGCGCTGCGCGCGCAGGACTGCCGCGGGGGATGTAATTCGCGGGAAACGCAGGCACTTGGCGTTCGATGAAGTTTTTTTTACCGCCGACTGGCTTGTCGGCGATCAGGCGTTCGGCCATCAGGA
>NZ_JBFUHO010000128.1:0-6034 GCF_056402355.1 Variovorax sp. P4_B11
GGTGGCTGCGCCACCGGCGTGCGCAGGTACTTGCGCACCGTGTTGCGCGACAGGCTCGTCGCCCTCACGATCTCTCGCACCGACTTCTTCTCGCGGTGGTGCATCCGCAGGACCTTGCCAATCATGGCCATGGTGATCACTCCTCATACCCCCACCGCTTAAAAAAGCAGCAGGGTAGGCTGAACACCCGGGTCAAATTTGAAGCGGCACAACCCTCACAGGTGGGTCAATTTTCGGCCGGCGCCAACAGCGCCTCTTCCATCGCCGGATCGCTCAGCCCGAACCACTGTTGCAAGTAATGAATGCGCAGCATCGTCTCGATCGCAAAAGGCGGGCGGCCAGTCTTGGCTCGAGGGCTGTGCGGTTCGACGATCTGCACCAACGCGCTCCAGGGCACCACCCGATCCATCTCGTCGAGAAACTCGCGCTTGCGCGTCTTCTTCGTCGACAGGTTCAGGCCCAGGCCGAGCTGATTCGGGGAAGTCACGCGTTTGGAAATCATGGGTCAGATCAAGCAAGGCCCGGGCCTGTTTTGCAGACCATCCTTAGGGTTGTGAGATACCTGCCCGGAGACTGGCGCAGTGCGATGGGGGTAATCGTACTTTCGATGGAGTTTGATACGGTCGGGGCAGGAAACCCAATGCACGACGGCTCTGGAGCAAATTTTCCGCGCGGCAAAACGACTTCGCGAGTGTGATGCGCCGGTCAGGCCGAAAGCACCGCGTTCCAGATTGCAGGCGCGGCTTGGCCTTCGAGGCGCAGCCGACGAAGGTTGAATTGGCCTTTGCGGATGCGATGCAGCAACTCGACACCCGCGATCGTCACGGCCGCGCAATCGAAGACCTTGAAGCCAAGCATGGGTTTGATGCGCGACTTCACGCCTCGATGGTCCTGCTCGACCATGTTGTTCAAATATCGCGATGATCGCAGCCGTGTGTCTTTCCAGCGAGGGCTCTGGGGCGGGCAACTCACGCACCGCTCGGTGCGAGGCGGCATAGCCGTCCAGCGTGATGCTTACCGGAGGTCGCCCTTGCGTCTTCAGTGCCTTGCGAAAGAACGCCTTGGCCGCCTTCACATCGCGGTTGGCGCTCAAGCGAAAGTCGACTGTCTGGCCCTCTCGATCGACAGCACGGTACAGATAGGTCCACTTCCCGCGGATCTTCACATAGGTCTCGTCGACGCGCCAGGATCGGCCGGACTTGCGGGCGAATCGGTTCCAGCGCTTCTCGAACTCGGGCACAAATCGCTGGACCCAGCGCATGATCGTCGTGTGGGCCATCGGCAGGCCGCGCTCGAACATCATCTCCACCAAGTCACGCAGGCTCAGCTTGAAGCGCAGGTACCAGCGAACGCACAGAATGATGATCTCTCGCTCGAAGTGCCGGCCCTTGAATAGTTCGTCCATGCTCTGAACCTTCTTTGCCATCGACCCGTCCGCAGTTCACAAACGCAATAGCCTACCTCACGCCCTGTTTGCACCAGAACCAAGGATATGTTCCTCCGCCGTTGTTTTATTGGTCCGACAGCTTTCAGGATTTCGATGAATTGACCAACTCAATGTCCCTCGTTTGACACGCGCTCAATGGACTGAGACATAGAGTTCGATGGCCCAGTTCTTGAAAATAGGGGGAGAAGTAGACGTGCCAATGAAACTCCTCACGCGGCTCTGCGCAGCTGAGGTACCAATCCAAGTTTTCGACCAGGACGAGATCGAGAAACTGTCAGTACTCAGGTCTGCGGCCTTGGTGGAAGCAGAGATCCCTCCGGTGCTTGTCAAGGATGGAGGTTGCCGGTACATGGGACCTGCGATCCTCCGGAGAGTGACCGCTGAAGGTCACGCTGCAGCAAGGACGCACGAGCGAAGGGAGTCCGCGAATTAGAACTGGAGCCGGCCCATGGGCGGGCCTCCGGCGGGGACGAGCCCAGCGCCAGGAGATCGCGCCCAGGAAAAAATTCTACCCATCACACTGAAGAAATTCCTTCTCCACTAGGACTCCCGTTGGGGGTCCTCTCCCTGCGCATTTCGAAAAAAGTAACTCTTCCAATGTCTAAACTTGACTTGCCCGCACAGGCGACTGCGGTGCGTAGCATGCTTGCCACCCATGGGATTCGCCGCGCGCTGGCAATGCTCAATGGCAGAACGCAGTATCGATATACGGCCATCTACAAGTTGAGCGGCGATGCGTTGCGGGCAGAGCACGTCTTCGACCGTGTGTCTGAATACCGCACCTGGTTGAAAGCAGTTCCTCTAGAGAAGAGCTTTTGCCAGCACGCGATCGAGAAGGGCGAGTTTGCGACAAGCCACGTCTCCAAGGACAAGTCCCTCGTCAGCTACCGCCCTTTTGTGGGACTGGTCGAGTCGTACTACGGGAGGCTGCTGACACGTGATTCCGGAACACCCTACGGCACGTTCATCCATTTCGATCTGGAGCCGCGCAGCATCGATCCGGAGGAAGTCGAGCTTCTTCAACAAGTGATGCCGTACTTTCTCGAATATCTCGAGTGAGTCGGTTCGAGAGAGCAAGCGGCGGGCCGCCGGAGATCGCCTTTCCGGTCCAATTAGATGATCCGGGTAGTTTCAGGCTCGCTTCAATCCTCTCGCCTCGGTGCTTTGGGCGCCAACTTGGCGCGCGGTTGATGCGTAGGCTCTTGGCTCTTCTTATGGTTCTCGAGCTGACGCAGGGCGGCTGCCGTTGCCGCATGGGTCTCCCGAAACTGCGAGACCTCACGGTCCGCCTGGGCTTGCTGGCGCTCGAGCTGCTTGAGAAGATCGCTCGCACGCTGTTCGGCGGCAGAACTGCGCTCGCGCTGGGTCGCCAACTCAAGCTGAACAGCTTGGAACTGCTTTGCCCAGGCGCCTTCAGCGTTGCGGTGTGCTGACTTTGAGTCCTGCAGGGCTTGCTGGGCTGCATCCCGTGCGGTACGGGCAGCCTCCTGTTCGATGGCGCGGGCTTTCTGCTCCTTCGCCAGCTCTGTGGTGGCCTGGCGCGTGGCCATGCGCTCGCGATCGATCTCGGAGAGGAGACGACGCTCCTGCGCGAGATGGCGCTCCTCGGCTTCGTCCGCGGCGCGCTGCTTGGCGCCGAGTTCCATTGCCGCCTTCTCGCGCAGGGCTTCCTTGTTCGCCACGGCCTCGTCCAGGGCCTTGCGCAGCCGGCGCACCTCGGCTTCCGAGTCGCTGAGTAGCCGAGCGGATTCCTGCTGCTGCGTGTGCAACTGGGCCTCCATGGCCGTGACCGCCTGGCGCGAGGAAGCCAACGCCTCATCGAACGCGACGCGGGCCTGTTCGAAGGAGGACTCGCGTTGCTGGAGGTCGGCTTCCCTCTGGGCGATGGCGTTGCGCTGCAGCTCGAGTTCGCGCCGTGTCGCCTCGGTGGCCTGGACCTGTGCCTGTGCGGCATCTCGCCGGGCGACGTCCCAGAACTGCTGAGCGGCCTGGACGATGGCCAGGGGAAGCTGCTGTGCCTCGCCATCGGCCAGGCTGCCGCTGCGACCCTCCAGGCGTTTGCCGAGCGTGGCGAACCAGCGTTCGAGCATGGGGCTCACGGTGTTGGGCGAGCCGCTGCCGATCTTCTGGCGCACGCGCTCGATCGTCGGGCGCAGGCCTTCGTGCACGAGCGCGTCGGCCGCTTCCCAGACCTGAGCCTCCTGGATTCCGCGGCCGCCGCGCGGCGGGAACGTGGAGCTCGATGCGTTCGTTTCCATTTTTGACCTTTCAGCTCGTCGCGCGTCGTCTTTCAGGACTACCTCACGCGCACAAGAATTCCTTAAACCGATGCTCATACAGCCAGATGCCCATGGGTTTCCATCCAGCCTTTTTAACTTGCGATAATAAATGATTATCGGAAGTGATGTAAAGTATACGTAAGACATCATACATGGCATGTGCCAAAAATAACAGAAGCGCGGCGATGGTCGGACTGCGGCCGTCGTCGTCCGTGAATCCAATGCTGCTGGAGGTAGCCGATGAAACCTGCTGAAAAAATGCGGCCGTCCAAGGCCTTGATGCCGCTGAAACGCGACCATGCGCTGCTCGACCCCGGCCAGCTCTCTGGCATGGCCGAGGAAGCCGCGCAAGACCTCATGGCCGAGGGCGAATCCGACAACACGCGCCTGGCGTACCGCGCCGCCATGCGCTACTGGGCGGCCTGGTTCGGCGCGCGCTATGGGCGCCAGATGGCGCTGCCAGTGCCGGTGCCCGTGGTGGTCCAGTTCATCGTCGACCACGCCGAGCGCTCGACCAAGGCGGGCCACAAAGGGGGTCTGACGCATCAATTGCCGCCCGAGATCGACCAGGCGCTGGTGGAAGCCGGTTTCAAGGGAAAACTCGGGGCGCCGGCGCTGAACACCCTGATGCACCGGATCTCGGTGCTCTCGATGGCGCACCACATTTCCAAGCAACCCAACCCGTGCGTCGACCCTGCAGTGAAGGCGCTGCTGAGCAAGACCCGAAAAGCCTATGCGAAGCGTAACGCCCTGCCCCACAAGCAGCGTGCGCTCACGAAAGAGCCGCTGGAGGCCTTGCTGGAGACCTGCGACGACTCGCTCAAGGGCAAGCGCGACCGCGCCCTGCTCCTTTTTGCGTGGGCCTCGGGCGGACGACGGCGCTCCGAAGTCTCAGAGGCTGTGTTCGAGAACCTGCATCGTGGTGATGAGGGCGCCTATCTGTACACCCTGGCGAGCTCGAAGACGAACCACAACGGGAAGATCCGTCCGGAAGATGTGAAACCGGTGGTCGGGTCGGCCGCCGTGGCGCTGGAGGCCTGGCTCAAGGCGAGCGGCATCAGCTCGGGGCCCCTCTTCCGGCGCATCCTCAAGAATGGAAAGCTCGGCACCGACGGGCTCTCGGGGACGGCGGTTCGGGACCTCGTGAAGGCGCGCTGTGCGCTGGCCGGCGTGGGGGATGATTTCTCGGCGCACTCGCTGCGCTCGGGGTTCGTCACCGAGGCGGGGCGGCAGAACATGCCGCTGCAGGAGACGATGGCCATGACGGGGCATCGGAGTGCGGAAACAGTGGGAGGGTATTTCCGGGCGGGGGCTGCCCAGGTGAGCGCGATCGCTCGAATGATGGATTCGGGGAAGCGCAAACCCGCGGATGATTGATTCTGCTGTGGTGCGCGGTGCTCAATTGCGCCGTACTGCTTGCGCGGTTTGTCGCCTTCAGGTTTGCGCATGCCTGGATGCGAAGGCTCCACGGTCGATGGCTTCTCGGATGAGCGCTTCGATGGCATTCACTACGCATGCATGGCGGTCTACAAGGTTGGCATTCTTCTTTTCAACGTTGTGCCATACGTTGTCCTGAGCATCCTTGGGAGTCATATCGCCTGACTAGGCGCGCTCCCTCAGAAGACTTGGAGCGCAAACAGACCAAGATTTTGCCGCCGGTCCGCAGGGGCAGAATGCGGGCCAAGAGCGGACTTACGCCGCCATCAGAAGGAAATGGATCATGCATGAGCTGACTTTCCGCACTCTCCTGTACCGCTACTTCTTTTTCGAGTGGCTCTTCCTGGACGTCACGCAAGGCAGCCTCATCGAGCGCTCAGCGGCCTGGCGGCACAACCAATCTCAAGCTCACTGGCTTCTCACTTACATGCGACGCTGGCTGTCGTGCGCCGTGCTGTTGTACGGGTTGGGGGGGATTGTCGAAATCCTGATTGGCGCGCCGGCGGCATCGGCGCTGTTCTATGTGCCGAGCGCCTTGAGCGTGTCGGTGAATGCGGTGATCGCGGCGGCTTGGCTGGGACTCAAGACCTTGTAGGAGCCTCTCTGAGATCGCGGCCCCGGGTCGAAGAATCAGAAGTTGTAGGCTTTTTGGGGCGATCTCGGTTTTCGTGCATTTTGTGGCGCTTAACCCGCCTAACCTCAATCAAATCAATGAGTTGCGAGATGCTCGCGTTTGGCCGGACGCTGGTTTTCGTGCATTTTGTGGCGATGCTGAAATGGTGAGCCCGGTGGCCGCCTCCGACGCCGTCACTGCCACGATGAAAAACGACGGGCTATTCGCGCGCGGTCTGTCGAGCAGCCGGTCCTTGCC
>NZ_JBFUHO010000129.1:0-5927 GCF_056402355.1 Variovorax sp. P4_B11
GCAGAAACCCATGCAGAAACCCATCCACCATGTCCAGTGTCATGACGTCTTCGGTATCGACGTCATAGAGCAGGAACTGGTCGAGTTCGTTGAACTCGGCCTCGCTCAACGGGGTAAACGGGGTGGCCATCGATTGAACCGGATGTGGGAACGACCGCGATTCTCGCGCACCACCCGCCAATGACAAACATCCGATCACCCCGCGATCACTGCCCCAAAGGTCATCAGGGCACAAGGGACGTGGTCAACAGAGCGCTTACGCAGCTTCGGTCGCACCTTGCCGCGCCTTCCAGGAGCCGAGCAGCAGCACGCCCCTGGATTTTCCCACCGACAGCTCCGCATCCGGAGCTACCCATTCCCGGCTGGCCCCTTGGTCGAACGCGGGGCGCCCGTACTTCTGCGTAGGGCACTCTGGACATGCACCCAATCACTGGGGTCCTTCATGTCGATCCAGACGCTCAGGAGCAGTCGGCACGCCACCCCATCCCTCGTGACCCGTGGAGGCTACCGAAGTCCGGGATGCAGCGAGGGCCGACTATTGGGCACCATAACGCGAGCTTCTCGGCCCGATACGTGCAAGGCCCGATCAAGCGAATGTCTCAGAAAGACTGGTTGCAGCCGGTCGCCTTTCGCGGCGGAACGACAGTGCCTTCAGAAAGCCGACCTGGGCGATTTTCTGGATGACCGACGGCTCCACACCGATACCTGACTTTGTGCATCGAGCGGCATGGCGAAGCGTCATGTGAACGACAGATCCCGAATGTTGCGAACCGACGTTCCGGGCCCTAACCGGGCCTACAGCGGACACCGAGCGTGCCCGAAAGCGGCCGCTCGGTCTCGCAGGCCTCCCGGGGCCGGGAGGGACGGGCTCCGATCAGTTAAAGGCCTGTGCCGGCGAAGCGCTTGTGCTTGTGCACGCTTGTGGCCAATCGCAATGCGAACGTGGATGCCTGGATAGTGAGTGACCCGGTCGCCTGTTGGTTTGGAGCGACGGGTTTTCTCGCAGATTCCGCATCTCTCGTCGGGCCTAGTCGAAAATTCCCACAACTTTAGTAACCCAAGGGGGGGGCCGCGAACATCGCCTGGTACGTGGCCGGCTCGTCGCGCAGCAACAGTACTTCGTTGCCGACGGTGAGCGGGCTGCCGACGATGGCTCCTCCAGCGCCAGGTCCTGCTATGCGGCCAGGTTGGAACGGCGCCGATCAGCAAGAGGATCAGCACGATCAATAGTATGGTTGCCAGGCCCATGAGCTTCTCCTCGAAGTTGCGAGCCCTGAGGCGGCGTAGGCGCGCGCCGTGCACTGGTCAGTGCGCTGGCGAACACAGCGACGAATATTCCGCGTCCGCAAGCGCACAGACACGCGGGAAGGCGCCGCCTACGCTGAAATGCCATGGGCAGCCCGCTGATGCAGGTGGTGATGGCGCTGGCCGCGGTCTGCGGCGCGCAGTCGAGCGACACCGCAGGAGCCGCGGAAACGTTGCGCGCCAGGCACGACGCGTTGCGCCCGCAGTTCATCGACAACGCCTTCCAACGGCCGCTGTACCTGAGCTCCAGCAGGAGCGGCGATCACGTCGAGGGCGACGCCTATGCCGGGCTTGATCAGCCCTTCGCAGCGTTCGCACCGGCGTACAAGTTGGCGGTCCGAGTCTGCGATGTACTGTTCCTGCATTTGAACGTGCGCTCGTGCCAGGCCTCACCGGCCCGCGGACGATGCGCTGCTGCTCACCGTCGGCCGCAAGCGCAATGTCGCACCGGGCATCGTCTATCGCATGGAGTACTCGCTGCGCATCGAGGCCGAAGGCCCGACTACCTGCGCGTCTCGCTGGGCGCCAGCGCTGGCCCGTTCGCGACCCGGGACTACCTCGCGTCGTCATCAAAGCGATTGCGATGGACGGCGATCGCTCCTTCGTCCATTGCCGCTACGCTCGACTTTATGGACGAGGTCCTGCGCCGTCTGTCCGCTGAGGCACATAGCGCCATCGAGCGTCGGGCGGTGCGCCCTCGCGCGAAGTCATCTCGGCGCCGCCACCGAACCGGTGTAGAACACTTCGCAGCGTTCGCCAAAGAGCTCGCTGCCCTTTTGCAACAGTCCGCGCGCAGGCCCGGTGAGGGACGCGAGCAGACTCGGTTGCTCCACCAGCGGATTCTGGAACGTGCCGTTGATTCGCTGCCGCACCTTGGCGCAGCCCTTCGCGTCAATCAGCGCCATGGTTACGTTGTCGAACCGGCCGTTGACGAAGTCGATCCCTCCGCGCAAGGCGATCCGGTTCTCCTTCGTTACCATCGCCACATCCTGCGCGTGGGCCACGCCGCGCTCGACCTTCCAGTCGGACACGAGCGCGCGGATCTCGCTGCTGCCACCCGTCCCCTGAAGGATGTTCGCAAAGTCATACCCCTTGGTGACCACCAGGCCGAGAGGCCCGGCGAAGAAGAAGGCCCCCGCATCCATGAGGCTGAAGTTCTGGCTGGACTCAAACCGCGAAAGCTTCGCGTCCAGATCGCCGCCACGGAGCGTGAGGTTCTTGCCGCGCAGCGAGATCTGCCCCTTCACGGACTGCCGCATCTCCTTACCGGTTCCCTGCATCGACAGGTTCGCGGAGAAGTCCATCCGGCCTGCTGCGACCTTCTGCCGCGCCATGGTCTTGAAGAACTCCTCGATGGGGAACTGCGGGAGGGAGTACTGGATGCGGTATTGCGGGACGGCGCCCGAAACGTCCACCTGTAGACTCCCCGATCCCTGCGTGCCAAAGATCCACGCCGTGAGCGGGCTCAGATCGAAGACCCCGTCCTTCGCGACGGCCGAGAACTTCAGATCCGACACCGTGAGGCCCTCGTTGCGGAGCTCCCCGCAAGCGAGTTCTGCGGTGAATGAAAGGTCCTTGATGAGGTTCGCGACCTGCCCGCCCGAAAGCCGCAGGCGATGCATGTCCAGGCGGCAATCCGCAGCCTCGAACCCTCCCCCGGATCCTTGGTCCACGTAGACGAGCGTCCCGTGCGAAAGGGAAACGTTCGGCCAGTCCAGTGGAGGCAGCGTTGCTGCGGCGGCCTCCGGCTGCTCGAAGTTGAAGCGGCCATCGCGGTCCTTCTCGATGGAGACCGTGGCGTGTTGCAGCGTGATCCTCTCGACCTGCACCTCGTTCTTGAGTAGGGGCAGCAGGCCGACCTCGATCCTGGCCTGCTTCGCGTATGCGAGGTCCTTCCCCATGTTGTGAATGTGCACATCCTCGAGCGTGACGAGCATGCCGGGGAAGAAGCTGATTCCCCGCCGTCCGCCGACGCTGACCTCCACCCCCAAGGCGCGCGAAGCCGCCGCCTCCAAGCGCGCCTTGCCGACGTTGCCGTCCACAAGGAGAAGCAGCGCCCCCGCGACAAGGACGAGAAGACCCGCCAACCCGATAGCGACGAAGAGGAGGGTTCTGGTTGATCGTGCCATCGGCTCAGCTGTCACCGAGGTCGGTGTTCGCTACCAGACAAACTCGCGCGCGCCGGTGGGACGAAAGTGTTGGTGCCGCGAGTCCAAGGCGACGAAGGCAAAGGAGCACGTGACGAAAAGCACATCAAACCTCACGAACACGGCGTCCCACTACGAACTGCGTCATGGGGTGCGGGGGGCGTGGCCGGCGGTGTAGCTGGTGCCCCAGTGGCCGCAACGATGATGGCGCGAAGGGACCGAGGGACGCACGGCGATCTCATTCTTGACCGCCTTCACACCGTTGACCTTGCACGCGAAGCTCTCGGCCATGCTCTTTTCCGTTGCGTTCCTGGCGAAGTCAGACCGCATGATGGTGCCATTGAGCGTCTCGACCCGCATGCTGGACGCGTCGATGTCCATGTTATCGACGAAGATACAGGCCATAGCGGTATCGCTTCGGATCTGTCTTGACTGTACGGTGGCGCACAGACAACGCCCATGGCTCGCTCCATGCTACCAAATGACAGTCATCCGGCGCTGGAACGGTAGCGCACAGACGGCGGCCCGGGCCTGACTAGGATTGCGGACAGGGACATCGTGACCACGTCCGAAATCATCGGACGTCGGTGCGCCGTTCTGCCGTGGACCTTGTGATGCAACTTAGCCTGCTCGATCTGCCCTGGTGGGGTCTTGTGCTGGTCACGCTGGGCTTGACCCACGTCACCATCGCTGCGGTCACCATTTTCCTGCATCGCCATCAGGCACATCGCGCGCTGGAACTGCATCCCATCGCCAGCCACTTCTTCCGTTTCTGGCTGTGGCTCACCACCGGGATGGTGACCAAGGAATGGGCGGCGATTCATCGTAAGCACCACGCCAACTGCGAAACGTCCGAAGACCCCCACAGCCCGCAGATCCATGGCATCAGGAAAGTGCTGTTCGAGGGCACCGAGCTCTATCGCCTGGAATCCAGGAACGCCGAAACGCTCGAAAGGTACGGCCGTGGCACCCCCAACGACTGGATCGAGCGCAACCTGTACGCGAGACACACCCGGCTCGGGATTGGGGTCGTGCTGATGATCGACGTCACCCTGTTCGGCCCGATCGGGCTCAGCATGTGGGCGGTGCAGATGCTGTGGATCCCGTTCTTCGCCGCCGGCGTCATCAACGGCGTCGGTCACTACTGGGGCTATCGCAATTTCGCGCCGAACGACAGCTCCAGCAATGTCGTGCCGTGGGGCATCCTGATCGGCGGCGAAGAGCTCCACAACAACCATCATGCCTATGTCACCTCCGCCAGGCTGTCCAGCAAGTGGTGGGAGTTCGACATCGGCTGGATGTACATCCGCATCCTGGAAATGATCCACCTGGCCAGGGTGCACAAGGTGGCGCCAAGGATTCGCTACAACGCATCCAAGACTCGCTGCGACATGGGTACCCTGCAGGCCGTCATCACCCACAGGTACGACGTGCTGGCCAAGTTCGCCAGATTCTTGCGCCCGATCGCCGTGGAGGAACTCCTCCGCCTGCGGGCGAGCACGATCCCGAGTTCGACCGACTCCAGAGCGCTGGATTCGGTCAAGTACTTGCTGCAAAGGGACGCGAGGGGACTGCCGGAGAAGGAGCGCGCCGCCCTGGAACAGACCCTGCATTCGAGCGCGGTGCTGAGCACCATCTACTCGATGCGGCAAGAACTCATTGACCTGTGGAGCCGATCCGCCGCCTCGAAGGAACAGTTGGTGAAACTGTTGGAAGACTGGTGCCGGCGCGCTGAGCAAAGCGGCGTTGGTGCTCTGCGCGAATTCTCTCGAGTACTGCGCCGCTACGACTCACTGACAGGAGAAATGAAATGACATTGGGAACAATTCTGCTGATCATCGTGGTTCTGCTGCTCCTCGGCGCGATTCCAAGCTGGCCCCACAGTCGGGGTTGGGGCTACGGCCCCAGCGGGGGTATCGGACTGGTGCTGCTGGTCCTGGTCGTTCTGTTGTTGATGGGAAAGATCTAGCCCTCGCGCTGAGTTGATCGATACCTCCGGGCGCCGATGCCGTCGCCAGGAGACTGAGTATGGAACAACAAGCCGGTAGCTTACCGACCGCCCCACGTCACCGCACTAGTGGCCCCTCGACAGCCTACGCTGCGTCGAGGCCTCCTGGGCTTTCATATACGCCGCAGCATCTATGTTTTACAGACCGTCCCCGCTCGATTTGTCTGCCTTGATGAACACGCGCAGGTAGTACGGCACATTCCGCGCACCCCCGAGTTTTTCTTCGAGCACCTAGTCTTACTGTGTCAATAAAAACAAGGCATTATGTGCACTTCCTCAACTGATGGGTGAAGAGCCATGGGTATGAGTCAACGGTTCGACCAGTACATGCACCATCTGGCGGAAGGGCTGGGTCACTCAGATCGTCACGCGGGGCTCAAGGGCTACTGCACCGGACTGATGCTGCCGCTGTCGCGCAAGAGCGTGGAGCCGATGGCCGCTCGGGTGGACCCGCTGCACGCCAGCGC
>NZ_JBFUHO010000130.1:0-5788 GCF_056402355.1 Variovorax sp. P4_B11
GGTGCGGTGATCGAAGCAGACGGCGGGGGAAGAAAAAAGCCTACGGGTTTGACGAAGTTCTAAAAACTGTGTCATAATCGAAGGCTCCGCAGAAAACGGTGATTGCAGTGACTTCCGAGTGAAGTTGATTGCAAGAGTCGAAGAAAGCGAAAAAAGTTTGCCGGTTCTTAAAAAACCGTGTCATAATCGAAGGCTCCGCTGATCGCAGCGAAGCAAGCGTAAAACAAGAAGTTGTTTTGCGGTGATCGTTAAAAATATACAGCCGATAAGCGTGGGCGTTTGAGGCGAATGGCTAAGTTCTTCGGAACAAAGTCTTCAAGACTTTAAACGCTCATGAGAATAGAAGTGAAGTTCACTTCAATTCCGTTTTTGTGAGTTTTGTCTGACCGCGAGGTTGGACGCAAAATCAAGATCGAACTATAGAGTTTGATCCTGGCTCAGATTGAACGCTGGCGGCATGCCTTACACATGCAAGTCGAACGGCAGCGCGGGAGCAATCCTGGCGGCGAGTGGCGAACGGGTGAGTAATACATCGGAACGTGCCCAATCGTGGGGGATAACGCAGCGAAAGCTGTGCTAATACCGCATAAGATCTACGGATGAAAGCAGGGGATCGCAAGACCTTGCGCGAATGGAGCGGCCGATGGCAGATTAGGTAGTTGGTGAGGTAAAGGCTCACCAAGCCTTCGATCTGTAGCTGGTCTGAGAGGACGACCAGCCACACTGGGACTGAGACACGGCCCAGACTCCTACGGGAGGCAGCAGTGGGGAATTTTGGACAATGGGCGCAAGCCTGATCCAGCCATGCCGCGTGCAGGATGAAGGCCTTCGGGTTGTAAACTGCTTTTGTACGGAACGAAAAGGTTCTTTCTAATAAAGAGAGCTCATGACGGTACCGTAAGAATAAGCACCGGCTAACTACGTGCCAGCAGCCGCGGTAATACGTAGGGTGCAAGCGTTAATCGGAATTACTGGGCGTAAAGCGTGCGCAGGCGGTTATGTAAGACAGTTGTGAAATCCCCGGGCTCAACCTGGGAACTGCATCTGTGACTGCATAGCTAGAGTACGGTAGAGGGGGATGGAATTCCGCGTGTAGCAGTGAAATGCGTAGATATGCGGAGGAACACCGATGGCGAAGGCAATCCCCTGGACCTGTACTGACGCTCATGCACGAAAGCGTGGGGAGCAAACAGGATTAGATACCCTGGTAGTCCACGCCCTAAACGATGTCAACTGGTTGTTGGGTCTTCACTGACTCAGTAACGAAGCTAACGCGTGAAGTTGACCGCCTGGGGAGTACGGCCGCAAGGTTGAAACTCAAAGGAATTGACGGGGACCCGCACAAGCGGTGGATGATGTGGTTTAATTCGATGCAACGCGAAAAACCTTACCCACCTTTGACATGTACGGAATTTGCCAGAGATGGCTTAGTGCTCGAAAGAGAACCGTAACACAGGTGCTGCATGGCTGTCGTCAGCTCGTGTCGTGAGATGTTGGGTTAAGTCCCGCAACGAGCGCAACCCTTGTCATTAGTTGCTACATTTAGTTGGGCACTCTAGTGAGACTGCCGGTGACAAACCGGAGGAAGGTGGGGATGACGTCAAGTCCTCATGGCCCTTATAGGTGGGGCTACACACGTCATACAATGGCTGGTACAAAGGGTTGCCAACCCGCGAGGGGGAGCTAATCCCATAAAACCAGTCGTAGTCCGGATCGCAGTCTGCAACTCGACTGCGTGAAGTCGGAATCGCTAGTAATCGTGGATCAGAATGTCACGGTGAATACGTTCCCGGGTCTTGTACACACCGCCCGTCACACCATGGGAGCGGGTTCTGCCAGAAGTAGTTAGCCTAACCGCAAGGAGGGCGATTACCACGGCAGGGTTCGTGACTGGGGTGAAGTCGTAACAAGGTAGCCGTATCGGAAGGTGCGGCTGGATCACCTCCTTTCTGGAAATAAAGCTGTTCAAGCTGAACGCCCACACTTATCGGTTGTTGGATGAAGTCGAGTGATCGACATGGGTCTGTAGCTCAGCTGGTTAGAGCACCGTCTTGATAAGGCGGGGGTCGTTGGTTCGAGCCCAACTAGACCCACCAAAATTCTTCCAATGGTCATGGCGCAGGTTGCGTCAGATGTGAGGACCCGGGGGATTAGCTCAGCTGGGAGAGCACCTGCTTTGCAAGCAGGGGGTCGTCGGTTCGATCCCGTCATCCTCCACCACTTCTCTGGGTCGCGACGCTGGCCCGCGAGAACCACGACGATACTTATACTCAACACCAAAGCTGCTTTGAAAGAGGCATCTTTGTTGTTGATCAAGATCTCTTGATCAATCGGCTGTTCTTTAAAAATTCATAGAGTCGAATCAGCGTTGCTGATGGAAACCGCACATTCGTAAAGGTTTAGTGCGGACCGTGCCATCAGCGACATGAATTTTTGATTGCGTCAAATATGAACTTCAATTTCGARKMAAMTYGAAAGTATGAAGTACGGCATAACGCGCCAGGTGAAAGACCTGGCAATTCCTTGATGTRATTTTGGTTTCTGTGAAGAAACGTCAAAGTTATAGGGTCAAGTGAATAAGAGCACGTGGTGGATGCCTTGGCGATGATAGGCGACGAAGGACGTGATAGCCTGCGATAAGCTTCGGGGAGCTGGCAAATTAGCTTTGATCCGGAGATTTCCGAATGGGGAAACCCACCTGCAAAGGTATCGCATGCTGAATACATAGGCATGCGAGGCGAACCGGGTGAACTGAAACATCTCAGTAGCTCGAGGAAAAGACATCAACCGAGATTCCGAAAGTAGTGGCGAGCGAAATCGGAGAAGCCTGTTAGTGATAGCACAAGACATAACGGAACAGTTTGGAAAGACTGGCCATAGCGGGTGATAGCCCCGTACGTGAAATGACCTGTGTGGTACTGAGCTAACGACAAGTAGGGCGGGACACGAGAAATCCTGTCTGAACATGGGGGGACCATCCTCCAAGGCTAAATACTCATCATCGACCGATAGTGAACTAGTACCGTGAGGGAAAGGCGAAAAGAACCCCGGGAGGGGAGTGAAATAGATCCTGAAACCGCGTGCTTACAAAAAGTAGGAGCCTCGTAAGGGGTGACTGCGTACCTTTTGTATAATGGGTCAGCGACTTACATTCAGTGGCAAGGTTAACCGAATAGGGAAGCCGTAGAGAAATCGAGTCCGAATAGGGCGATCAGTCGCTGGGTGTAGACCCGAAACCAAGTGATCTATCCATGGCCAGGATGAAGGTGCCGTAACAGGTACTGGAGGTCCGAACCGACTAGTGTTGCAAAACTAGCGGATGAGCTGTGGATAGGGGTGAAAGGCTAAACAAACTTGGAAATAGCTGGTTCTCTCCGAAAACTATTTAGGTAGTGCCTCAAGTATTACCGTCGGGGGTAGAGCACTGTTTTGGCTAGGGGGTCATGGCGACTTACCAAACCAAGGCAAACTCCGAATACCGACGAGTACAGCTTGGGAGACAGAGCACCGGGTGCTAACGTCCGGACTCAAGAGGGAAACAACCCAGACCGCCAGCTAAGGTCCCTAAAATTGGCTAAGTGGGAAACGAAGTGGGAAGGCTAAAACAGTCAGGATGTTGGCTTAGAAGCAGCCATCATTTAAAGAAAGCGTAATAGCTCACTGATCGAGTCGTCCTGCGCGGAAGATGTAACGGGGCTAAGCCAGTTACCGAAGCTGCGGATTTGCAATTTATTGCAAGTGGTAGGAGAGCGTTCTGTAAGCCTGTGAAGGTGCGTTGTAAAGCGTGCTGGAGGTATCAGAAGTGCGAATGCTGACATGAGTAGCGTTAAAGGGGGTGAAAAGCCCCCTCGCCGTAAGCGCAAGGTTTTCTACGCAACGTTCATCGGCGTAGAGTGAGTCGGCCCCTAAGGCGAGGCAGAGATGCGTAGCTGATGGGAAACAGGTCAATATTCCTGTACCGATGTGTAGTGCGATGTGGGGACGGATCTTAATAGGTCATCCGGGTGTTGGATATCCCGGTTTAGTGGGAAGTAGGCGATGGGTAGGCAAATCCGCCCGTCATATACCGAGGCCCATGATCGAGCCAGCTTGCTGGTGAAGTGACTGAACGAGGTTCCAGGAAAAGCCACTAAGCTTCAGCTACACACGACCGTACCGCAAACCGACACTGGTGCGCGAGATGAGTATTCTAAGGCGCTTGAGAGAACTCAGGAGAAGGAACTCGGCAAATTGACACCGTAACTTCGGAAGAAGGTGTGCCCTATTAGTGTGAAGTGAACAACGGAGCATGAATGGGTTGCAAAAAATCGGTGGCTGCGACTGTTTATTAAAAACACAGCACTCTGCAAACACGAAAGTGGACGTATAGGGTGTGACGCCTGCCCGGTGCTGGAAGATTAAATGATGGGGTGCAAGCTCTTGATTGAAGTCCCAGTAAACGGCGGCCGTAACTATAACGGTCCTAAGGTAGCGAAATTCCTTGTCGGGTAAGTTCCGACCTGCACGAATGGCGTAACGATGGCCACACTGTCTCCTCCTGAGACTCAGCGAAGTTGAAATGTTTGTGATGATGCAATCTCCCCGCGGAAAGACGGAAAGACCCCATGAACCTTTACTGTAGCTTTGTATTGGACTTTGAACAGATCTGTGTAGGATAGGTGGGAGGCTTTGAAGCAGGGTCGCTAGATCTTGTGGAGCCAACGTTGAAATACCACCCTGGTGTGTTTGAGGTTCTAACCTAGGTCCATTATCTGGATCGGGGACAGTGCATGGTAGGCAGTTTGACTGGGGCGGTCTCCTCCCAAAGCGTAACGGAGGAGTTCGAAGGTACGCTAGTTACGGTCGGACATCGTGACGATAGTGCAATGGCATAAGCGTGCTTAACTGCGAGACTGACAAGTCGAGCAGATGCGAAAGCAGGACATAGTGATCCGGTGGTTCTGTATGGAAGGGCCATCGCTCAACGGATAAAAGGTACTCTGGGGATAACAGGCTGATACCGCCCAAGAGTTCATATCGACGGCGGTGTTTGGCACCTCGATGTCGGCTCATCTCATCCTGGGGCTGTAGCCGGTCCCAAGGGTATGGCTGTTCGCCATTTAAAGAGGTACGTGAGCTGGGTTTAAAACGTCGTGAGACAGTTTGGTCCCTATCTTCCGTGGGCGCTGCAGATTTGAGGAAGCCTGCTCCTAGTACGAGAGGACCGGAGTGGACACACCTCTGGTGTATCGGTTGTCACGCCAGTGGCATTGCCGAGTAGCTAAGTGTGGAAGAGATAACCGCTGAAAGCATCTAAGCGGGAAACTCGTTTCAAGATGAGATCTGCCGGGGCCTTGAGCCCCCTAAAGAGTCGTTCAAGACCAGGACGTTGATAGGTCAGGTGTGGAAGCGCAGTAATGCGTTAAGCTAACTGATACTAATTGCTCGTGCGGCTTGACCCTATAACTTTGATCTACGATCAAGGTGTTATGCCAAGTTGACGCATTCAAAACAATTCAAATACAAGCTGATTCCAGACTCTATGAATTCGTTGTGCTGACCCAGTCAGCACGACAACCCTTTATGCCTGATGACCATAGCGAGGTGGTCCCACTCCTTCCCATCCCGAACAGGACAGTGAAACGCCTCAGCGCCGATGATAGTGCGGGTTCCCGTGTGAAAGTAGGTCATCGTCAGGCTCTTACAGCCCAAATCGCCCAGCCCCTCAAAAGGCTGGGCGCTTTGCTTTGTGCGCCGCTCCCTTCAGCTATTGCGAATATGCGATCCGTCGCAGCTCGCGGCGCCAGCC
>NZ_JBFUHO010000131.1:0-5394 GCF_056402355.1 Variovorax sp. P4_B11
TTGTCGGCGCCGGTTGAACTTTGACCCACCCTGCCGTTTGAACTTTGACCCGGGGATGGAAGCCGGCATCGTGGATGCCGACTGTGCATAACTCTAGCGTCTTGCCTCCTTTCTTGCTTCTCTTTTGATGCCCCGGCCGCTCGATCGAAGAAGGCGCGAAGGGCGAAGCCCGTAGCGCCTTGTCCCTTCGTGCGGTTGATCAGGCGAGGTCTGCGGGCGGCGCGTTGGCCTCTTTGCGCTCCTGCTCGCGAGCCCGGATGCGCTTCTTTGTGTTGGCCGTGGCGTGCGTAATCCGGTAGCTCTCGTTCCCGGTCTCCACGATGTGGCAGTGATGCGTGAGCCGGTCCAGCAACGCGGTGGTCATCTTCGGATCCACGAACACACTGGACCACTCCGCGAAGTCCAGGTTGGTCGTCACCACCACGCTGGTGTGCTCGTAGAGCTTGGAGAGTAGGTGGAACAGCAACGCCCCGCCGGCCTGGCTGAACGGCAGATACCCCATCTCGTCGAGCACCACCGCGTCCAGGCGCAGCATGCTCGCCGCAATGCGACCTGCCTTGCCTTGGGCCTTCTCCTGCTCCAGCGCGTTGACCAGGTCGACTGTCGAGTAGAAGCGCACACGCTTGCCGTGCTGCGTGATGCCCGCCACGCCGATGGCGGTTGCGAGGTGGCTCTTGCCGGTGCCAGGCCCGCCCACCAGCACGACGTTGTGCGCTTCATCGGTGAAGCTCATATCGGCCAGTTGCAGCACCAGCTTGCGGTCCACCGGCGAGACCTCGAAGTCGAACCCGGCGAGGTCTCGGTGCACCGGGAACTTTGCCGCATTCAGCTGGTGGCTGACCGAGCGCGTGGCGCGCTCGGTCGTCTCGGCGCGCAACATCTGCTCGACGAGCCAGCGCGATCTCTCCAACTCGGCGTTGTTCTGCTCGATCAGATCGGCCCAAGTCCCGGCCATGCCGTGCAGACGCAGCGCCTTGAGTTCGGCAATGACGTCACGCATGGTCGGTCTCCTGGATGTCGCGCAGCCGGTCGTAGCGGGCCGTGTCGGCAATCGGCGGTGTCAGCACCTGCAGCGCCGTCTCCACATTGGCCGGCCGCGGCGCCGCGTTCAGACGCGCGAGCACGTTGATGACGTGCTCGACGCTCACGCGCCCCGAGGGCGGCGCGCCGTCCAACGCCAACTCCACGGCCACCAGCACCGCCTCCAGCCCCGCCGTCGGCACCAGAGCCAGCACCCGCGCCATCAGGCGGTCGCCTCCGGTCTCGCGCAACAGCGCGCGGCGCAGCCGTTGCAGCGCCTGCGGCAGGTCGGTGAACGGCGCCCCATTGCGCAACGCTCCCGGCTTCCTCTGGACCAGCGGGATGTAGTGCTGCCAGTCGTAGCGCGTCTTGCCCTTGTCCGTCAGCCGTTCGTGCTCGGCCACGAGGGCGTCGCCAGCCACCACCGTCACGCGCGTCGGGTACAGGTGCGTGCTGACCATCTGCCCGGCCAGTTCGCACGGCACCGAGTAGCGGTTGCGCGCCACCGACACCAGGCAGGTGCTGCTCACCCGGGCCACCTCCTCGACGTAGCCATCGAACGCGGCGGGCATCGGCATCAATTGCCCCCGCTCGTGCTCGAGCATCTCGGCGACGCTGAACTGCTTGTGCTCGGGATGCCGGACCTCTTGCCACAGCGCCCGGCAGCGCTCTCCCAGCCAGGCATTGAGCTCGTCGAAGCTGGCGAAGCGCCGCTCACGCGCGTCGATCCAGATGCGCCGCCGACTGTCCTGGACGTTCTTCTCCACCACGCCCTTCTCCCAGCCGGAGGCCACGTTGCAGAAGTCGGGGTCGTACAGGTAGTGTGCGCACATCACCGAGAAGCGCGCGTTGACCGTGCGGCCCTTGCCCTTGTGCACCTTGTCCACGGCGGTCTTCATGTTGTCGTAGTTTTGTGCCCAGGTGCGTTATGTGCCCAACCGGCCTGAGCGCCGCGCCAAGCCTTGCAGTTTCGTTGAGGATAGGCACATAAGGCGAGGCCCTGAGAGCGACGATCAATCTCCCTTCCCACCATAGATTGGAGGTTGTCATGTTGGAGCGCTATTTCGTTCGGCCGGCCACCGTTGATCGCATTCGGGCCAACGCCGCCGGGGCCTATATCGAGCACTACGTCGGCTGGCTGCGAGCGCAGGGCTATGCGGACCGCAATGTCTTCAAACGCGTGCCCATTCTTTGTCAGTTCGGCGAGTTCGCCAGTGCCCGAGGCGCGATCGACGGTCGGACCGCACTCGAACATGTTGAGCCATTCACGCAATACTGGCAGTCGATCCATGGCAAGTCGTGCAGGTCCGAAGCGGCGCGTGCGAAGGTTGCGTTCGACGCACGCAATCCGGTCCGTCAGATGCTCGAGCTGGCGCTGTACGGCGGCGTCGGACCGCATCGCCAACGCAAGCCGTTTCCGTTCCAAGCAGAGGTTCCGGGATTTGCCGGTTACCTGCGCGACGAACGCGGGTTGAAGGACGGCACCATCGAGCGGCACGCGTTCTACCTCAACGGCTTGAGTACATTCCTCGATCGTGCCTGCGTTGCTTCCCTGTCGTCGGTGTCGCCGCCGCTGCTTGCCGCGTTCCTCGTCGAGCGTTGCGCCGGGCTGGCGCGCACGAGTCGGCGCGACCTCTGCGGAACGCTGCGCATCTTTCTTCGGTACTGTTACCGCGAGAGGATCATCAAGCGCGATCTCAGCGCTGCGGTGGAGGTGCCGCGTCTACATCGCCTGGCCAATGTGCCGCGTGCCATCACATGGGATGAAGTCCGAGACATGCTCGGCTGTGTGGATCGGCGCTGCGCGTTGGGCCGGCGCGACTACGCGATGCTGTTGTTGCTGGTGACCTACGGTTTGCGGGGCAGCGAGGTGGCCCAGCTGACGCTGGAAGACATCGACTGGCAGGGCGAGAGGCTGAGCATTCCCCAGCGCAAGGCCGGTCACTGGTCAGCATATCCGCTGGCCGGCGTCGTGGCAGAGGCGATCATCGACTACCTGAAGAATGCGCGTCCCCAGACTGCCGATCGACACGTGTTCTTCCGGTCGATGGCGCCGTGGCGTCCGATCTCGAGCGCGGCTGTGTCGGCGGCTGCAGTGAGATACCTGCAGCGTGCCGGCGTACGAGTTCATCGAGCCGGCTCGCACACGCTGCGCCACACCTGTGTGCAACGTCTGGTCGATGCCGAGTTCTCGCTGAAGACGATCGGCGACTACGTCGGCCACCGCTCACCCCAATCGACCAAGATCTACACCAAGGTCGACCTTGCTGCACTTCGCGAAGTTGCCATGGGCAACGGGGAGGCCTTGTGAGCCGCCCCCGCGCCCAACTGCGCAGCCTGCTCGCCGGGCCGATCGGTGCCTTCCTGCAGTACAAGACAGCGCTCGGCCGCAAGTACAGAACCGAGGCCGCCGCGCTGCACCTGCTCGATGCCTACCTTGCCGACCAGCGCGTGGTCGCGTTGGATCAGATCGACTCTCGGCTGATCGAGACCTTCCTCGCTTCTCGTCCGCGCGAGCGTGCGCGCAGCTACAACCACCTCGTCGGTGCGACACGCCGGTTCTTCGATTGGGCGGCGACGCAGGGAGTGGTCGAGTGCAATCCGGTCAATGCCCGTCCTCGGCGCGTGAACGGCCAGCGCATCCCCTACCTGTTCAGCCTTGCCGATGCGCAGCGGCTGCTCGAGGCCGCTCGCAGCATGCGTACGCGACCGAAGGCACCGTATCGCGCACTCGTCTACGAGACGGTTTTCGCGCTGCTGTACGGGCTGGGCTTGCGGGTCGGCGAGGTCACCAGGCTGTTGGTGGGCGATGTCGATTTCGAGCGGGCGGCGCTGTCGGTGCGCGATACCAAGTTCTACAAGTCCCGGCTCGTGCCATTCGGCCCACGCATGGGCGAGCGCTTGGCGCACTACCTGGATCGGCGCTTCGGCCCGCAAGCCGATCCCGAAGCGCCGCTGTTTTCGTTCACCAGGCGCGGGGCTGTTCATGAGGGCACGATCAGCCTGACGTTTCACTCGCTGCTGCCGCAGCTCAAGCTGGACGTGCCGGCCGGTGTATGCGCCCCACGGCTGCACGATCTCAGGCACGCCTTCGCCGTCGGGACCTTGTTGCGCTGGTATCGCTCGGGAGTCGATCCGAACACGCGCTTGATCCGCCTGGCGACTTTCCTCGGTCATGCCGATCCGGCCTCCACCGCGGTGTACTTGACGATCACCGAAGAGCTGATGCGCGAGGCCGACCGACGATTCCGGGTGTTCGCGCCCGGAGGAGGCCGATCATGAGTACCGTCGGGCAAGTCCTGTTCAGCTTCTTCGAAGACCATCTCAAGGTTCAGAAGGGCCTACGACCCGGTTCAATCAAGAGCTACCGCGACACGATCAAGCTGTTTCTCGCCTTCGTTGCCCGCACCTGTCGCAAGCCGGTCACGCGGCTCAGCCTGACCGACCTGTCGTCGCAGAGGGTGCTCGAATTCCTGCAGATGATTGAGGATCAGCGCCACAACAAGCCGCAAACGCGCAACCAACGCCTGGCCGCGCTGCATACCTTCTACCGCTTCGTCGCCACGTATCACTGCGAGATGCTGGCCGAGGCCGAGCGCGTCGAGGCAATTCCGAACAAACGAACATCTCCCGCGCCTACGCGCTACCTGGAGCATGAGGAGATCGATCGACTGTTCCAGATGCTCGCTTCACGGGGTGGGCGAGCCCTGCGCGATCAAGCCTTGCTGCTGCTGCTCTACAACACAGGTGCTCGCGTCCAAGAGGTCGCCGATCTGCGTGTCGGCGATGTAGACCTTGACGGACCGCTGCGCGTGCGCCTACACGGCAAGGGCGACAAGTGGCGCGGCTGCCCTATCTGGCCTGAGACGGCTGCATTGCTCAAGCAGTTGGATACTGTTCAGAGTGGCGGCGCGCAGGCGGCGCTCTTCGTCTCGAGTCGGCGCCAGCCATTGACCCGCTTTGGCATCTACAAGCTCGTCAGGCGACATACGCAAGACCTCGTTCGAAGCGACGTGCATGAACAGGGCAAGACGATCTCACCGCATGTGTTTCGACACACGACCGCGGTCCGATTGCTGGAGGCCGGAGTCGAGGCCAACGTGATCCGCGGCTGGCTTGGCCATGTCAGTCTGGAGACGACCAATCGCTACGCTGAGATCACGATGCGAACCAAGCAGGCCGCGCTTGCGGCATGCATTCCTCCGACGACTTCGGCGGTATCCCGGACTCGCGTCGGATGGCGCCAAGACCAAGACCTGATGAAGTGGCTGCAATCGCTGTGAGAATTTTGTGCCCGGTGGCCGGTGACTCACCATCGCCGGCGCACTGCTCAGGCCGGTTGGGCACATAACGCACCTGGGCACAAAACTACGA
>NZ_JBFUHO010000132.1:0-5140 GCF_056402355.1 Variovorax sp. P4_B11
GGGTCGCGGCGCTGATGCCGCGCGGGGCCGCTCCGGTTGCCGCGGCGGCGCGAGGGGCGGCGCCGGGCGGCGCTTCGTCCGGCGACGCTTCGTGGGGGCTGGTGGTCTGCTATGGCGTGCTCGGCTTCGGCTATATCCTGCCCGCCACCTTTCTCCCGGTGCTGGCACGCGCGGTGGTGGACGACCCCTCGGTGTTCGGCGCGGCCTGGCCGGTGTTCGGTGCCGCCGCCGCGTCGTCGACGCTGTTCGCAGGCGCGCTGATGTCGGGTCTCTCGCGCCGGCATGTGCTGGCGGGCAGCCACCTGCTGATGGCGCTGGGCTGCCTGCTGCCGGCGCTGCACCTGTCGACGGGCACCGTGCTCGCGGCCGCGCTGCTGGTCGGGGGGACTTTCATGGTCGCCACCATGGCCGGCATGCAGGAGGCGAAGGCCACCGCGCTGGGCGATCCGGCACGCGCGCTCGGCCGCATGACCGCGGCCTTCGCCATCGGCCAGATGGCCGGGCCGGTGTTGTCGTCGGCCCTGAGCGGCGGGGCGCAGGGCTTCGGCGGACTCTTCGTCGCGCTGGCAACCGGCGCCGTGGCGCTGATCGTCAGCGCCGCCTGGCTGCTGCGCCGGCCGGTGCCAGGCGCTCGACCATCATTGAACTGAAAGGAACCTGCATGCTGATCCGACAAGGCCATACCGAACCCTGGGCTGAGCGCCTGCCGCTGCCCGCCGCCGAAGCGATGACCGAGGCACAGCGCGCGGCTGCGCAAGCGCTGATCGACGGCCCGCGCAAGGCCGTCTTCGGTCCCTTCGTGCCGCTGCTGCAAAGCCCGGTGCTGATGGAGCGCGTCGGCAGCCTCGGCGAGTACCTGCGCTTCGCCAGCGCGCTCGATGCACGCGTGCGCGAGCTGGTGATCTGCGCGGTCGCGCGCCATGTCGGCAACCAGTTCGAATGGGTCCTGCATGCGGCGGCCGCCGTCAAGGCCGGCGTCGATGCCGACGCCATCGAGGCGCTGCGCCTCGGCCGCCGGGCGACACCGCTGGCCGACGACGAGCAACTGGCGCTCGACTTCGCGCTCGAGCTGCTGCGGCACCATGGGGTCAGCGAGCCGACCTACGCGGCGGCCGAGGCCAGCTTCGGCAAGGCGGCGGTGGTCGATCTCGCCGCGCTGGTGGGCTATTTCACGATGGTCTGCTGGATCATGAACACGGCCCATACGCCGGTCGAGGGGGGCGAGGGGCAACGGGGGCTGGCGGCCTTTCCGCTCTAGGAGCGCAGCAGGGCAATCGACGATGAATGCCAGGTGGGCGAACCACAGCTGCGCGGTGCCTGTCCCATCTCGGCGGTCTATCTACCGATGTCGCTCGCGTACTTCTTTTTTTTCCGCCGGCCATGTCGTACCGGGGGCCATTGGCGACTTCGCACTTCGTAGGTTCTTTCGAGCCTTTTTTATTCTCGATGTTCACAAAGATCGAGGAATTTTAAAGGTCGAGAGTCGAATATGTTTGCCGAAACGGCTTGAATCAATTGCAGATGACGGGCGAAAAGAAATAAATTTGAATTTGATGGTTGGCCGCGTTGCCATTTGTGACTTATGTCACGTTCGCTGCGCCCGGCTTGCTCGGGATGTACGACGTCGGTGTTGTTTTCATTGGATTTCCAGAGGAATTTTCAGAGAAATCTCAAAGCTTTCGATGCGTGGTTACAACATACTAAATGTTGATTATTTCCATTTGCTGCGGCTGTTGTCATCGGCGGCAATTCGGCAAATAAACCGAGCCCACTGGAAATTTGTTCCGGGCATTTCTGAACCATTCATCGCGAACTCATGGCTACGATCACCATCATCGACAAGAAGAATGCTGCAGCCAGCAGCGTTTCCAGTGCAAATATCTCGCTGACCTCGGCTTCGGTCGTCCAACTCGCTCTCCCGCGTGCGCAGATCAAGACCTTCAAGCGCGAGGGCAACGACCTCGTGGTGGTTACGCAGTCGGGCGAGGTCATCACGATCAAGAACTTCTTCCAGTCTTTCGATGGGGCCTCCAGCAATCTGGTGCTGCAAGGCGACGACAAGAGCCTGTGGCTGGCCGCCTTCCCGGAGGGTCAGGGCGAACTGACGGTCGGCTTCTCCAGCATCGACTCGATCGAGCCGCTCATGCTGCAGCAGGATTTCGATCTCGGCGCGCTGGCGTGGGTGCTGGGTGGCGGCCTTGCGGCGGGTGCGGCTGTGTCGGCCGCCAGCGGCGGTGGTGGATCCGGCTCGCCCTTGTTCCTCGACCTCGACACGACGGCGCCCGCCGCGCCGGTGCTCCAGATCGGTCGAGATGCCTCGGGTTCGCTGGTCGTGACAGGCCAGGCCGAGCCGGGCAGCACGGTGCAGATTCGTTTTCCCGATGGCAGCACGAAGTCGGTTGCGGTCGGTGAAGACGGCAATTTCAAGGTGATTTCGGACGGCACCCAGCCGAGCGGCGACGTGATCGGGAGCGCGGTCGATGGTTCCGGAAACAAGAGCGCCGATACGGTGGTTCCTCATGACGCCGGCGACACGGAAGCACCGGACGCTCCTTCGGTCACCGAGAACAACGGCAACGGAATCGGGGGCACTGGCGAGCCGGGCAGCATCATCAAGATCACCGACGGCGATGGCAACGTGTCCTCGACCGTGGTCGATCCCGACGGCAACTGGCGCATCGAGCCGAATCCGCTGCCTGAAGGCGAGCCGGGCACGATCGAGGCGATCGACGAGTCGGGCAACAAGTCCGAGCCGGTCGAGATCGTGGGCGGTGACCAGACGGCGCCCGTCATCGGCGTCGAGATCGTCAGCGATGCCAACAACGATGGTGTCATCAGCGGCCCCGAGCTGGGTGCCGGCATTCAGGTCAAGGTGAGCCTGGTCTCCGGCGCATCGGCCGGTGACGTGATCGCCGTGACCGATGGCACGAACATCATCAACGTCACGCTGGGCGCGGCCGACGTGACCAACGGCTTCGTCATCGTGAGCCTGCCGACGCCGGCCGATGGCGCGACTCTCAACGTGAGCGCGATCAGCACCGACCTGGCGGGGAACGTCTCCGCCGTGGCGACGGACTCGGCCGTCCTCGACATCACGCCGCCGGAGGCACCGACCATTGCGGTCGATGCCATCACGGCGGACAACGTGATCAACAACGCGGAAGCGGCTTCGACTGTGGCGGTGAGCGGCACGACCACCGGCACGCAAGCCGGCGACGTGGTCGCCCTGGTGGTCAACGGCACGACCTACAGCGGCACCGTGGACGCAGACGGCGCCTGGAGCATCGAGGTGGCGGGCTCGGACCTGGCAGCAGATGCCGACACCACCGTCGAAGCCAGCGTCACCACCCGCGATGCAGCCGGCAACAGCGCCAGCGGCAGTGCTTCGCACGCTTACGGCGTCAGCTCGACGGTGCCCACCATCACGGTGGGCGGCCCGATCGCGGGCGACGGTGTGATCAACGCAGCCGAGGCCGAAGCCCTGGTGGTGAGCGGCACGACCACGAATGTGGAAGACGGCCAGACGGTCACGCTGACCTTCAGCGACGGCGTGAACAGCGTGGTCGTGACGGGCACGGTCATGGGCGGCGTGTGGACGGCCGAGGCGGCCGACCTCAGCGGCCTGACCAACGGCACGATCACGGTCACGGCCAACGTCAGCAACGCGGCTGGCAACCCGGCCAGCGACAGCGACAGCGCCGAGCTGGACATCACGCCGCCGGCGGCCCCGACCATTGCGGTCGAAGCCATCACGGCGGACAACGTGATCAACAACGCCGAAGCGGGTGCGACCGTGGCGGTGAGCGGCACGACCACCGGCACGCAAGCCGGCGACGTGGTCACGCTGGTGATCAACGGCGTCAGCTACAGCGGCACCGTGGACGCAGGCGGCGCCTGGAGCATCGACGTGGCAGGTTCGGATCTGGCCGCAGACGCCGACACCACGGTCGAAGCCAGCGTGGTGACCCGCGATACGGCTGGCAACAGCGCCAGCGGCAACGCCTCGCACGCCTACGGCGTCAGCTCGACGGTGCCCACCATCACGGTGGGCGGCCCGATCGCGGGCGACGGCGTGATCAACGCCGCCGAGGCCGAGGCTCTGGTGGTGAGCGGCACGACCACGAACGTGGAAGACGGCCAGACGGTCACGCTGACCTTCAGCGATGGCGTGAACAGCGTGGTGGTCACGGCCTTCGTCAACGGTGGTGTGTGGACGACCTCGGCCGCCGATCTCAGCGGCTTGACCAGCGGCACGATCACGATCACGGCGAACGTCAGCAACGCAGCTGGCAACCCGGCGAGCGACAGCGACAGCGCCGTGCTGGAAATGACGCCACCATCGATGCCTGTCGTGACCGAGAACAACGGCAACGGCCTGGGCGGCACGGGCGAAGAAGGCAGCACCGTGGTCGTCACCGATGGTGGCGGCAATGTCGTGGGCAGCGCCGTGGTGGATCCGGACGGCAACTGGCGCATCGAGCCGAACCCGCTGCCCGAAGGCGAGCCGGGCACGATCGAGGCGATCGACGACTCGGGCAACAAGTCCGAACCGGTCGAGATCGTGGGTGGTGACCAGACGGCGCCCGTCATCGGTGTCGAGATCGTCAGCGATGCCAACAACGATGGTGTCATCAGCGGCCCCGAACTGGGTGCCGGCATTCAGGTCAAGGTGAGCCTGGTCTCCGGCGCAGCGGCCGGTGACGTGATCGCCGTGACGGATGGTGCCAACACGGTCAACGTCACGCTGGGCGCGGCCGACGTGACCAACGGCTTCGTCATCGTGAGTCTGCCGACGCCGGCCGATGGCGCGACTCTCAACGTGAGCGCGACCAGCACCGACCTGGCGGGCAACGTCTCCGCTGAGGCGACGGACTCGGCTGTCCTCGACATCACGCCGCCGACGGCCCCGACCATTGCGGTCGACGCCATCACGGCAGACAACGTGATCAACAACGCGGAAGCGGGTGCGACCGTGGCGGTGAGCGGTACGACCACCGGCACGCAAGCGGGTGACGTGGTCACCTTGGTGATCAACGGCGTGACCTACAGCGGCACCGTGGACGCAGACGGCGCCTGGAGCATCGACGTACTTGGTTCGGATCTGGCCGCAGACGCCGACACCACGGTCGAAGCCAGCGTG
>NZ_JBFUHO010000133.1:0-4706 GCF_056402355.1 Variovorax sp. P4_B11
TGCCTGTGCCTGATGTCGGGCGCTGGCGTGCAGCGGGTCCACCCGAGCGGCCATCGGCTCCACGCTCTTGCGCGACAGCGGCAGCATCAGTCCGGTGCAGTAGCCCTTGAGCCCCGCGTGACGATCTGAGTGACCCAGCCCTTCCGCCAGATGGTGCATGTACTGGTCGAACCGTTGACTCATACCCATGGCTCTTCACCCATCAGTTGAGGAAGTGCACATAATGCCTTGTTTTTATTGACACAGTAAGACTAGAGATCCCGTCCTTGATAGTCAACGCGCCCTTGAGACGAGGCTTCTGTGAAAGCCGTGCATCAGTCGTCCGATTGTCGGCCGCCAAGAACTCAATACAGATCTTGGCGAATCGATGGCCTGCTGCCATGCATGAACTTCGGTCACAGATGATATGCCGCCTCGGTTATTTCCCTTTGGGGCCCGCAATCGCAAGATCGACGAACACCACTGACGATGGCGCAGTATCTGGCGCAGTCGGTCGGCCCTTCAACTAGTTGTGGAGACACCATGGAAGAACGAACTGAATTGCAGGAAGCCCTGCTCGACAGCCTGCAACGCGTCGTCGACAAGGAGATCGCACCATTGGCTCAGCAGATGGACGAGACCGAGACCTTTCCGAAGCACCTGATCTCGGTCTTCGGAGAGCTGGGGCTCATGCAGGCAAGAGTGCCCGAGGAATACGGCGGCCCGGGACTCGACCTCACGACGACCTGCATGGCCAAGGAACTGGTGGCCAAGGTCTCGATGACCGGCGCCCAGCTCATCAACCAGAACACCATTTCCTTCGTCCTGCCGCTGCTTCACTTCGGATCTGAGGAACAGCGCCGGAAATGGCTGCCGCTGGTGGCCAAGGGCGGCGTCGTGAGTTCAGTCGCCATGACTGAACCGCATGCCGGGTCCGATGTCGGCGCGATGAGAACCAACGCCGTGCGCGACGGCGCCCACTACGTGGTCAATGGCCAGAAATGCTTCATCACCATGGCGCCGCTGGCCGACTACATCACCCTGTTCGCCAAGACCGGAGATGCAGGCAAGCGCGGCGTGGACAACATCAGCTGCTTCATCGTCGACATGAAGACGCCCGGCATCTCGCTCGGCCAAAGCGAGAAGATGATGGGCCAGCGCGGCACGCCGCATGCCGACATCTACTTCGACAACGTGCGGGTGCCGGTGGAGAACCGCATGGGTGAGGAGGGCAAGGGCTTCCTCTCCTGCATGCACATCCTCGACCTCAACCGCCCGACGGTAGCGGCCAGCGCGGTGGGCGTGGCACAGGGCGCCTTCGACATCGCGGTTGCATACGCCAAGGAGCGCAAGGCCTTCGGCAAGGCGATCGGCGAGTTCCAGGGCCTGCAGTTCATGCTGGCGGACATGCACATCCAGATCGAGGCGGCCCGCGCCCTGCTCTACAAGTGCACGCGTGCGATCGACGCCGGGCACACCGATCGCCTCACGGAGATGGCCTCGATGGTCAAGTGCTTTTGTACCGACACCGCGATGAAGGTCACGACCGACGCGGTGCAGGTCCTCGGTGGCCACGGCTACGTGCGCGGCAACCATGTGGAACGCATGATGCGCGATGCGAAGGTCTTGCAGATCTACGAGGGCACCAACCAGATCCAGCGCATGGTGATCGCCCGTCGGGCACTCGGTTTCCGCTGAGCTCCCCCATGCCCGCCATTTCTCCGAGCGCCCAGGGCGCACTCTCCGGCGTCCGCGTGCTCGACTTCACCTTCGTCATGTCGGGGCCGTACTGCACGCGACTGATGGCCGACCTCGGTGCCGACGTCATCAAGATTGAATCGAAGGCAGGAGACCTCACGCGCAGCCGCCCTCCCCTGCGCGAAGGCCGCAGCAGCTATTACGCATCGCTGAACTGTGGCAAGCGCAGCATCGTGCTCGATCTTAAGAGCCCCGAGGCGCGCGACATCGTGCATGAACTCGTCAAGGAAGCCGACGTGGTGGTGGAAAACTTCCGCCCGGGCGTCATGAAGCGGCTGGGGCTCGGCTACGAGACCTTGAGCGAGATCAATCCGCGCCTGGTTTATTGCTCGATTTCGGGTTTCGGCCAGGGGAAGTCCGGCGACGGCAAGGGTGCCTACGCGCCGACGCTACACGCACTCTCGGGCTTCGACAGCGCCCTTCGTTCCTATCAGGACGATGACAGCCGGCCACCCAACACCGGCATCTTCGTCGCTGACGTACTGGGCGGCTCGCTTGCCTTTGGCGGCATCCAGGCGGCGCTGGTACAGCGCCAGCGCACGGGCAAGGGAGACTACGTCGACCTGTCGCTGCTCGACTCGATGATCAGCCTGCTGGTGTGCGAGGTGGGCGAAGCCCAGTTCCCTGAACAGCCGCTGCACTTCGTCTACAAGCCAACGCCGGCGCGCGACGGGCACCTCGTGGTGGCGCCCACCACGCAGGACAACTTCGTCGCCCTGTGCGAGGCCACGGGCCACCGCGAATGGCTGGAAGACCCGCGCTTCGCCACCGGCCGCGGGCGCCAGAGGCACTGGGACGAATTGCTGGCCGAACTCGCCAAGTGGGCCATGCAGCACACCGCCGAGGAATGCGAGCGCATCCTGGACGCGCACCACGTGCCCTGCTCCCGCTACCTCGACATCAAGGAAACGATGGCCTTGCCGACAGTGCGCGAGCGAGGAACGATGTGCGAGATGGACGACGGCGCGGGCACCTTCGTCGTCGCGGGCACGCCGTTTCGCATGACCCACGGCAACGCGGGTCCGCGCGCCCACATTCCCGCGCTCGGCGCCGACGGGCCGGCGATCCTCGAACAACTGCTGCACACGGGCGCTGCAGGCATCGCCCGGCTGAAGGAAACGGGCGTGTTGGGCGGCTGACGCCTTCCCGATGGGAAAGGAAAGCGCACCCCTGGGCAGCGCCGCCCATGGCGAGCGCATCCAGCACGAGATCAAGAGCTTCGCACCGCTGGTCAAGGAACTCGCGGCCGAACAGTCCAACACTTCATCACAGAGGCAGCAACCATGAAGATCCTGGTCCCCGTCAAGCGGGTCGTCGACTACAACGTCAAGGTGCGCGTGAAGAGCGACGGCACGGGCGTCGACATTGCCAACGTGAAGATGAGCATGAACCCCTTCGACGAGATCGCGGTCGAAGAGGCGGTGCGCCTGAAGGARAAGGGCGCGGCCACCGAGATCATCGCGGTGTCCTGCGGCGACGCGAAGTGCCAGGAGACGCTGCGCACGGCGATGGCCATTGGTGCGGATCGCGGCATCCTGGTCGAGACGACCGAAGAACTGCAGCCGCTGGCGGTGGCCAAGCTTTTGAAGGCGCTGGTCGACAAGGAACAACCGGCTTTGATCATCCTGGGCAAGCAGGCGATCGACGACGACGCCAACCAGACCGGCCAGATGCTGGCGGCGCTGGCCGACCTGCCGCAAGCCACCTTTGCGAGCAAGGTCGAGATCGATGGCGACAAGGTCAAGGTCACGCGTGAAGTGGACGGCGGCCTGGAGACGATTTCCCTCTCGCTGCCGGCCGTGATCACCACCGACCTGCGCCTGAACGAGCCGCGCTACGTGACCTTGCCCAACATCATGAAGGCGAAGAAGAAGCAGCTGGACACGTTCAAGCCTGAAGACCTGGGTGTGGATGTCAAGCCGCGCCTGAAGACCTTGAAGGTGTCCGAGCCGCCCAAGCGCGGCGCGGGCATCAAGGTGCCCGATGTTGCCACCTTGGTGGACAAGCTGAAGAACGAAGCGAAGGTGATCTGACCATGACCGTACTTGTTATTGCCGAACACGACCACGCCACGCTGAAGCCGGCGACCCTCAACACCGTGACCGCAGGCCTCGCCTGCGCCAGCGGCGATGTCCACGTGCTGGTGGCCGGCGCCAATGCCGCCGAAGCGGCCAAGGCCGCAGCCCAAGTCGCAGGCGTCGCCAAGGTGATCGTCGCCGACAGCCCCAGCCTGGCCGAGAACCTCGCGGAAAACGTTGCCGCCCAGGTTCTGACCATTGCGAAGAACTACAGCCACATCCTGTTCCCCTCGACCGCCAACGGCAAGAACGTCGCGCCGCGCGTGGCCGCCAAGCTCGATGTGGCGCAGATCAGCGATGTCACCAAGGTCGACAGCCCCGACACCTTCGAGCGGCCGATCTACGCGGGCAACGCGATCGCCATCGTGCAGAGCAGCGACGCGATCAAGGTGATCACGGTGCGCACCACGGGCTTCGATGCGGCAGCGGCCACGGGTGGCAGCGCGGCGGTGGAAACCGTGGAAGGCGTGGCCGACAGCGGCAAGAGCAGTTTCATCGGCCGCGAGGTCACCAAGAGCGAGCGCCCCGAACTGACGGCCGCCAAGATCATCGTCTCGGGCGGCCGGGCCCTGGGCAGCGCCGAGAAGTTCCAGGAAGTGATGGCGCCCTTGGCCGACAMGCTCAACGCCGGCCTGGGCGCCAGCCGCGCCGCGGTCGACGCGGGCTACGCCCCGAACGACTGGCAAGTGGGCCAGACCGGCAAGATCGTGGCCCCGCAGCTGTACATCGCCTGCGGCATCTCGGGCGCGATCCAGCATCTGGCGGGCATGAAGGACTCGAAGGTGATCGTGGCGATCAACAAGGACGAGGAGGCCCCGATCTTCTCGGTGGCCGACTACGGCCTGGTCGCCGACCTGTTCACGGCCGTGCCGGAACTGGTCAAGGCGCTCT
>NZ_JBFUHO010000134.1:0-3974 GCF_056402355.1 Variovorax sp. P4_B11
GCTCCATGGCAGCGCCAGAGAGAATCAGGCTTTCGCCGATGGCGAAGACCAGGAATCCGGCAGCCATCAGGTCGCGTCCACGCCGGAAGTGATGAATGGTCAGCAACGCAGTCGCGACAACGAGGGCCACGCCATCGAGGCCCCAAGCCAGTCCGCGAAGCGATGCAGACGAGACGAACGTGCCAGCCAATCCGAGGACGGCGCCTACGACGAGCCCAGTGGACGCAATGATTCGCAGCGGCATGTGGTTCATGGTGCCTACAAGTTTGGAAAGGGCTGTCGCTCTGCGCCTGATTGTTGATGCTCGGCGGGTTAGTGCACACCCGCTTCGCGGAAGCAATCCCGCAATTCGCCCGCGGGTGTTGTAAGTCAGCCGCGAACGTCGATTCCTGGCCCCGTTCTGACGGCGCGTTGGCCTTCCTTGCCATCAGGCCGCGAAGATGAACGTCCGGTTGTGGGCCGCATCCTGCCACATCCATCCTGGCTGCAGCGGGCCCGAATCGGTCCTAGCGACTGCTCCGAAGCAGCCGCCGCTCTCGCGTCACCGATGCTGCTTCCGGCAGGATGCGGTCCCGCTTACTCTGTGCTCGACGAAGTGCCGCCTGCTATGTGCGAGGAGGTTCGGGGCCTGCGCGACACCGAAGCAGGGCGATTCGTACTCCGCCCGTACTCGGAAGAGCGCGTCCGCGCTCCGCGCGGTGCCTGAGAGCGTTCTCAGGCCTTCGCCGACTTCTTCGGCGCTCTACTCGCGGCCTGCAGGGCCGCCGCCTGCGCAGCGTGCTTCTCGGCACGCGAGGGCCTGTGGGCCGTGCCAGCCTTGGCCTTCTTGGCCTCCTTGGGCTCCTTTTTTTCCTTGGGCTTTTCCTTGGCCTGCGCGTGGTGCGTCCTCACCAGCTTGTCGACGGCCTTCGCCCTCGGCTGCTGCGCTTGCGCTTGGCGCTTCGCACGCTCCTCCTTGAGCAGGCGGCGCTCCTCGGCCAGCGCCTGTTCGGCTTCGGACGGCTCATGGTCGGCCCCCAGCGAGTGGACGCGGTCCATCGTCGCCTGGTGAAGCATCGCGCCGTTCTTCGCGATGCGGTGGGTCAGCGATGCGATACGAATGGGCATGTTGCTATCCTCATGGTGGCTGGAAGACCAATGTAGGCCAGCCCGCCGCGTCCTGCCAATCGATTTGTATGGCTTCGCCCCCTGCGGCAGTGAATTTCTGCTGCCGGAGAAGGGACTGTCGCCAATACCTGCTTCTGGCCGAGCTCGGTCCTACAAAAAACTTGAAGAATGGCTGCGACTGCTCGTTCGATGAGCACCGCAATGAGAGCCAAGCAGAATGCGGCTCCGGCGAGATGCTCAGCCGGTTATCCACAGAGTCATGCACCGGCCACGGGGACAACAAAATCTTGACTTCCGTGTTTTGGTGCAGTGCACAATGCCATTTCCTCATTGGGAGCAGCACGTTTTGTGTGCGTTAGGACAGTGCAGAGCAGCACGCCATGTTGGTGCGTCGCCTGCTATCTTTTCCACAGCGAGATGCGAGTGGTAACTCACTTGCCCAGGGCCGTCTGGACGAGAAACACGCATAGGTGAAGGGCGGCCGAATGCTGACCTAGCTATGCGCCCTTGGCGAGGTACGAGTTGTTGGTCTCGGTGAACGAACTGAGCGCGCCAAGGAGCTCGGCGGCCTGCATGCGAAGAGGCACCCAAGCCTCGTTTCGCATCGCGTTGAGGTTTGCCGTTCTGCCTTGCGCCGCCTTCAGCGCGTCTGGCGGCACCGAATCGAGCTCGGCGACCAGAGTCAAGATGGAATTGCGTTGATGCGGCGTCAGACGGCTCCAGCCGGCAAGGCAGCGGCCGGCGGCGACATCGTCCTTGATTTCCCAGCCGACGTTGTAGTCGCCCATTGACTCGCACTGGACCTCCGGCTCAGCCGCAAGCGCTACGAGGGCCTCGATGAAGTAGGAGTAGGCATCGCGAAGCTCCTCGTCGAGCTGCAGGGAATTGACTGGTTCATTGGGCATGCGCGAAATGATGTGAAGTGGCGCCGCTACTGGCTAGGCGAGTCAGATTTTCCCGACCTGTCCGTCGCAACGCGCGGCCTGCCGGAAGGTCCGTTCCTGGCCGAATTCGGCCCCACGACAAGCGGCGCGCGCGGTCCGCCTCGTCACCATACGCCGGAGGCAGGAGGAGACGGCTTGGTCTGCAAGAACGCGAAGTACTTGGGGTCATCCAATGCGAATATTTCCTTGCCCTCTAGCATGTACGCCCTGGCCAAGTGGTCGGACGCGACGGCATCCTGCCCCCGCTCAAGCGCGCATTGGCCGAGGCGCAGGTGCAAGAACGGGTTACCGTGGCCGCCGGGGCAATGCATCGCGTACTCCAGCGCTTCGGTGCCAGACGTGAAGAAGCCTCCAAGGAAGCAGGCGTCGCCGATGGCGGCGAGGACCCAGGTGCTGGCCTCCCAATCAGTCTGCGGCGCCGGCACCAAACTCCAAGCCCGGTTGTAGGTGGTGATTGCCTCCTCATAGAGACGGCGCTCGGCAAGCGCGTCTCCGTCGGCGCAAATCTTCTTGATGTCCGCATGCACGGAGCTCGGCAGTTCGTTCATGTCCTCAGGTCAAATCTGGAAGGTGGCGGGAACGCCGGTGTTGGCCGCCAGCCGTCACGGCGCGCCGCGGCGCCTGCGCCAGAGCGATTGTCGATGGAACAAAAGAAGGCCCGTGCGAAACGGGCCTTAAGGGGTTGGTCCTTGATGCCTACCCAGGGAGAAACCAAGCCCCCACGGTATTCCGATTGACGTCAATCGCAAGTCGCCTGAAGGTTCGCATTGTTGGCACTATTTCACGAAATCCGGCTATTTGGAGGCGAGCCAAGTCGCAGCAAGCAAGGTCAAGCCCTGGTGGCCCATCGGGGCTCTTCATCATTGCCACGTCAGGGCAGCTTGGACGACGGGTTCTGRCCGCAAAGCGACCTATCGACGAGACCACTTGTTCGCCAACGCCGCACTGCGATGCCTGAGATTTTGCGGGAAGGTTTTGGTATCGGCGATTCTCAAGAGAAGGTCCGCAATCTCGTCGTCCATGGCGGCGCCGTCTTCAAGCCAGGCCACGGCCAGTTCCGGCCAATATGGGGTCGGCCAGTCCAAGCCCGCCATTACGACGTCGCGAACGGATGCGCCCGCTGAGACGTACTCTGACCGGGGCCCCTCAAGTGCGGGCAACAAGGTTCGACGGTCCATAGCTGGGTTGAGATTGGAAGAAGGAAGCGAAGGTCCGCTGCCGGCCGAATCGTGCTGTTGCTCAGGCACAAGACGATGGCATGCCGAAAAGAGCCGAAACTGCCCGCGCCATGTCCTCGAGCTGGCCGGCTTCATATTGAACGATGACCTTCAGCAGGCTGCCTTCGGAGGACCTGCGCATTTCTACGATGAGCTCGATATGGCCAGTAGCGTCGGCGGTCGCGCTGAGACGGACCTCACCCTCAACGTCTTGCCATTGTTTCGGCCCAGCCCAGCCTCGCCATTCGGAGGCCATCGCTGCAAACATCTTCGCCGGGGACCCGCTGTGATAGGTAGACGTCTCCGCGCGTCCAGTAAACCAAGGCGTGCGCACTGCGACCTCAAACTCTGTCTCTGCTTCAGTCCGTCGAGCAATGCTAAGGGTAAGAACGGCGCCATCGTGCGGCGACTTGAGGTCGAGCGTGTTCATTGAGAGCTAGGGCTGAATGTCTGCTGCTGGCCGGGAGCGTGATTCCGAAGCCGCTCCGGGAAGCTGCCCTTCGGTGATCGCTGGGCAATCCGCGCGCCCTTCGCAACGCCAGCACGAAGTCTTCACGGTGATTCCTATCGACAACTGCCCGCGGCTACGTTGGGCCGGCCAGGGAGTCGGCCCGAGCGTCCCTTCGGCACACGAGCAGGATCTCGTCGACCTCGTCTGTTGCGATCATTCCATGGCCGAGCTGCAGCTCCTTCTGGAATCGCAATC
>NZ_JBFUHO010000135.1:0-3479 GCF_056402355.1 Variovorax sp. P4_B11
CCGCGGCACCGCGCGAAGCGCCGGCCGCCTGGCCGGCGCGCGKCGCGCCCGCCTGTCGTCCCATGGCATGTCTCATCGGGAGCCTCCTTGCATCGCATCATCTTCCAGCCCCGCTACGCGGGCAACCTGAGCTTGATCGAGCCGGCGAAACGCTCCAGCCGCCCGAGGTCCGCGCGCACCGCGGCGAGTTCGAGCGCCATGCCGTCGACCAGCCCCTGGCTGCTGACGCACTGGCGGGCGATGTCGCCGACCGGGTCGGGCTCGTTCGCCAGCCGGCGCTGCCAACCGGCCAGGTTGTCCTTCAGGAAGGCCTGGTAGTCGACCATGCGCCCGACGCGCCCGCGCATCTCGGGAACGCGGAACTTCAACCAGTCGCCGACCTGCTTCGCGACCTGGCCCTGCAGCCCCTTGAGCCGCTCCACGTAGGCCGGCTCGGTGGCATAGCCCGAACCCTTCAAGGCGTCGACGAAGCCGCCGAAAGAGGCCCCGCCCTTGAGCGAATCGTAGACGCCGGGGCGGCGCTCCTTGAGCAGTGCCAGGTGGTGCTCGGTGGAGCGCGCCGTCGAGTCGTAGCCGAAGGTCGGGCTCGGCGCATCGACGTAGGCGCCATTCTTGAACTCCTTCTGCGCCAGCATGTGGATGCTGACGCCTTCGCTCTCCTGCCCCGGCAGCGGCGTCTTCTCGTGGGTCTTCGGATCCTCGGCGACGCTCGCGTGCTCGTTGAACAGCCGGTTGCGATGCTCCGACGGCAGGTAGTCGCTGACCTTCCCCTTGTCGTTGACGCTGAGCGGCGACTGCTCGCCGTAGGACTGCGTGATGAGCCACAACGCACGATCGAAGGGAATGTCGCCATGCGCCTCGATCGCCTGCAGCACGCCGGGCACGACCTGGTCGAAGTAGCTCGTGTAGAGCGGCGGCCGCATCGCCGCGGCCTGCGCCGCCGGCACCGGCTGGGCCGCGACCGGTGCGCCGGCCTGCGGATCCGGCTGGCGGCTCAGCACGCCGGCAGGCATCGGCGTGACCTGCGGCGTGCCGCCCTGCAGCCAGCGCGCCGACTCCGCGTCGGCCTCGCGCTCGCTGGCGTCGCCGGGCGCCGACACCCGCAGCGCCCCGGCCGCGGGCGCCGCACCGGCCTGCTGCAGCGTATGCGTGAGTTCGTGCCCCAGCAGGCGGCGGCCGGGCTCGGTGTCGGGCGCGAAATGGCCGGCCTTGAAGTAGATGTCGTCGGCCACGGTGAAGGCCTGCGCACCGTGCCGCCGGGCCAGCGCGTCGGCCGCAGGCCCATCGTGGACGCGCACGCGCGACAGGTCCACGCCGTCGCGTTCGAAGTCAGCGCGCAGGAAGCGCGGCAGCGCGCGGCCGTCCTGCGGCTTCACGGCCGGCGCACGCACGGCTTCGCCGGGTGCATCCTGTCGGCGGCGCGAGGTGTAGCGCATGGCCCGTGCGCCTCAACCCGCCCGGCCGAACTGCGCCCGGCGCGCGCGGTCATGCTCGGCGCGCGCCGCCGCGAAGGCTTCGCCGCCCCATTGCCACTGGAAGGCAGCCAGCACCGGCTCGACCCACGAGCGGCCGACCTCCGGCCCCAGCAGGTCGGCCAGCGTGACCCAGGCCGTGGCCAGGCTGCGGTAGGCCTCGGCGCGCTCGCCGAGCGCATCGGCCGCACGCGCCAGGCTCACGGCGGCCGCGAAGTAGGCCAGTGGCGCGACCGCGGCGAGCGCGGCCTCGCGAGCGGCCAGCGCCTCGGTGCGCGCCGAGGCGGCATCGCCGCGGGCCAGCGCGCAGGCGGCGCTCACGCAAAGCCGCTGGGCGCGCAGGTGCAGGTCGCCGTCGGCCGCCTGGCCGACGCGATCGCGCGCCAGCACCTGCTGTGCGTGCGCCGCCTCGCCGGTCTCGCAGGCGGCCTGCGCATGCTCGATGTCGACCCAGGCCGAGGCATGCGCGATGTCCGCAGCGGCCATCAGGACGGCCGCCTCGTCGAACACGGCCCAGGCCGCCGCGGCCTCGCCGGCCTGGGCCAGGCACAGCGCCTGGCGGCGCAGCACGGTGGCCCGGGGCACCTCGGGCAGGCGCAGCGATTCGGCCTCCTTCAGGGCCGCCGACCAGGACCGGGCGGCGCTCGCGAATTCGCCGGCGGCGAACTGCGTCTCGGCGCGTTCGGCCTCGGCGGCGAAGCGTGCCCGCGGCGAGCCACTGTCGCGCGCGGCGCTGCGCGCGGCCGCCGCCAGCGATTCGTCGAGCGAGCCGGCGGCACGATAGAGCGAGGCCGCCATCTGCTCGTAGTGCGCCGCCCGCTGGGCCTCGCCACGCGCTGTCGCTTCGGCCGCGGCGCGGCGCAATTGCCTCGCGGCGGCTTGCCAATCGGCGTGCGCCAAAGCCTGCTGCGCGGCAACGAGGCGGGGCGAATTCACGATGCCACTCCCGGGCGGGTCTCGCGCGGCCGCCAGCCACGCGCCACCATCGCCTCGCGCGTCTGCGCGATCGCGGTTTCACGGGCCTGGCGGTGCGCCTGGGCCCAGGCCTGCCACTGGGCCGACAGGTCGGCGATGCCGGTGCGCGTGTCCTCGGCCTGGCCATCGAGCTGCCCGCCGGTGGCGGCCGCCTGCCCTTCGCGGCGGCGCGAGTCGGCCGCCCGCGCATCGTTGCGCGAGGCCAGCGCCGCGCCGCCGGACTGCGCCACGCCGAGCTGGCCCTGGGCCGCGGTGTTGCCCGCGGCGGTGCTTTCGAGCCGGCCGGCATTGGCCTCGATGCCGCTCTCGCGCGCCGGCGTCGCGCCCTGCTGCTCGGCCACGGCGCCATCGACGCCGTGCAGCGCCTCCAGGAAGCGCTGGCCGTCGGCGTTCATCCGCAGGATGCCGCGCTTGGCGCCCACCAGCACCTGCGGGTCGTCGGGCAGCAGGTGGGCCAGCGAGGTGAAGGTCGTGAAGCCCTCCAGCGGCCCGGTGATCATGGCCAGCCCGGCGGCGCGATTGCCGTAATCCGACAGGGTGCTGCCCACGTTGCCCTCCTCGGTCTGCTGCTGCTGGTTGGCGGCGCTGCGCTGCGCGGTCGCCTGCTGGTGCGCCTGGGCCGCGGTCATGGCCTCGCCGGTGCGCGTGTTGAGGTCGGCCAGCGGTGCGCTGTTCGCCTCGTGATGGCCTGCGTCGGCCGCCATCGCATTCTGCAGCGCCTCGGCCTGGGCCCGCGCCTGCAGGATCGCGAGCAGCCGGTTCTGCATGTCGACCAGTTCCTGCCGCGAGCCGGTGCCGGGCGGCGGCGGATAGGCCGGGTTGACCGGTTCGACGATCGGCTCGGCGCCGCGCGCGACGCCGGCGTTGAAGTCTTCCGCACGGCGCGCCACGCCGGCGCCGACCCGGGCCCCCAGCATGGCGCCGCCCGGGCCGCCGATCAGGCCCCCGGCCACGCTGCCGAGGGTGCCGCCGCGGGCCACCCGGGCCTCGGGCGTGGAGGCGCCGCGCGCGGCCGGGACGACCGGGTGCGCG
>NZ_JBFUHO010000136.1:0-3379 GCF_056402355.1 Variovorax sp. P4_B11
CGTAAGCGCTCTGTTGACCACGTCGTAAGCGCTCTGTTGACCACGTCCCTTGTGCCCTGATGACCTTTGGGGCAGTGATCGCGGGGTGATCGGATGTTTGTCATTGGCGGGTGGTGCGCGAGAATCGCGGTCGTTCCCACATCCGGTTCAATCGATGGCCACCCCGTTTACCCCGTTGAGCGAGGCCGAGTTCAACGAACTCGACCAGTTCCTGCTCTATGACGTCGATACCGAAGACGTCATGACACTGGACATGGTGGATGGGTTTCTGCACGCCATCGCGGTCGGTCCGACGACGATCCAGCCGAAGCGTTGGCTCCCCAAGATCTGGGGCACCAAGGAGATGATGCCGCCGATGGATTCCATCGAGCAGTTGAACCACATGTTGGGGCTGRTCATGCGTCACTTCAACAGCATCATTGCCGGGCTGGAGGAGGAACCATCAGAGATCAGTCCTTACTGGTCAACGATGACCTACGCCGGCGACGAGCAGGAATACGAYGATGCTGAGATGTGGGCCTACGGCTTTATCGAGGGAATGAGGCTTTGCTGGAATGACTGGAAGCCCTTGCTGTCGACACCGCAAGGGCAAGCCTGGTTCAGGCCGATCGCCCTGCTGGGCGAAGACGAGTTCTCAGAGGATCAGGACGAGCTCACCAAGACGCCTGCCATGAGGGCCAAGCTGGCACTGCAGATCCCACAAGTTGTCCTGGACATGCATGCCCACTGGCTACCGCTGAGACTCGCTGTCTATGAACGCACAGTGGCCAGGTCGATGCAAATCAAGGTGGGACGCAACGAGCCTTGCCCCTGTGGGAGCGGCAAGAAGTTCAAGAAGTGCTGCGGCGCTGCGGCTGACCTTCATTGAGGCAGATCGCGAACAGATCCCCAGACGGTTCACTGCGTCGTGAGTCGCCAGGGCAGCAGCGCCTCGTAGTCATCGGCCGTTTGCGCCAGTGGCAGCCTCTTGAACAGGGCGACGAGTAGCGATACGGCTCGACGTTGTTRGCCTTGGCCGTCTCGATGAGTGAATAAAGATTGGCGCTGGCGTTCGCACCACCGACGGTGTCGGCGAAGAGCCATGAGCGGCGTCCAACGACAAACGGTCTGATGGCGTTTTCCACCGGGTTGGAGTCCAGCGGCCAGGTCCCGTTGTCCAGGAAGCGGATGAGCTTGGGCCACTGCCCGTGCAGATAGTGCAGCGCCTCGCCCAGCAGGCTCGAGGGCGCGACGGCGTGCAGGTGCTTGAGTAGCAACTGTTCGATCTGCTTGACCACTGCAGCGCTGTAGCGCTGGCGCAGCCGCTGACGGCGCTCTGACGTCCAGTCCTTGGCCAGTACCTCCGCCCGGTAGAGCTTGCCGATGAGTTTGATAAACCGTGTCGCCAGTTGGTCCGGTGACCGGGCCGCCTTCGGGATCGCCTCCTCGGCCTCGACAAAAGGCCTGCGCGCATGAACCCAGCATCCAAGATGCGTCAGGCCATGGTTCTCAGCAATGCCGTCGTAGACCTGATACCCGTCGGTCACGAGCGTGGCGCCGCGCCGGATGCCTGCATAGAGCTTCTGCGCGTGCACAGCACCGCGACCCGGCGCATAGGCGAACAGTCGCACCGGCGGTCCGCTGCCGTTCATCTGAGCCCACATGAAGCTCTTGGTCTGCGCCTTGCGACCGGGCTCCTTGAGCACCTGCACGGTGGTCTCATCCCCGTAGATCAGGTCCGAGTCCAACAGGTGGTCACGCAGCAGGTTGATGATGGGCTGCACCGCCAGGCCGATGCGAACCACGCCCGCGGCCAGGGTGTTGCTCACGATGTCGCCGCCGAAGCGGCGCAGCAGCACGGCCGTGCGATACAGCGGCATGCCGAACTGGTACTTGCCCGTGATGACCCAGGCCTGCGCCTCCTCAGTGAGGAGGCCTCGCGGGATGATGCGAGCTGGTGTCGGCGCGACCTTCAGGCTCAGGTCACAGCAGGGACACGCGTACTTGATGCGGTGGTGCTGTAGCACGCGCACCTGCTCGGGGATGACGTGCATCTGCTCGCTGACCTCGGCGCCGATCTCGACCAACGCGTGGCCGTCGTGCGCGCAGATGCGCTCCGACTCGGGCAGCTCGTGGCGAACGATGTCGCGCGGCAGTGCGGGATCCAGTGGCTTGCGTCCGCGCTTCTTGCGCTGGTGGCCAGCGACTGCCGTCGATTCATCGTCATCGATTTCGACCGGCAGTGTTTGCGCGGTCGGTGCGAGCGCCTCGGCCTCGTTGAGGAACAGGTCCTTCTGGTCGGTGCCGCGAGCCTCGCTCTTGGCGGCGAACAACTGACGCTGCAACGCGCGCAGCCGCTCCAGTGCCAGATCTCGCTCGGTGGTCACCACGCGCAGTTCGCCGACGAGAGATTTGCTGCGCCGAGTGGCCTCGGCCAGCGCCTGCTGCAGGGCTGCGAATTCTTCGGCGGTGGGCATCTGGACCATCGCCTGCTTCGATCAACATGACGTGCAGGCGTTCCTCGAACATCGCATTGTCGAGGAAGATTCGGCAACTTTTTTGCAAGCTGCCGTTGAATCGTTCAAGCCACTCGCTGATAAAAGCGACGAGGGTGCTTCTGTACCACCGCGAGATCAATGCCATCGAGCAACCAGTGCAGTTGCTCCACCGTCAACGTCGGCACGGTGGCAACGTCAGGCCAGATAAAACGGTCTTCCTCGAGACGTTTCATCAACATCCAAAAGCCGTTGCGCTGCCAACCCAAAATTTTTACGCGATCACGTCGCCGATTCCTGAAGACGTACACCGCCTCGGCGAACGGATCCAGCCCGAGGGACTGCTCGACCAGGATCGCCAGACCGTTGAGGCCGACCCGGAAGTCGATGGCCTCGCGATGCAGGTAGACCTTCAGCCCTTCATCGAAGCGGAACACCGCAGTCTCCCGAGCGCCTCGATCATCGCCAACGCCTGCTGCATGTCGCAATCACGCAAGTCGACCACAACTCCGTTGGGCAGGCGTGCCTGCACGTCCATGGACGACGTCCCTTGCTGGCGCGCCGCTGCGACTTCGAGCGCCACGAATGCCGGCGTCTTCGCTTCGACAACGTCCACGTTCGGCGCCGCGCTCTTGGCCAGTTGTCGCTCATACAAGCGCACCCAGCTGTTCACCTGGTTCGCGTTGACGCCGCAATCGCGAGCCAGCTTCGCTATCGATACCCCGGGCTCACGACAAGCCAGGACCAACTCGCGCTTGGCCTGCTCGTCGTAGATGCTGCGACCATCGCGCTTGTGCCCGACAACCAGGCGCCGCGCCAACTCTGAAATCCAATCTGACATTACGTGCCCACGTTCCTGTACATGGGTACGTAGCCTCTCAGTTCATCGCGCTCKACGGAAGGGC
>NZ_JBFUHO010000137.1:0-3209 GCF_056402355.1 Variovorax sp. P4_B11
GTCTGGAAGGCGATGCCGTCGATCACGCCGATGATGTCCACGATCTTCTTCGACGAGGCGTTGATCGAGGCCATCGTGTCCACCACCTGGCTCACCACCTCCCCGCCCTTGACCGCCACTTCGGAGGCCGAGACGGCCAGTTGATTCGCTTGACGCGCGTTGTCCGCGTTCTGCTTGACCGTGCTGGTGAGTTCTTCCATCGACGCCGCCGTCTGCTCCAGCGAGCTGGCCTGCTCCTCGGTGCGCGAGGACAGGTCCTGGTTGCCCGCGGCGATCTGGTTCGACGCCGTGGCAATCGTGTCGCTCGAGACCTTGATCTTCCCGACCACTTGGGTCAGCTCGATCTGCATCAGCCGGATCGAGTGCAGCAGACTCCCGGCCCGCGCCGAGCCGGTGTCCACTTCCACCGCCAGGTCGCCGCTCGCGATGCGTCCGACGACCTCGGCCGCGTAGGCGGGCTCGCCGCCCAGCTGCCGCCCGAGCGAGCGCGCGACCATCATGCCCATGCCCACGCTGGCCAGCAGTCCTGCCCCCGCGATCAGCAGCATCATCCAGCGCGAGCTGCCATAGGTCGCGGCGGCGTGCTCCGCACTGGCCTTGGCGAGCATGTTGCTGTGGGCCACCATGGCTTCGAGCACCTCCTCGAGCGCACGGGAATCCTTCAGCAACTGCGCGCTGTCGTCCCCCACGCGGCCGTCGAACTGGGAGCTGTCCAGCGACTGCTTGCCCACCAGTGCGACGAAGTCGGCCATGCGCTGCTTGAGCGGCGAGATCAATGCCTCGTACTGCCGATAGAGCTTCGCACCCGCCTCGCTCTCCTCGAACAGCGGCTTGGCCTCCGCGGTGCGGGCCTCCAGGTCTTCGAGCGATTTGCGGATGGCGGTGGCGCCCGCATTGCGCTCGCCGCGCGTGGCCGCCGACAGCAGCGTCATCTGGGACCGGCTGGCGTAGAGCAGCGCGATATTGGCCTGCTGCACCGCCTGCAATGCGCTCAGCTCATGGCTGTAGAGCCTTTCGGTCGACGCGCTGATGCGCGCCATGTGGAAGATGCCGAGCGCACCGACCACGGTGCCGAGTGCCGCGACCACGAGAAAGCTCAAGACCAGCTTGAGCGTCACGCGCAGATGTTGAAACCACTGCATTTTCTTTCCTTTGGTGGCGGCCACTGGCGCGGCCGGATTCAGAATTCGGTCCAGTCGCCGGACGAGGAAGCGAGCTTCGGCTCCGAGCGCACCGACGCCGTCGGCTTCCTGGGTGCCGGCACAGCGGATGCGGCACCGGCCTGCTTGCGCGCTGCCTGCGGCGCCTGGGCTTTCGATTTCGCCCGTGCGATCGCGCGCGCGGCTTCGCCGTCGCTCGCCATCTTGAACACGCTGACCGCCTGCACCAGGCTGCCGGCCTGTTCCTGCAGCGACTGCGCCGCCGCCGAGGCTTCTTCGACCAGCGCCGCGTTCTGCTGCGTCACCTGGTCCATCTGCGTGATCGCCTGGTTGATCTGCTCGATCCCCGAGATCTGCTCCTGGCTGGCCGCCGTGATCTCGCCCATGATGTCGGTCACCCGCTTCACGCTGTCGACGATCTCCTCCATCGTCTTGCCGGCCTCCGCCACCTGCTTGCTGCCTTCCTCGACCTTCTCCACCGAGTCGCCGATCAGCGTCTTGATCTCCTTGGCCGCCGCCGCCGAGCGCTGCGCCAGGCTGCGCACCTCCGAGGCCACCACCGCGAAGCCGCGGCCCTGCTCGCCGGCGCGCGCGGCTTCCACCGCCGCGTTCAGCGCCAGGATGTTGGTCTGGAAGGCGATGCCGTCGATGACGCCGATGATGTCCACGATCTTCTTCGACGAGGCGTTGATCGAGCCCATGGTGCCGACCACCTGGCTGACCACGCCGCCGCCCCTGACCGCCACCTCGGAGGCCGAGACGGCCAGCTGGTTGGCCTGGCGCGCGTTGTCGGCGTTCTGCTTGACCGTCGAAGTGAGCTCTTCCATCGAGGCCGCCGTCTCTTCCAGCGAGCTGGCCTGCTCTTCGGTGCGCGAGGACAGGTCCTGGTTGCCGGTGGCGATCTGGCTCGATGCCGTCGCGATCGTGTCGGTGCCCGTGCGGACTTCGCCGACCACCTTCGCCAGGCTGTCGTTCATGTGCTTCAGTGCCTGCATCAGTTGCGCGGTCTCATCCCGGCCCTCGGTCTCGATGCGCGCGCTCAGGTCACCCGCAGCCACCGTCTCGGCCACCTTGACTGCCTTGCCCAGCGGACGCGTGATGCTGCGCGAGATGAGCCATGCGAAGACGCTGCCCATCAGCACCGCCAGGATGCCCAGGGACAGCGTCAGGCGAAAGCTGCGCTCGTTGGCCGCGTCGATGGCCAGGCTCATGTCGTCGATCGCCTGCCGCTCCATCGACAGCAGGTCCAGCACACGGCTTTCGTAGGCCTTGGCGGCCGGCTGGAACGACTCCTTGAAGGCACGCTCCGTCTCGGCCGCGTTGCCGCCGGCCTTCGCCTTGCCCACCACATCCTTGGCCGCCTGGTACTTCGCGCGAAGCTCGACGATCGACTTGAAGGTCGACTTCTCGCGCTCCGTCACCAGCAGCGACTCGACCTTGGCCATGGTCTCGCTGCCCTTCTTGACGCTGTCGGAGATCACCTCCGCGAACATGACGGGCAGCGTGTCGTCGGTGGTCTTGGCGATCATCGAGGTGCGCGCGATCGCCGAGTAGGTCAGCACGTACCAGTCGGAGATGAGCCGCTCCTTGGCCAGCGGACTCTGCATCATCTGGCGGGTGGCTTCCGCGTTGCTCCGCGCACTGACCAGGGCGGCAGCGGTCGAGAGGATCGTCAGACCCAGGACGATGGCGAATCCGATGGCAAGGCGTGTCCCGATGCGGACGTTCGACAGGAGGTTCATGATGGCGACCGGTGTGGAAGATTCGACTCAGGCCGCGGCAGCTTCGACGAGGCCCATCTCGTCGCTGGACATCAGGCGGTCGATGTCCACCAGGATCAGCATCCGCTCGTCCAGCGTCCCCAGCCCGATCAGGTAGTCCGTGTCCAGCACCGACCCCATCGCCGGCGCCGGCTTGATCTGCTCCGCCGTCAGCGTGATCACGTCCGACACGCTGTCCACCACCATCCCCACCACCCGCCCCCCGATGTTCAGCACGATCACCACCGTGAACTGGTCATAGCTCGGCGTCCCCAGCGCAAACTTGATC
>NZ_JBFUHO010000138.1:0-2781 GCF_056402355.1 Variovorax sp. P4_B11
CGCGTTGACGCCGCAATCGCGAGCCAGCTTCGCTATCGATACCCCGGGCTCACGACAAGCCAGGACCAACTCGCGCTTGGCCTGCTCGTCGTAGATGCTGCGACCATCGCGCTTGTGCCCGACAACCAGGCGCCGCGCCAACTCTGAAATCCAATCTGACATTACGTGCCCACGTTCCTGTACATGGGTACGTAGCCTCTCAGTTCATCGCGCTCGACGGAAGGGCGTGGTTTATTGCGCGCTTACGAAAGAATGTAAATCTGGACCCACGGATTTACCGCGTCAGCCTTGGCAAGGTAATGGCGGGAGGCCTGGATGCCTGTTTGAATCAGGTCAAGCGAGGACTCGCACTACAAGACGTTTGAACAGGAACAGCGTGCTACGGACCGCGCTACCTACGCCACAGACGAGGAGGAAGCACGTGCATCGCACTGAGAACCGTGGCTGGACCGCTGCGAGAACTTCGACCTTCAGGACTATAGGACGACCACCTGAGCTGGCCCCTTGAATGACAGGACACGGTCCAATACTGTTCGATTAGGGTGAATTTACCTACAATCACAGTCGTGGCAACTCGGCGACGGACGGGACATGGCACGGACAAAGGCGGTGTTGGGCGCGGGTGCCCGGCTGAGTGATTTCTTGGCGGCCAGTTTGCTGGCCCGGGTGGTGCCCGCCGATATCGTGCACGCTGTTCTGGACGAGCACGGTTGCAACAGTCAACGCATTCGCAGCTTTCCAGCGGTGGCCGGGGCGTACTACTGCATCGCCTTGAGCCTGTATCCCGAGGCGGCCTACGAAGAGGTCTTCGCCGTCGTCTCCCAGGGGCTGGCCTGGGCCAGTGGAGCCGCGCAGCCTGCGCTTGTTGCCAAATCCTCCATCAGCTCGTTGCGCAGCCGCATCGGCTCGGCTCCTTTGAGTGACTTGGTCAAACGCTGCTGCGTGCCTCTGGCCAACGCTCGGGATCATCCGCAAGCTTTCTTTGCCGACCTGCGACTCGTGGCGATTGACGGCAGCACGTTCGAGCTTCCTGATGAAGCCGACAACGCCCGGGTTTTCGGCTACCCGAACAGCAGTGCCGTCACCGCCGGTCATGCCGGCTTCCCACAGGCTCGCTGCGCCGTATTGATCGAGTGCGCTACACACGCCATCCTCGGCGCCAACATCGGGGCCTTTTGCGATGGCGAACGAGGGCTCGCGGCCGCGTTGCTGCCGCGTCTCGAGCCGGGCATGCTTTGCATGGCCGACCGAGGTTTCAACTCATTTGAGCACTGGCGCCAGGCCAAGGCCACGGGAGCAGACTTGCTATGGCGATGCGGGAGCACCTGGAAGATGCCGGTCCAACGCGTGCTCGACGATGGGTCGTTCCTCAGTGTCATCCGTCCCAGCCATGTCACCCGAGCGGAGGCTGACCAGCAGGCCATCACGGTGCGCGTGATCGACTATGAGTTGCCGGGCTTGGACGACGCGCAGCCGCGCTACCGTCTCCTGACGACGTTGTTGGATCCGCAGCTGGCGCCCGCCATGGAGCTGGCGGCGGTGTATCACCAGCGCTGGGAGATAGAGTCCGTGTTCGATGAACTCAAGACGCATTTGCGGCAGAGCCGGCGTGTGCTTCGAAGTAAGACACCGGAGCTGGTGCGACAAGAGTTCTATGGCTGGGTGCTCGCGCACTACTCAGTGAGATGGCTGTTGCATCAAGGAGCCTCCAGCCACCGAATACCTCACGCCGAGTTATCCTTCAAAGGACACGTGGATCTACTCAGGCGTACGCAGCCCCACTCCGGGGCCTTTCCCCCCAGCGAGGCCCATAAAAAGATGACGCTGGTTCCGTGAATTGCTACAGGCCAGTGGCTACATCCGCGCAACGAGGACCATCAATCGACGCTCCCCGCGCATGGTCAAACACCGCACATCACCGTACTCTGGTCACAGCCGCAACCTCGCGACTCGCGTTCCTGTCTGCTTCACGCCCTGCGGGTTCTCTGGGCCACCAGGTGCACCTTTGCAAAAGGCCAAGCGATCACGTCCGTCGCCATGGTCACCAACAAATCCCGGGGGAGAATTTGCACTTTAAACGAACAGTATTGGGACACGGTCTATCGCTTATCTTTGAAGATAGGAGTAGGACTGTGAGTACGACTAGGAATACGGAAACCGTTGAGGTGATCTTGAGCGACCAGCGCCGCAGGCGCTGGTCGCTTGCAGAGAAGGCCACGCTGGTGCGGCGAACCTACGAACCTGGCATGAGCGTGTCGCTCGTTGCACGCCAGGAAGGCGTCGCTGCCAGCTTGCTGTTCCAGTGTAAGCGCTCTGTTGACCACGTCCCTTGTGCCCTGCTGACCTTTTGGGCAGTGATCGCGGGGTGATCGGATGTTTGTCATTGGCGGGCGGTGCGCGAGAATCGCGGTCGTTCCCACATCCGGTTCAATCGATGGCCACCCCGTTTACCCCGTTGAGCGAGGCCGAGTTCAACGAACTCGACCGGTTCCTGCTCTATGACGTCGATACCGAAGACGTCATGACACTGGACATGGTGGATGGGTTTCTGCACGCCATCGCGGTCGGTCCGAGGACGATCCAGCCGAAGCGTTGGCTCCCCAAGATCTGGGGCATCAAGGAGATGATGCCGCCGATGGATTCCATCGAGCAGTTGAACCACATGTTGGGGCTGGTCATGCGTCACTTCAACAGCATCATTGCCGGGCTGGAGGAGGAACCATCAGAGATCAGTCCTTACTGGTCAACGATGACCTACGCCGGCGACGAGCAGGAATACGA
>NZ_JBFUHO010000139.1:0-2685 GCF_056402355.1 Variovorax sp. P4_B11
GTGCCGGTGCCGCGGCGGCGCCGCGCGCAGGCCTGCCGCGCTTTCTGCAACTCCGGGTAGGGCGTGCCGGCGATGCCCTCGAGCATGAGTCCGACCGCGCGGCGCGGGCGGACGCGCCCGGGTCCGGCGCCGAGCGCCCGCGCGCGCCACTGCCGCGACGCCCATCCCCGCTGGCCGCGGAAAGCGGATCGCAGGGCGAGGCGCTTGACGTCCGCACGCGCCGCGCCATGGAATCGCGCCTCGGCGCCGACTTCGCTTCGGTGCGCACCCACGCCGACCCGCAGGCGGCGCTGCTCGCGAAAGACCTCGGAGCCGACGCCTTCACGCACGGCCACGATGTGTTCTACGGGGCCGGGCACCGGCCGGGCGACGACACGTTGACCGCCCACGAGCTCTCGCACGTGGTGCAGCAGTCGGGCGGCGGGGCTGTACTCGCTGCCGCGCCCGACGCCATCCAGCGCAGCACCAATGGCAGCTTCCCGGTCGCCAACGGCGGCTTCGAGATCGACCTGCAGACGCGCGAAGGCGGTATCAACACGCCGCCCACCCACAGCGGCCTCGACGGCTACATCCGCTTCGTGCCGGGCGAGGATTCGCCCTTGTCGAACCAGATCGAGATGGTGCAGGTCGTGAAGCTGACCGACGTCAAGGGCGCCGACGTGCAGCCGGCTTCGCTGCCGGCCGACCGCGCGGGTCGCGGCGCGCTGGGCGACCCGGGCATCCTGACCGAGGACAACCCGGACACCGGCGTCGAGGGCGGCTTCTTCACGGACGTCTACCACGGCGGCACCGGCGGCGCCGGCTCGGCGCCGGCCGGCGAGGCGCTGTCGCCGAGCTTCAATTTCCAGCCTGCCGCGCCCGGCACCGTGGGTTCGGTCGGGCAGGTGAAGCAGCCCGACTTCTACGGCGGCGGCACCGGTGGCGTGCTGGGCCGCACGCCGGGCTTCAAGCGTTCCAACGATGCGACCGACATCCGGTCGGCGGCACTCTACGACCAGCCCGGCATCGCCAGCGCGGCGGTCGACCTCGACTTCGAGTTCGAGTCGGTCGCGGTGGCGCAGGACAAGGGCCTCGACCTCGCCGCGGTCCACTGGGGCTTCGGCATCCGCTCGGGCAAGGTGATCGACGAGCACCTGTCGGTGGCCGACGGCGCCTCGGCCACCTTCGACGAAGCCGTGGAGCGGCACCGCGAGTTCTACGTGCACGAGCCGGCGGTCTTCTACTTCGACTTCGACAGCGCGGTGCTCAGCGCCTCCGAGGCCTCACGCATCGACGACTTCATGCCCTACCTGCTGCGCAACACCGATGTCATCGTGTCGCTCGAAGGCTCGGCCGACCAGGTCGGCGGCAACAGCCGCTACAACACCAACCTGTCGCTGGCCCGCGTCGACGCGGTCGAGGCGGCGCTGCTGGCGCGCGGCCTGCCGCGCTCGCGCCTCGACTGGATCTCGGTTGGCGTCGGCGCCTCGACCGCCGCCACCACCGATGCCGGCACCGGCGACCAGGGCGGCGATGCCGCGGTCGGCGCCGACCAGTCGCGCGAGGCCAACCGCTGGGCCAACCGGCGCGTGGTCGTCACCTTCTCGCGGCCGGCACCGGTGTCGAGGGGGCCATGAGCGCCGCGCCGGGCCGCCCCAAGCAAGCTCGCACCGCAGTGCGAAGCACGGAGGTTGCTCAAAGCGCCGCGCCGGGCCGCCCCAAGCAAGCTCGCACCGCAGTGCGAAGCACGGAGGTTGCCTTATGAGCGGAGATCTGGGCGGACTCGATGCGGCCGATCCGGCCGACCGCGCCCGCGCGCTCGCCACGCTGGTGGTAGCCGGCCGCGCGTCGACGCCTTTGCTGCTGCGCGCGCTCGGAAGCAGCGACGCCCGGGTGCGCGAGAAGGCCGCCCAGGGCCTGGCCGAGATCGCCGACCCGGTGGCCGCCGACGCCTTGCGTGCCGCGCTCGCCGACAGCGATCCGCTGGTGCGCGGGCGCGCCGCCCAGGGCCTGGCCGCGATCGGGACGCCCGATGCGCTCGATGCGCTGGCGCAGACCTTCGACGACCATCCCGACGTGCTGCGGGCGCCGCACACGGTGGCGACCTACGTGCTCATGGCGCGCGGCGCGGACGCGCTGCCGGTCATCGCGCCGCTGCTGGACGCGCCGGCGCCCTTGACCCGCCAGCGCGCCTTCGCGGTGCTGCAGGCGGTGGTGCCCATGCTGCCGGGGGTGGACGAGTGGGGCGCGCTGTGGCGCTCGCTCGGCGCCTATGACCCGAACGATCCGGATGCCGGCGCGCGCAGCGCCGCCGCCGCGCAATGGCGGCAATGGATCGACGCCCGCGGACCCTGACGCGCCTTCTCGAAGGCTGACGACGGTTACATTGCGTGATCCACAGTCGAAGCCGAAAGCAGCCGCATGCGTCGTGTCGCATCCCTGATCCTGGTCGTCCTGCTCGCCGCCTGCACGACGATCGCCCTCCACCGCTTCGACCAGCTCTACGGGCCGGCCGATCCCAAGCGTTTCGACCAGCCGCTGGCGCCGGCGCCCGGCGAGTCCTATGCGCAGACCATCCAGCCGATCCTCGACCGCCGCTGTGTGGCCTGCCACGCCTGCCACGACGCCCCGTGCCAGCTCAAGGCCACCGCCTGGGAAGGCATTGCGCGCGGCGCCAGCAAGACGCCGGTCTACGACGCCACGCGC
>NZ_JBFUHO010000140.1:0-2457 GCF_056402355.1 Variovorax sp. P4_B11
CGCGCAAATGAGCGCGTCGTCGAGTTTCAGCGCACCTTCCCGCTTGCAGCGCTATGGGGCCCCGGCGACAAGGCCTCTGCCGACATGATGTCGTTGGACGCTTCCCAGCACCTGTGGAACGCACGCGTCGATCCGCGGCGTCGTACTTACGCTGCCGGGCTCTACACCCACGTCCTGGATCGCTACGGCATCGTGTACGACCAGCCGATCGTGCTCAATGAACGACAAGCCGGTGCCGCCATCGCTGGCCAGGCAAGGACCGGCTGCTCGACAGACCGCGCGCGAATAGCCCGTCGTTTTTCATCGTGGCAGTGACGGCGTCGGAGGCGGCCACCGGGCTCACCATTTCAGCATCGCCACAAAATGCACGAAAACCAGCGTCCGGCCAAACGCGAGCATCTCGCAACTCATTGATTTGATTGAGGTTAGGCGGGTTAAGCGCCACAAAATGCACGAAAACCGAGATCGCCCCGTAGCGGCGTCCGGCGCGCGCCCGCATCAGGCGTCCTAAACAAGCGGCGGGCCCCCCGGTGGATATCCAGGTCGATGGGGCCGTTTGAAAATGCTCGCGTCGTCGTAACTGGAGTACGATTCGAGCCTCAAAATCAAGCCGGCCGCCGCCCTGCCGAAATTGATAAAGTCGTTATAAATCAACGACTTTGTCAACGCCGAGTTCAGATGTCGCATTCCCTCCCAAGTAGAAATGTCGCATTTGCAAGGTTTGCCGTGGTCTCGGTGGTTGCCTTGCCTTGAGCATCATCCGCACAGGCCTGTCAGCCGGAGGCCGGCGCAGTTTTCGATGCGCAGACCTTCATCACCGCCATTTCCATGTCCTTGGGGGTGATCTGCCTCGAGCGCTTCGTGCCCGGCAAAGCCTTCTTGGGGTAGGGCGCTTTGCCTTGGTTCGTGCGCGACGGGGTGTTGGAGATGCGGCGATCGTCACGCTGGGCCTGGATCACCAGTGCGGCTTGCAAGGCGTGGCTCAGGCGCTTGTTCTCGACGATGGCAGCTGTGTCGACCTGAGGCAGCCGGTCGTAGCGCTCATAAACCAGATTGGCGCCGTCGGCTCTCAGTTCGATCCGGCCATCCGGGTACTCGAACACGTCGATGTAACGGTGGATCAGCTTGCGGTTGGCCGGCGTGTCCTTGAGCAGGTAGATGACCCGGTCGTGCTGCAGCGTCAGAGACAGCGAGACCTTGCGCTGAAGTCGCCAGGTGAATAGAAGATCCAGATCTTCGTCGTCGCGCACCGGCCGGTGGGCATCGAACTCGCGCAGTGGCGTCTTGGCGAAACGGGCGTTGAAATCGGCCATGAAGTGCGGTGCGAAGGCGTTGGCCGCCTCGCGCGTATTGATCTCCCGCAGGCGCAATTCCTTCACCAGGCGATCCTGCAGGGTCAGGTTGGCTCGCTCGACTCGGCCCTTGGCCTGGCTCGTGTTGGCACACATGATGTCGATGTTCAGCTCGAAGAGGACGCGCCCAAACTGGGTCGTGCCACGGCCGAAGTCGGTCGAGCCGCGCACCGATCGGAAGATGCTGGCCTTGTCGCTGTAGAAGGCCACCGGCTTGCCATGCTGTTCCAGGTACGCCCGAGTGGCCTCGAAGTACGCGAAGGCCGACTCTGTGGGCACGAAGTGCAGCTGCATCAGCCGGCTCGTGGCATCGTCGATGAACACCAGCAGCGTGCAATGCGCATCACGTTCCTCGAACCACGCATGGTCGCTGCCATCGATCTGGATCAGCTCGCCGACACATGCGCGGCGGTTGCGGGGCTGGTGGATCTTGGCCGCGCGTTGCTTGCGGGGCGTCCACAGCCCCGCGGCCGTCATCAGCGTTCGCACCGTCTCGACACCGATTGTCAAACCATGGCGTTCGGAAAGCTTCTCGCAGGCCAACGTGGGCCCGAAGTCCGCGTAGCGCTCCCGGATCAGCCCGATCGCGCGCTCCGCGACCCCCGGCGCCAACTGGTGGTTGCTGGATCGGCCTCGCTTGCGCGAAACAAGCCCGACAGCGCCTTCGTCCCTGTACCGCTGGATCAAGCGCTCAAGCTGCCGTCGACTCAGGCCGAGCCGCAGCGCGGCCTGGCCGACGCGCGTCATCCGATCGACCACAGCCTGGATGGTCTTGAGGCGGTCGGCTTCGCGCATCGACATGGTGATAGTTGCCGCCGGTGTTGCCATCGCTGTGCCTCGGGTCCAGAAGCTGGACCGGGGCAACAATGCGACATTTCTATTCGGGCCAAACGCGACATTACTATTTGGGGCCTAGACTTAGAAGATACAATGCGATTTATGTTAAATGTTATTTCGATGGCTGCTCGAGCGTGGCGGCGTTGACGCCATCTCCGCGCCTGCACAAGTAGGCGGCCCTGCTTCGCCGCGCCTGCAATAGACAGCAATCGCGCGAAGTTCATCACACCTCAACTGGAAAGCTCCTGCCAGAATTGCTCTCATGCCT
>NZ_JBFUHO010000141.1:0-2262 GCF_056402355.1 Variovorax sp. P4_B11
CTGGCGCCGATCCAGATCGACCTCGCAGGCGATGTCCTTGTTCTGCCAGCCCTGAGCGGCCAGCAATACGATCTTGGCCCTTTGCTGCACACGAGCCTCGACACGGCCACGCCGCGCCAAGGCCGTCAACTCTCGTTCGACAACAGCATCCAGTTCGATCCTTGGGGCAATGCGCATGGCTGCGACCTCCGTCAAGGTCGGAGTGTGCCGCATCGAATAAGTTCCACTATTTCGAGCGCACTACACTAGGTTCTTTCGCGTCACGGTTGGACGAGGCCAGTCCAGGAAAATCACGCTCGCAGCGATTCCAGCGACGCGATCTGCCGGCGCGAAGCCGCTCACCCGATTCAACCAGGCCGCAAAACTGGGTCGACCGTCGGGCCAGGTCGGCATAGCTGATCTCCACAGAGCCCATGGCGTACGCACGCGCGGTTGGCGAAGCGGCTGCAGGCTTCTTTCCGCGTGGCGTCGATGGAGCTGTGCGCGGGCTTGGGCAAAGTACGATCCATGCCCACAGGATAGGCGTCGGCTCAGACGCTTTCGATGGATTTGATATCGGCATTCATTCGTGTCTCCTGGGTGCCATTCAGAGCATGTGGATTGTCGGCGCCGGACCGCCTCCAGGCCCACTAGGCTGGTGCCGTCGTGCGTCAACTCGGAGCTGGCTGATCGAAACCTGCATGGCCGAGTCGTCGAGATCGCCGGATTCCGGGTCGCAGGCCTGGGCGGGGTCTTCCGGGGCAAGATCTGGAACCCGGACGAGCCCGGCCCCGTTGGTTTGAACAGACTCCGATTTCTTTTAAGTGGATCCTGCGGGGTTAGGCTGCCTTGGCCGAAGGCCATGGCAGCGTCTGGAAGTACACCACGTCCGGCGTTCGGGCGCCGAGGCTCGAATGCGGACGTCGGGTGTTGTAGGAGTCGATGTAGCGCCCGATTCCGCTTCGGGCCTGGCTCACGCTCTCGTAGGCATGAAGGTACCAGCCAGGCAAAGGGCCGAGTTGAGCGCGCCAACCTGACGCTGCAGGATCGGCTGGTGAAGGAACTGAGGCTGCGCGGCATCAGCACGCTGAAGGAAGCCAACGCGTTCGCGCCGCACTTCGTGGTCGACTTCAACGGTCGGTTCGCGAAGCCTCCGCGGCGCGACTTCGACGCACATCGGGCGCTGCGCGCGGACGAAGACCTGAACCTGATCTTCACCTGGCGCGAGCAGCGCAAGGTGTCGTTGTCGCTCACGTTGAACTATGCGCGCGAGATCTACATGCTGGCGGACATCCGACCGTGCAGCACGAAGGGCGGTGGCGACTGTGCTGCCAGTGCCAAGAGGATGGCGTCGAGGTGCTCCTTGCGCTCGGTCAGCACCAGCACTGTTGGCGCCGACCGAAAACTGATCACTTGAACTGAGGTCTGCCGATTCAAGATTGACCAGGGTGCTTAACTGCCCTGCTGAATATTTCAGCAGGGCGAACAGGTGATCACCATGGACATGATTGGCAAGGTCAAGCGGATGCACTTCCGCGACCACGTCATCCCGCTCTACACGCCCGAATGTCGCCAGTGCAAGTTCTGCCTGAGCCGCAAGACCAACCTGTGCCAGCTGATCCGCGGCACCCAGGGCCGCGGCCTGATGCCCGACGCCACCAGCCGCTTCAGCCTGGACGGCAAGCCGATCTTCCACTACATGGGCACCAGCACCTTCAGCAACTACACGGTGGCGCCCGAGATCTCGCTGGCCAAGATCCGCGAGGACGCGCCCTTCGACAAGGTCTGCTACATCGGCTGCGGCGTGACCACCGGCATCGGTGCCGTGATCTTCACGGCCAAGGTCGAGGCCGGCGCCAACGTGGTGGTGTTCGGCCTCGGCGGCATCGGGCTCAACGTGATCCAGGGCGCGAAGATGGTGGGCGCCGACAAGATCATCGGCGTCGACCTGAACCCGGCGCGCGAGGCGATGGCGCGCAAGTTCGGCATGACGCACTTCATCAACCCGAAGGACACGCCGAACGTGGTCGATGCCATCGTGCAGCTGACCGACGGCGGCGCCGACTACAGCTTCGAGTGCATCGGCAACACGCAGGTGATGCGCCAGGCGCTCGAATGCACGCACAAGGGCTGGGGCCGCAGCATCATCATCGGCGTGGCCGAGGCCGGCGCCGAGATCAGCACCCGGCCGTTCCAGCTGGTCACCGGCCGCAAGTGGGAAGGCTCGGCCTTCGGCGGCGCGCGCGGGCGCACCGACGTGCCGAAGATCGTCGACTGGTACAT
>NZ_JBFUHO010000142.1:0-2210 GCF_056402355.1 Variovorax sp. P4_B11
GCCAGGCGCCGGTGCTGCTGCGCGCCACCACGCGGCTGCTGGCGCGCGCCCGGCTGCTGCCCTGGGCGCTGGGCTTCGTGAGCCATGCGATCTGGACGCTGTCCTTCGCGACGGTGCTCGCGGCACTGTTGTTCGCGCTGGCCTTCCGCAGCTACACGCTGAACTGGGAAACCACCATCCTCGACCCCGCCTTCTTCGTGCGCAGCGTGCAGGCGCTCGGGCAGGCGCCGGCCTGGCTGGGCTTCCCGGTGCCTGACGCGCAGGCCGTGCTGTCGCCGCTGGCGGCGGCTTCGGGCCAGCGCGCCTGGGGGCTGTGGCTCACGGGCTGCATCGTGGTCTACGGGCTGCTGCCGCGCCTGGCCTTCGCGCTGCTGAGCGCGGCCGTCTGGGCCCTGCGCAGGAAGGGCCTGCAGCCCGATCTTTCCGAGCCCGGATTCCAACGGCTGCTGGCACGCTTCGAAGCGCTGGCGCCGCGGCAGATCGTCGATGCCGATCCCGGCCGCATCCCTCCCGGCACGCCGTCGCACCTGTCGGCCGGCAACACCACCGACATCCTGATCGCCATCGGGTTCGAGCTGCCGCCGGAACAGCCGTGGCCCCCGGCCCGGCTCGACATCGCGACCGCGCAAGCGCTGCGCATCGACGGCAGCGCGGACCAGCGGCGCGAACTGCTCGACACCCTGGCCCGCGTGCGGCCGCGGCGCGCAGTGGTCGGCTGCCGCGCCGCGTCCAGCCCCGACCGCGGCACCGAGCGCTTCCTGCGCGAGGTGATGGCCCTGTGCGGCGAATGCCGGCTGTGGCTGCTCGGCGGCCCGGCGGATGCCGCGGCCCGGCTGCGCTGGCAGGCCTGGCTGACCGATGTCGGCCTCCAGGAACTCGGCGCCGGCGACGCAGCGGAGGCCGTGTTGCACGGCTGGGCATGACGGCCCCGATCCGCATCGCCGTGGTCGGCCATGCCAACGCCGGCAAGACCTCGCTGCTGCGCACGCTGACGCGGCGCGTGAACTTCGGCGAGGTCTCGGAGCGCCCCGGCACCACGCGCCACGTCGAGGCCGTCGACCTGCAGGTCGACGGCGCGCCGGCGGTTCGCTTCCTCGACACGCCGGGGCTCGAGGACGCGGTCGCGCTGCGCGAACACATCGATGGCCTCGACAAGGCCGCGATGCCGCCCGAGCGCATCCGCCGGTTCCTGCAGGGCCCCGAGGCGCACGGCGTCTTCGAGCAGGAGGCGAAGGTGCTGCGCGCGCTGCTCGAGGTCGAAGCCGCGTTCCTCGTGATCGATGCGCGAGAACCCGTGCTGCCCAAGTTCCGCGCCGAGATCGAGCTGCTGAACGCCTGCGCGCGGCCGCTGCTGCCGGTGCTCAATTTCGTCCGCGATGCGGCCAGCCGCGAGGCCGCGTGGAAAGCGTTGTTGTCGGCCTATGGACTGCACGTGGTGGTGCGTTTCGATGCGGCAGCGCCCTTCGTCGGCGCCGAGCGCGAGCTCTATCGCGACCTCGCCACCCTGCTGCGCGACCGGCGGGCACGGCTCGATCGCGTGGCGGTCTTCCTCGAGGAGGAATTCGCGCAGCGCCGCCAGGCGGCGGGCCTGCGCGTCGCCGAGCTGCTGGTCGACGCCGCGTCGATGCGGCGCACCGTGCCGGCCGCCGACTTCGCCGACGCGCCGACCCGGCAGCGATCGATCTCCGCCTTGCAGCAGGCCGTGTTCGACAAGGCGCAGCGCTGCGCCGACGACCTGCTGGCGCTCTACGGCTTTCGCGAAGGCGATGCCGACGAAGCCGCGCTGCCGCTGCTGGAAGGCCGCTGGGCCATGGATTTCTTCCATCCCGAGGCCCTGAAGGACGCCGGCATCCTGCTCGGCAAGGGCGTGGCGGTGGGGGCCGCGGTCGGCGTGGTGGCCGACCTCGCGCTGGCCGGCCTCTCGCTCGGCGCCGGTGCGGCGCTCGGCGGCGCCATCGGCGGCGCGGTGTCGCAGGGCCTCGGGCCGCTGGGCCGCAAGCTGGTCAACAAGCTGCGCGACGTGCATGAACTGACGGTCGAAGACCGCGTGCTGTTCGTGCTCGCGGCCTGGCAGATCGCGATGCTGCGGGCGCTCGAGCAGCGCGGCCATGCCGCGATCGACCGCATCGCGGCCGGCTCCGGAGAGCCGGTGGCGGCCGCCCGGCAGGCGCTGGCGGACCTGGTACGGGCGGCGCAGCCCGCGCGCAGCC
>NZ_JBFUHO010000143.1:0-2042 GCF_056402355.1 Variovorax sp. P4_B11
GCCTGCGCCACTCCGTCACCTGGTTGGGGTGTACGTCGTGCTTCTGTGCGATCTCGGCAATCGTCTTGCCATCGGCCAAGGCCTCAATCGCCACCTTGGCCTTGAAGGCCGCTGAGTGGTTGCGGCGGGGTCTCTTGCTCATCTTCTGCTCCTGTCATGCCGGGCTCTATCCTCGCCCATCGGAGCAGCCTATCCACTTTGCAGCGTGTTCAAATTTGCGCGGCCGGCTCTTATCCAGACGGCTTCGATGGGCCGCGCATTCTTGCCGAGATTTCTGAGGACGCACTGCGCGATCTGTTCGGAGCGCAGGCCGGCGGTGACAGTCTCTTGCAGGCTTGCCAGTTGCACTTTGGATTGATCGAAGCCGTGGCCCTGGAGCGAAATCGGATCAGGCCCTTGGAAGCTATTGAGTTGAAAACAGCGGACTTCTCGACCCCCGTTGCATTCGACGAGTTCACAGGGTCCCTGGTCCCATGAGCCCTTTCCTCAGGCGCTTCGGGCTCCTCAAGAACCGGCGCGATCCGGTGCGAACTGAGGGGCGCGAAGTATCGCAAGGCCTTGTATCCGAGCGGCGTGGCCTGGAAGACGGTGGCGGGGCTGGACCTGGTGGGCAAAGGCAGCAAGGCGTGCAAGGTGGCGCTGCCGCCGTTGGCCGGCGTAGCGCTCGATCGGGAAGCGGAAGACGCCGCGCAGATTGATGCCCTCCAGCCGCGTGGGCGCGATCCGCCCGATGAGTTCTGGCGGGATGACCTGGCGCCGGTTGGCCCAGCGATCCAGCACCGCTTGCATCTGCGTCGTGTTCCAGGCCATCACAATGTTGGCCAAAAGGCTCAACGCGTCGGCCACCGCCTGCATCTCGTCGACGCGCTTGGCCTGCGCCGGACTGACCCGCCCGGTGTAGATGGCGCGCTTCAGGGCGTTGACCGCTTCGCCGCGATTGAGCACCCGCCGCGGTTCGCGCCGGAACGCTTCATTGACGAAGTAGTCCGCCAGGAATGCCGTGCGCAGCAACCGGCCAAGGAGCGCTGCGGCTCATCGTCGATATCAAGATTCGTGCTCGAGGGGTTGGCATCCGCGAGCGCACGTTCATCGATGCCTGACCTCGAGATCCTGGTGGCGTACGACGAAGCCGCACGAACCGTCACGCTCACGGCCGACGCGTTCGACAGCACCTTGGTCAGCGAGTTCGCCATCGAGCACCTGCCCCAAGCAGGAATCATCGTCTTCGCGGACGAGACCGGCGGGCCGCGGATACCAGGCGCGCGCTGGCAACTGATGTTCTCGCTCGCTGGCGTCCTCTATAAGTGCGAGGTCGCCCTGCAGGCCATCAGAGGCGCCGGCGGTACTCGACGGGCGACGACAAGGCTGAGCCCGCGGTAGCGGGGTATTCCATCGTAAGGGCGCAGCGAACACACGCATCTCGGTCCTTGCGCCGAGGTTGCGCTATGGGGTAGGGGAGGGTGGCTGCCAGAGGGGGTGGCAGCAGTTGGTCGACGTCGCGCGCCTTGTGGGTGGGCACGCTCGGTTGCTGGGACGAAGTTGACTGCAAGGCCTTCGCTGGCCGGCTTGCGCGTGACGAGGTGAAGTGCCAGGGGTGTTTTACCAACTGGCCTGGCTGCGCCGGCCCTGGCGCCGTCACCTGTTTTCGAAGCGGTTGAGGTCCAGGATGCCGGCCTGGATCGGCTGGTCGCGGCGGTAGCGCGCGACCAGCGCATCGCTCATGGCCCAGAAGCCGGGGTCGGTGCGGCGCACCGCGTAGCGTTCGGAGAAGGCCGCGTAGTCCGCCTCGGACTTCAAGTCGCGGATCGCCTCGGCCATCGCCGGCAGCTGGGCCGGACTGACACGGTAGAACGCGTTGGGGTAGGCGCCGATGATGCCGGGCACGAGCGTCAGCGTGTTCTCGTCGGGTCGCAGTTCGCGGCGCTCGCCGATCAGTTGCGACACCGTCGCATGCCCGGTGTTGCGCAGCAGGCTGAAGGTGGCGGGCGCGGCGCCGGGCACCTCGACCACCAGGGCGGCATCCTCCGGCAGCCATTGCAGGG
>NZ_JBFUHO010000144.1:0-2006 GCF_056402355.1 Variovorax sp. P4_B11
GCCGGGACGACCGGGTGCGCGCGAGTGGGCGCGCCAGCCGGGCCGATGCGGGCGGCAGGCTCCGCGGACGGCGCCGGGACCAGGGCCTCGCGGTCGACGATCACGCTCGGCAGCTGGTCCTGCGGCCGGAAGTGGCCGGCCGGGCGCGGGGTCGGCGGGCCGCTCGGCGCCTCGGGCACGCCATGGCGCCCGGTCCAGGCGAAGATCGTGTCGTCGTTGGGCGCAAAGCGGCGCCGCGCCTCGGCATCTTGCATCAGCAGCCAGCGCTGCTGCGGCGACAGTCCGGGGTCGTGCAGCGCGGCCCGCGTGCTGGCCTGGAACTCCTCCAGCCACTCGGCATGGCGCACCTGGCCCGCCAGTTCGGCCTCGCGGTGCCCGATGACCTCGTGCGCCAGCACGGCGCGCGGCTCCAGCGCCGCATTGGCCGGGTTGGCCAGGCCGGTCGGCCGCCGGTTCTCGGGCAAGGGATGGATGTCGGGCCCGATCAGCAGGGTGTCGAAGCTGCCCGGGATGTAGGCGGTGTGGCGCGACGAGGGCTGGATCTTCTCTCGCGGCACGCCCATGCTTTCCGCCATCGCGGCATGCGCTTCGAATTGCTCCGGCGTCAACGGCTCGCTGCTGCGGGTCTCGCCTTCTCCCGCGCGGCGCGGACCGCTGCCGTCCGTCGCCGGCGTCTCGGCGGGCGGCGGTGCGGCACGCGCCCGCTCGGCCGCCTCCAGTTGCGTGATGGTCTCGATTTCGGCGCGCAGCGATTCGGCTTCGGCACGGAACGCTTGCGCGCGCGCCGGATCGCGGGCCGCGCGGGCGCGGCCCTCGAGTTGCCGGATCCGCGCCTGCCGCTCGATGACCAGGTCGCGCGTGACATCGCCCGAAGTCGACAGGCCCTCGGCGACATCGGCGGCGCGCGGCCGGTTGTACTTCTGCGCCTGCGGATCGTTGTGGAACGGCGGTCGGTCGGCGGCGGCGGGGTCGCGGAACGTGGCGGCCTCGACCGGCGCCGTGGTGTCGCCGCCGTGTCCCATCTGCGTGTGCAGGTCCTCGGGCATCGGCACACCGACATCGGGCCGGTCCGCGAACTCGGGGAAATCGGCCACCGTCATCATGTGGTGGAACTGGACGCCGGGCGGCAGTTCGCCGGTGCGCTCGACGTGGGCAAGCTGCTCGGGTGTCAGGAACTCCATGGCCGCGAGCGTGCGGGTGTTGTGCTGCCCGGGGTCGCGCAAGGCGGCCTGCAGTTCCAGGCCCGAGGCCGCGCGTGCCCGCGCACGCAGGTCGGCCTTGACGCGATCGGAGACGACCGACTGGTCCGGCGGACGCGGATCGCCGCGGCGCCTCGCACGGCCTGGCGCATCGGGCAGGTCCTGGAATTCGGGATCGACCAACCCGCCGCCCTCGGCCATGCGGCGCCGTTCGCCGATGGTCTCGAGCCGGGTCCGCTCGATGTCGGCAGCGCGGACCTCCTCCGGCGTCGGCACGCGCTGGTCGTCGCTCACACGGCGCGCTTCGGGCACGGCCGGCTCGGGCGGGAGCACGCGCTCGGGCCCGGCCGGCGCGCGCTGGGTCGGAGCCAGTGGATCGACAACTTCGGGCGCGGGCACCGTCGGGGCCAGCGGGTCGATGACCTCGGGCACCGGCACCGTCGGCGCCAGGGGATCGATCGGCGGCGGGCGCTCGGTGGGCGCGTACGGGCTGGGCTCGGCCGGGTTCCAGTCGGGCAGTTCGACGCCGTAGTCCGGCAGCGGCTCGATGTTGGGCAGCCGCGGCGGGCCCGGGATCTCCGGCATGCCGCCGCCTTCGGGCAAGGCGGTGGGTGCGTGCGGATCGACGACTTCGGGCGCCGGCATCGTCGGCGCGTGCGGATCGACCGGCTCCGGTGCCGGCATCGTCGGCGCGTGCGGATCGACGGGCTCGGGCGCCGGCATCGTCGGCGCGTGCGGATCGACCACCTCGGGCGCGGCCACGGTGGCGCCGGGCCCCTCGGCCACCGGCCCGGCGCTGTCGGCGAT
>NZ_JBFUHO010000145.1:0-1933 GCF_056402355.1 Variovorax sp. P4_B11
CCGGCGCGCGCCCTTGGCACCATGCGCGAAGCTCGCACCGAACTTGTCGCACCAGCGCCGGATCGTCTCGTAGCTGAGGACCACGCCACGTTCGAACATCAACTCCTCAATGTCACGCAGGCTCAGCTGAAACCGGAAATACCAGCGCACCGCCTGGCTGATCACCACCGCAGGGAACCGATGACCGTGATACAGCGACCTCTTCTTTTGCATCCAACAAGCTTACGCCTTCGGCAACGTGACAATGCCAGTGGAGCGGCTGTCGGCGCAGCCAAGATTCGGAAATGGAGGGCAGCTGAGCGTGGGAATGGCTGTGCTCGGTCCCCATTACTCGACACTGGATGTCGCGCTTGCAGATTTCAGGCTGGCGCGCGAGTTGAACCTCATTGCCTCGATGCATCAGGGGGGAGGCCCAGCGCGCGCGCCGGACGGCTGGGCGGTGCTGGAGCGCGAGGGGCTGCTGGATCCCCACATCAACATCGTGCACGGCAACGATCTTTCGGACACGCAGCTCGACCGGTTCGTCGCCGCTGGTGTCACGTTCTCTGTCACCCCGGAAAACGAGATGACGCAGGGCCACGGCCATCCGATCATCGGCCGCCTGCGCCGCCGCGGGGTTGCTGCGTCCATCGGCATTGACCTCGAGTCCGGACTTTCCGGGGAGATGTTCACGGCTGCGCGAACGGCGCTTGTCCACCAACGGGCCCTGGACAACGAGGCATTCCGTCGCGCGGCGGCGGCGTCCGGTCCCGTCATTCCGCCGACTTCCACGATCACGACCGCCAACGCGTTGCGCTGGGTGACGGTCGAGGGCGCGCGCATGCTGGGCCAGATCGATCGCATTGGAACCATCACGCCTGGCAAACAGGCTGACCTCGTGCTCGTTGATGCAAGACTGCCGAACATGCAGCCTGTGCACGATCCGGTCAATGCCGTACTCATGCAGACAAGCCTTGCCAACATCAACTCGGTGATGGTTGCCGGAAGGTGGCGCAAGCGTGGCGGCCATCTGGTCGATGACCGTCAGTCCGCCCTGGATCCCGAGACGTGGCTGGCCCCATTGCGTGAGTCAGGGCTGCGCCTGGCGGCAGCAGCAGGCTGGCGCCCTCAACATGCGTGCGCCCCTAACGCGCACTGATCCTCAACCCAATCTTGAAACCACCGCTGCTTGCTGCAGCAAATGCAATCCATGAATGAGAAGCACCTCGCAGCCTTTCGTCGAACCCGACTGGGGTCGCATCCATCAGGAGCTCGACCGCAAGGGCACGACGCTCATGCTCCTGTGGCAGGAGTACGTGGCCGCCCACCCCGAGGGCCGCACCTGGCGCTACACGCAGTTCTGTGAGTACTACAAGTGATGACAGAACTGGTTGGACCAACGCCCACAAGCCTGCTTTCCGTGCCGGCTGCGCCTTTGAGCTCAAGCCGTCAATTTACTTAGGGCAGGGCGTGCGGATCTCATCGAGGCTGCGGGCATGTTTCGACGCGCCCACCGGCAAGCCGTATGCATGCATGCAGACCGTTTGACGTCACCGAAAAGAGCTTGCAAAAGGCGCAGGGTCCATACATGCAAGAAAAGTACTACCCCTCAATAGAGTCTCGGACACGATGGTGCGTGCGAACAACAACGACAACAACACAGGTGAAACGCTTCAGGGCGTCACGCCCCCGGGGCTCCCGCGGCGAGTGCGCTCATGCAGAGATCGCCTCTATCGTGACTGCGCGGCCCCGTCGTCGACCGGGCCGCATTTTTGCGCCGGAAAGTAGCTAACCCGAACGCTGAACGGGTTCGCCAGCCGATTCCAGGCGCTCCTTCAACTGCCGTACGGCCTGGGCAGACTCGGCCTCGATGCGGCTTCGAAGGCTCAGCCGGTTGAGCAGGGCAAACAGCAGATTCGGCGTCCGGTACTCGAACTCGCGGACGAAGTGCGTG
>NZ_JBFUHO010000146.1:0-1905 GCF_056402355.1 Variovorax sp. P4_B11
GTCAAGCAGAACGCGGACAACGCGCGTCAAGCGAATCAACTGGCCGTCTCGGCCTCCGAAGTGGCGGTCAAGGGCGGGGAGGTGGTGAGCCAGGTGGTGGACACGATGGCCTCGATCAACGCCTCGTCGAAGAAGATCGTGGACATCATCGGCGTGATCGACGGCATCGCCTTCCAGACCAACATCCTGGCGCTGAACGCGGCGGTGGAAGCCGCCCGCGCCGGCGAGCAGGGCCGCGGCTTCGCGGTGGTGGCCTCGGAGGTGCGCAGCCTGGCGCAGCGCTCGGCGGCGGCGGCCAAGGAGATCAAGGGGCTGATCGACGACTCGGTGGGCAAGGTGGGCGCGGGCAGCGCGCTGGTGGCGCAGGCCGGCAAGACGATGGAAGAGATCGTCGGCAGCGTCAAGCGGGTGACCGACATCATGGGCGAGATCACGGCGGCGAGCCAGGAGCAGACCTCGGGGATCGAGCAGATCAACCAGGCGATCGCGCAGATGGACCAGGTGACGCAGCAGAACGCGGCGCTGGTCGAAGAAGCCTCGGCGGCTGCGCAGTCGCTCCAGGCGCAGGCCGGCAGCCTGTCGCAGGTCGTGAGCACCTTCAAGCTCGACGCGGAGAGCCCCGCGGTGCACACCACGGCGCGCGCCGCAGCTCCGAAGGCGCCGATCGCAAAGTCCGCTCCGAAGACGCACGGCCTGCCGCTTGCGGCGCCGCGCGAACAGCAGGCCGCTGCGCCGTCCCGGCCGGTGGCAGCGGCCGCCGCCGTGGGCGACTGGACCGAGTTCTAGACAGTCATGCGGCACCGCGGTGCCGATTCACCAGTTCGATGGAAGAAAGGGAATGTGCGATGAGCTTGAAGAATCTGAAGATCGGCATGCGCCTGGGCGTGGGCTTCGCAGCCATGCTGGTGCTGATGGCCTCGATATCCGCGACCGGCATGCTTCGGTTGGCCAACGTGGGCAATGCGACGCAAGAGATGGTGGGGGGCGCGCTGGTCAAGGAGCGCCTCGTCGGGCAGTGGTCGACCCTGCTCGCGGCCAGCATCGTGCGCACCTTCGCGATGGTCAAGGCCACCGACAGCGCCACCGAGGCCTACTTCAGGAAGCAGATCGGGGAGGGCGTCGCGCGCATCAATCCGATCCAGAAGGAGTTGGAGGGACTGCTGAGCTCGCCGGCGGAGAAGGATCTCTACGGCAAGGTGGCGGAGCAACGCAAGGGGGTCCTCGAGATGCTGGCCGTCCTCAACAAGCTCAAGGCCAACAACGACGGGGAGGCCGCGAACAAGCTGGCCGACACCCAATTCAGTGCGCTGCTTGCGAACTACGAAAAGGCCGTCGAAAACCTCGCCGCCTACCAGCGCGAACAGATCGACAACGCGGCCAAGGGCATCGCGAAGGATGACCAGGCGGGCCGCACCTACCTGATCGTGCTGTCGGCCATCGCGCTCCTCATGGGTGCGCTTCTGGCCTGGCGCCTGACGGTCGGCATCACGCGCCCGCTGGGCAAGGCGGTCGAGGTGGCCGAGACGGTGGCGGACGGCAACCTGGGCAGCCGCATCGAGACCGAGGGCCGGGATGAGACCGCGCAACTGATGCAGGCACTGAAGCACATGAACGACAGCCTGGCGAAGGTGGTCGGCGAAGTCCGCACGGGCACCGACACGATCGCGACGGCGTCGGGCCAGATCGCCACCGGCAACCAGGACCTGTCCTCGCGCACCGAAGAGCAGGCCAGCTCGCTGGAAGAGACGGCGGCCTCGATGGAAGAGCTCACTTCGACGGTCAAGCAGAACGCCGACAACGCCCGGCAGGCCAACCAGTTGGCCGTCTCGGCCTCCGAGGTGGCGGTCAGGGGCGGCAGCGTGGTCAGCCAGGTGGTCGGCACCATGGGCTCGATCAACGCCTCGT
>NZ_JBFUHO010000147.1:0-1897 GCF_056402355.1 Variovorax sp. P4_B11
GATCGCGGGCGACGGCGTGATCAACGCCGCCGAGGCCGAAGCCCTGGTGGTGAGCGGAACGACCACGAATGTGGAAGACGGCCAGACGGTCACGCTGACCTTCAGCGACGGCGTGAACAGCGTGGTGGTCACGGCCTTCGTCAACGGTGGTGTGTGGACGACCTCGGCCGCCGATCTCGGTGGCTTGACCAGCGGCACGATCACGATCACGGCGGAAGTCAGCAACGCAGCTGGCAACCCGGCGAGCGACAGCGACAGCGCCGTGCTGGAAATGACGCCACCATCGACGCCGGTCGTTAACGAGAACAACGGCAACGGCCTGGGCGGCACGGGCGAAGAAGGCAGCACCGTGGTCGTCACCGATGGTGGCGGCAATGTCGTGGGCAGCGCCGTGGTGGATCCGGATGGCAACTGGCGCATCGAACCGAACCCGCTGCCGGAAGGCGAGCCGGGCACGATCGAGGCGATCGACGAGTCGGGCAACAAGTCCGAGCCGGTCGAGATCGTGGGCGGTGACCAGACCGATCCGACGACGCCTGTGGTGACCGAGAACAACGGTGGCGGCCTGGCCGGCACCGGCGAAGAAGGCAGCATCGTGATCGTCACCGACGGTGGCGGCAATGTCGTGGGCAGCGCCGTGGTGGATCCGGATGGCAACTGGCGCATCGAACCGAACCCGCTGCCCGAAGGCGAGCCGGGCACGATCGAGGCGATCGACGACTCGGGCAACAAGTCCGAGCCGGTCGAGATCGTGGGCGGTGACCAGACCGATCCGACGACGCCTGTGGTCAATGAGAACAACGGCGGTGGCCTGGCCGGCACCGGTGAAGAAGGCAGCATCGTGATCGTCACCGACGGTGGCGGCAATGTCGTGGGCAGCGCCGTGGTGGATCCSGACGGCAACTGGCGCATCGAGCCGAACCCGCTGCCCGAGGGCGAGCCTGGCACGATCGAGGCGATCGACGAGTCGGGCAACAAGTCCGAACCGGTCGAGATCGTGGGCGGTGACCAGACGGCGCCCGTCATCGGCGTCGAGATCGTCAGCGATGCCAACAACGATGGTGTCATCAGCGGCCCCGAACTGGGTGCCGGCATTCAGGTCAAGGTGAGCCTGGTCTCCGGCGCAGCGGCCGGCGACGTGATCGCCGTGACGGATGGTGCCAACACGGTCAACGTCACGCTGGGCGCGGCCGACGTGACCAACGGCTTCGTCATCGTGAGTCTGCCGACGCCGGCCGATGGCGCGACGCTCAACGTGAGCGCGACCAGCACCGACCTGGCGGGCAACGTCTCCGCTGAGGCGACGGACTCGGCTGTCCTCGACATCACGCCGCCGACGGCTCCGACCATTGCGGTCGACGCCATCACGGCAGACAACGTGATCAACAACGCGGAAGCGGGTGCGACCGTGGCGGTGAGCGGTACGACCACCGGCACGCAAGCGGGTGACGTGGTCACCTTGGTGATCAACGGCGTGACCTACAGCGGCACCGTGGACGCAGACGGCGCCTGGAGCATCGACGTACTTGGTTCGGATCTGGCCGCAGACGCCGACACCACGGTCGAAGCCAGCGTGGTGACCCGCGATACGGCTGGCAACAGCGCCAGCGGCAGTGCTTCGCACGCTTACGGCGTCAGCTCGACGGTACCCACCATCACGGTGGGCGGCCCGATCGCGGGCGACGGCGTGATCAACGCCGCCGAGGCCGAAGCCCTGGTGGTGAGCGGAACGACCACGAATGTGGAAGACGGCCAGACGGTCACGCTGACCTTCAGCGACGGCGTGAACAGCGTGGTGGTCACGGCCTTCGTCAACGGTGGTGTGTGGACGACCTCGGCCGCCGATCTCGGTGGCTTGACCAGCGGCACGATCACGATCACGGCGGAAGTCAGCAAC
>NZ_JBFUHO010000148.1:0-1820 GCF_056402355.1 Variovorax sp. P4_B11
CCGCTGCGTGTCTTCCTTCGGAAGATTCTCTCCGAAGCGGATATCTTTCGGTTTTGCAATGGGGCCGATCTCCTTCGCCACCCAATTGCGCAGCTCGGCCGCGATCTTGCGCGCTTCCTCGTCGCTGGCCGGGCGGCCGCGCTTCAGGACGACGAAGGCGCAGACCGCCTCGCCGGTCAGGTCGTCGGGCCGGCCCACCACCGCCGCCTCGGCCACCAGGTCGGTCTTGGCCACCAGCGCCGATTCGATCTCCATGGTGCCGAGCCGGTGGCCCGAGACGTTGAGCACGTCGTCGATGCGCCCCGTGATGCGGAAGTAGCCGCGGTCGGCRCTGCGCACCGCGCCGTCGCCCGCGAGGTAGATCGTGCCGCCCATCTCCTCGGGGAAATAGCTCTTCCTGAAGCGCTCCGGATCGTTCCAGATGGTGCGGATCATCGAGGGCCASGGCCGCTTGATCACCAGCATGCCGCCGGCGCCGTTGGGCAGGTCACGGCCGGTCTCGTCGACGATCGCCGCCATGATGCCCGGCAGCGGCAGCGTGCACGAGCCCGGCACCAGCGGCGTGGCCCCCGGCAGCGGCGTGATYACGTGGCCGCCGGTCTCGGTCTGCCAGAAGGTGTCGACGATCGGGCATTTCTCGGCGCCGACATGGCGGTGGTACCACATCCAGGCTTCCGGGTTGATCGGCTCGCCCACGGTGCCCAGGATGCGCAGCGACGACAGGTCCCAGTTCTTCGGATGGACCTTCTCGTCGCTGTCGGCGGCCTTGATCAGGGAACGGATGGCGGTCGGCGCGGTGTAGAAGATCGAGACCTTGTGCTTCTCGAYCATCTGCCAGAAGCGGCCCGCGTGCGGGAAGGTCGGGATGCCCTCGAACACCACCTGCGTCGCGCCGGCGGCCAGCGGACCGTAGGCGACGTAGCTGTGGCCGGTGATCCAGCCGATGTCGGCCGTGCACCAGAACACGTCTTCGGGACGGAKGTCGAAAGTCCAGTCCATCGTCAGCTTGGCCCACAGCAGGTAGCCCCCGGTCGCATGCTGCACGCCCTTGGGCTTGCCGGTCGAGCCGGAGGTGTAGAGGATGAACAGCGGGTGCTCGGCGCCCACCGGCACCGGCGGGCAAACGCTGGCCTGCCCCTTCAGGGCCTCGGCGAAGGTCTTGTCGCGTCCGGCCACCATGGGGCAGGCGGTGGCGGTGCGCTGGTACACCAGCACGCTCGTGATCGATTCGCAGCCGCCCAGCGCCAGGCCGTCGTCGACGATCGCCTTCAGCGGCAGTTCCTTGCCGCCGCGCATCTGGAAGTTGGCGGTGATGACGGCCACCGCGCCGGCATCGATGATGCGTTCCTGCAGCGCCTTGGCCGAGAAACCGCCGAAGACCACGCTGTGGGTGGCGCCGATGCGGGCGCAGGCCTGCATCGCGATCACGCCTTCGATGCTCATCGGCATGTAGATGACGACCCGGTCGCCCTTGCGGATGCCCTCGGCCTTGAGCGCGTTGGCGAACTGCGAGACCCGCGCCAGCAGCTCCTTGTACGTGACCTGCGTGACCGTGCCGTCGTCGGCCTCGAAGAGGATCGCGGTCTTGTGCTCGACCGGCGTGCCGATGTGCTTGTCCAGGCAGTTGGCCGAGGCGTTGAGCTCGCCGTCCTCGAACCACTTGTAGAAAGGCGCATCCGACTCGTCGAGCGTGCGCGTGAAGGGCTTGCTCCACACCACGTTGGCCTTCGCCAGGCGGGCCCAGAAGCCGTCGAAGTCGTCCGCCGCCTCCTTGCAGAGGGCGTCGTAGGCCGCCATGCTGGGGATGCGCGCGCCTGCGC
>NZ_JBFUHO010000149.1:0-1722 GCF_056402355.1 Variovorax sp. P4_B11
GGCTTCCACCGCCGCGTTCAGCGCCAGGATGTTGGTCTGGAAGGCGATGCCGTCGATCACGCCGATGATGTCCACGATCTTCTTCGACGAGGCGTTGATCGAGGCCATCGTGTCCACCACCTGGCTCACCACCTCCCCGCCCTTGACCGCCACTTCGGAGGCCGAGACGGCCAGTTGATTCGCTTGACGCGCGTTGTCCGCGTTCTGCTTGACCGTGCTGGTGAGTTCTTCCATCGACGCCGCCGTCTGCTCCAGCGAGCTGGCCTGCGCCTCGGTGCGAGACGACAGATTCTGGTTCCCGGCTGCGATCTGGCCCGAAGCGCTCATCACGCCGGCCACGTTGGTCCCGACATCCGCGACGATGGCGAACAGGTTCGCGCTCATCTGGTTCAGTGCCCGCAGCAGTCGCTTGGTCTCGTCCTCGGGACGGATCTGGAACTTGAGCAGCGTCCCACCGGCAATCGATTGCGCAACCTGCACCGCCTGGTCCAGCGGACGGAACACCGTGCGTGCAAGAAATTGCCCGAGGCCGATCCAGGCCAGGGCGGAACCGATCGATGCCGTCGCGACCAGCGTCGGCAGCCAGCCCGGCACGTTCGACGCCGCGGCGGGCGCCGAGAGCGCCGGCCAGGCCACGGCACCGAAGCCCAGCGAGAGCAGGGCCGCACCGGCGCTCACCACGGAGACCCGGCGTCGAACCGGAATCCGACGCAAGCTGCCGATCGGATCCGATGCGCCGTGCCGGACCACCTCGCCCTGGCAAATCCGCAGGCCCGCCGCCTGGCCATCGCGCATGCGGCGATAGATCGCCGCGACGGCCTCCACGTCGGCACGCTCGGGACGGCTGCGCACCGACATATAGCCTTCGGTCAGGCCATTCCGATGGATCGGCGTCACATTGGCCTGCACCCAGTAGAAGTCACCGTTCTTTCGGCGGTTCTTGACCAGGCCGGTCCAGGGCAGGCCACGACCCAGCGTGTCCCACATGTCGGCGAAGGCCTCCGGCGGCATGTCGGGATGGCGCACGATGTTGTGGGCCTTGCCGAGGAGCTCGTCGATCGCGTAGCCGCTGACCTCCACGAAGACCGGGTTGACGTAGGTGATGCGCCCCTTGAGGTCGGTACGCGACACGAGTGCCGCATCCGGCGGCAACGGGTATTCCTGTTCGGTGACGGGTAGATTGACACGCATGACTTCTTCAGTGCTTTCCAGTTTCGAATCCAAGCCTGAACATGCTCACGACTTGCGACAGGCTGCCGGCCTGTTCCTGCAGCGGTCCCGCGTTCTGCTGCGTCACCCGGTCGATCTGCTCGAAATGGAACAGGGTGGCCGGGCGGATTGGATCGTCCACTCTGCTATCGGCAGCGCAGCGCCCATCCTGAAGGGCCGGCACGAAATTTCGCTCAACGGGCGGCGCCGAGCTTGAACACGCTGACCGCCTGCACCAGGCTGCCGGCCTGCGCCTGCAGCGATCCCGCGGCGGCAGCGGCCTCTTCGACCAGCGCCGCGTTCTGCTGCGTCACCTGGTCCATCTGCGTGATCGCCTGGTTGATCTGCTCGATCCCCGAGGTCTGCTCCTGGCTGGCCGCCGTGATCTCGCCCATGATGTCGGTCACCCGCTTCACGCTGTCGACGATCTCTTCCATCGTCTTGCCGGCCTCCGCCACCTGCTTGCTGCCTTCCTCGACCTTCTCCACCGAGTCGCCGATCAGCGTCTTGATC
>NZ_JBFUHO010000150.1:0-1534 GCF_056402355.1 Variovorax sp. P4_B11
CAATACTGTTCGTTTAGACTATGAAGGACCTGAAACGGCGCGGTATGTGGGAGTCGGCTGGTTTGGGTCGGGGTCCGGGAGGGCCGATGATCTCGGGAGTGCAATCCGTGGGCACGCGCGTCGGCGCGTGGTGGTCGAATGATGCGTAAGGCGAGTGACGCCGCTTGACCATCCGCGGCGAGCGCTTGTTCAGCGTGCGCGTGGCGCGGATCCGGGCGCTGGCTTCGAGCAGTTCATTGAACCATCGTCGTCGGCGTCTCGGGCGCGCTGGGGGGAAAGGCCCCGGAGCGGGGCTGTGCGCGGCGAAGCAGCTGCACATGCCCTGTGAAGGACAACTCGGCATGCGCCATTCGATGCCTCGTGGCACCCTGATGCAGCAGCCAGCGCACCGAGTAGTGTGCCAGTACCCAGCCATAGAACTCCTGACGCACGAGCTCAGCGGTCTTGCTGCGCAGCACCCGCCGGCTCTGTCGCAAGTGCGTCTTGAGCTCGTCGAACACGCCCTCGATCTCCCAGCGCTGGTGGTACACCGCTGCCAGTTCCAGCGCCGGGGCGATCTGCGGGTCCAGCAACGTGGTCAACAGCCGGTAGCGCGGTTGTGCATCGGCCAGTCCCGGCAAGGCGTATTCGATGACGCGCACCACGATGGCTTGGCTCGTCGCCTCGCTGCGGCTCACACCGGAGGGATGGATGGCACTGAGGTACGAACCATCGTCGAGCATGCGATGCACAGGCAACTGGCGGTTGCCCACGCAGCGCCAGAGCAACTGCGCCCCGGTGGCTTGCGCCTGCTGCCAGTGCTCGAAGCCGTTGAACCCCCGGTCCGCCATGCACAGCATGCCCGGCTCCAGCCGAGGCAACAGCGGCTGGAACAGCTCCCACTCGCCGCTGCGGTAGGCTCCCAGGTTGGCGCCCAGGATCGCGTGCGTGGCGCACTCCACCAGGACCATGCATCGCGCCTGCGGGTAGCCAGCGCGGCCTATTCGGCTGCCCGGGTAGCCGAAATGCGCCGCGTTGTCCGCCTCGTCAGGCAGCTCGAAGGTGCTGCCGTCGATGGCGACCAGCCTCAGGCCGGCATAGAACGCGTGGGGGTGCGCCTGGGCGTCGGCCATGGGCACACAGCAGCGCTCGACCAACTCACGCATCGGCGCCGCGCCGATCTTGCTGCGCAAGCCGCTGATCGAGGACTTGGTCACCCGGGGTGGCTCGGCAGCGCCGGCGGCCCACGCCAGGCCCTGCGACACGGCGGCGAACACCTCCTCGTAGGCAGCCTCCGGATACAGGCTCAGCGCCATGCAGTAGTACGCCCCCGCCACGGCCGGAAAGCTGCGCACGCGTTGCGAATTGCAGCCGTGGGCGTCGAGCACCGCATTCACCACCTCGGCCGGCACCACCCGCGCCAGCAGGCTGGCGCTCAGAAAGTCAGCCAGCCTGGCTCCGCTGCCCAGGACCGCCTTGGTTCTCGCCATGCTCGACTCCGTCGTTGCGACGGCAGTCATTTTACATCAAATTTCTCTATCCGAACAGTATTGGG
>NZ_JBFUHO010000151.1:0-1488 GCF_056402355.1 Variovorax sp. P4_B11
CCATCCATCACGGTGGGCGGCCCGATCGCGGGCGACGGCGTGATCAACGCCGCCGAGGCCGAAGCCCTGGTGGTGAGCGGAACGACCACGAATGTGGAAGACGGCCAGACGGTCACGCTGACCTTCAGCGACGGCGTGAACAGCGTGGTGGTCACGGCCTTCGTCAACGGTGGTGTGTGGACGACCTCGGCCGCCGATCTCGGTGGCTTGACCAGCGGCACGATCACGATCACGGCGAACGTCAGCAACGCAGCTGGCAACCCGGCGAGCTACAGCGACAGCGCCGTGCTGGAAATGACGCCACCGACGACGCCGGTCGTTAACGAGAACAACGGCAACGGCCTGGCCGGCACCGGTGAAGAAGGCAGCATCGTGATCGTCACCGACGGTGGCGGCAATGTCGTGGGCAGCGCCGTGGTGGATCCGGACGGCAACTGGCGCATCGAACCGAACCCGCTGCCCGAAGGCGAGCCGGGAACGATCGAGGCGATCGACGATGCGGGCAACAAGTCCGAGCCGGTCGAGATCGTGGGCGGTGACCAGACGGCGCCGACGACCCCTGTGGTGACCGAGAACAACGGTGGCGGCCTGGCCGGCACCGGTGAAGAAGGCAGCATCGTGATCGTCACCGACGGTGGCGGCAATGTCGTGGGCAGCGCCGTGGTGGATCCGGACGGCAACTGGCGCATCGAACCGAACCCGCTGCCCGAAGGCGAGCCGGGAACGATCGAGGCGATCGACGATGCGGGCAACAAGTCCGAATCGGTCGAGATCGTGGGTGGTGACCAGACGGCGCCGACGACCCCTGTGGTCAATGAGAACAACGGCGGTGGCCTGGCCGGCACTGGCGAAGAAGGCAGCACCGTGATCGTCACCGACGGTGGCGGCAATGTCGTGGGCAGCGCCGTGGTGGATCCAGACGGCAACTGGCGCATCGAGCCGAACCCGCTGCCCGAAGGCGAGCCGGGAACGATCGAGGCGATCGACGAGTCGGGCAACAAGTCCGAACCGGTCGAGATCGTGGGCGGTGACCAGACCGATCCGTCGACGCCGGTCGTGACGGAGAACAACGGTGGCGGCCTGGCCGGCACCGGTGAAGAAGGCAGCATCGTGATCGTCACCGACGGTGGCGGCAATGTCGTGGGCAGCGCCGTGGTGGATCCGGACGGCAACTGGCGCATCGAACCGAACCCGCTGCCCGAAGGCGAGCCGGGCACGATCGAGGCGATCGACGATGCGGGCAACAAGTCCGAATCGGTCGAGATCGTGGGTGGTGACCAGACTGCGCCGACGACCCCTGTGGTCAATGAGAACAACAGTGGCGGCCTGGCCGGCACCGGTGAAGAAGGCAGCATCGTGATCGTCACCGACGGTGGCGGCAATGTCGTGGGCAGCGCCGTGGTGGATCCGGACGGCAACTGGCGCATCGAACCGAACCCGCTGCCCGAAGGCGAGCCGGGAACGATCGAGGCGATCGACGATGCGGGC
>NZ_JBFUHO010000152.1:0-1482 GCF_056402355.1 Variovorax sp. P4_B11
CTAGTCTTACTGTGTCAATAAAAACAAGGCATTATGTGCACTTCCTCAACTGATGGGTGAAGAGCCATGGGTATGAGTCAACGGTTCGACCAGTACATGCACCATCTGGCGGAAGGGCTGGGTCACTCAGATCGTCACGCGGGGCTCAAGGGCTACTGCACCGGACTGATGCTGCCGCTGTCGCGCAAGAGCGTGGAGCCGATGGCCGCTCGGGTGGACCCGCTGCACGCCAGCGCCCGRCATCAGGCACTGCATCACTTCGTGGCGAAGGCCGAGTGGTCCGATGACGATCTGTTGCGCCGGGTCAGCCAGTGGGTGGTGCCGCAGATGGACTTCAGCCGGGGTGGCTGGTGGATCATCGACGACACGGGGTTCCCGAAGAAGGGCAAGCACTCGGTGGGCGTGACACGCCAGTACTGCGGGATGCTGGGCAAGCAGGACAACTGCCAGGTGGCGGTGAGCGTGTCGCTGGCATGCGACCAAGGTAGTTTGCCGGTGGCTTGGCAGCTGTATCTGCCCGAGGATTGGGCGGCGGACGAGGCGCGCAGGCAGCAAGCCGGCGTACCCGAGGAGGTGCGCTTCGCCACCAAGACGCAGATCGCGCTGGCGCAGTTGCGCACGTTGCTGGCCGAGGGAGCGCCGCGCCACTGCGTGCTAGCCGACGCCGCCTACGGAGTCGACACCGCCTTTCGCCAGGCGCTGAGCGACATGGGATTGCTGTACGCCGTGGGCGTGACCTCGGCGGTGGTGGTCTGGCCCCCTGGGGTCGAACCGCTGCCCCCGAAGCGGTACAGCGGCACGGGTCGTCCACCGGTGATGCCGCGGCGCACCGCGGGGCGACAGCCGATGAGCGTCAAGGCGCTGGCCCAATCACTGCCGGCGCAGGCGTTCCATACGATCAGTTGGCGCGAGGGCAGCAATGAGCCGCTGAGCGGACGTTTCGCAGCGCTGCGGGTGCGGCACGCCGGCGGCAACGCTGGCAAGGCGCGGTTGCGCCCACTTCAGTGGCTGCTCATCGAATGGCCTGCAGACCTTACAGAGCCGAGCAAGTACTGCTTGTCCACGCTGCCCGAAGAGACGCCGCTCAACGAGTTGGTCAGCGCCGCCCATCAGCGCTGGCGCATCGAGCGCGACTACCAGGACCTGAAGCAGGACTTCGGGCTGGGTCACTACGAAGGTCGTGGCTGGCGAGGGTTCCACCACCATGCGACTCTGAGCATCGCCGCGTACGGATTCCTGATGGCCGAACGCCTGATCGCCGACAAGCCAGTCGGCGGTAAAAAAAACTTCATCGAACGCCAAGTGCCTGCGTTTCCCGCGAATTACATCCCCCGCGGCAGTCCTGCGCGCGCAGCGCCACGTGGACCATTCGATCACGACACTGCGACTCAGCCTGAGCTATCTACTCATCGCTCGCCTCGGGCAGTGCCCTTGCTGCGGCAAGGCAAGCGCAAAGCTACTCTTGTGACACAGTAAGACTAG
>NZ_JBFUHO010000153.1:0-1474 GCF_056402355.1 Variovorax sp. P4_B11
GGCTTCCACCGCCGCGTTCAGCGCCAGGATGTTGGTCTGGAAGGCGATGCCGTCGATCACGCCGATGATGTCCACGATCTTCTTCGACGAGGCGTTGATCGAGGCCATCGTGTCCACCACCTGGCTCACCACCTCCCCGCCCTTGACCGCCACTTCGGAGGCCGAGACGGCCAGTTGATTCGCTTGACGCGCGTTGTCCGCGTTCTGCTTGACCGTGCTGGTGAGTTCTTCCATCGACGCCGCCGTCTGTTCCAGCGAGCTGGCCTGCTCCTCGGTGCGCGAGGACAGGTCCTGGTTGCCAGCGGCGATCTGGCCCGAAGCGGTGACGATCGAATCGGTCGAGGTCTTGATGCGCCCCACGAGGTCGGTCAAGGTGTCCTCCATCTCGCCCATGCCGCGCAGCAGGCGCCCGAAGTCGCCGCCCCGATCGGTCTCGAATTCCTTGCTGAGATCGCCGGAGGCCACGGTGTCGGCGATCAGCAGCGCCTCGCCGATCGGCTGCACGATGCTGCGCGTCAACAGCCAGGCCAGCACCGAGCCCAGGGCCAGCGCGATCGCGGCCAGCGCCATGAGGTTGATGCGGCCCGCGCGATAGAGCGCATCGATCTCGGCAGCCGACTTGTCGATCTGATCCTGCTCATGCGCCAGGATGCCGCGGATGCTGGCGTCGTAGCTGTCGAGCGTGGGCACCAGCTTGTCCCTGGCGATCCGCATCGCCTCCTGCGGATTGCCGTCGGCCTTGAGCTTGAGCAGCATGTTGCGCAGTTCGACGTAGTCGGCCCGCTTCTTCTTGATGTCCGCCGCCAGCGCCAGTTCCTCCGGCGAGCTCAGCAGTGCCTCGAGCTTCTTCTGGGTCTCGGAGATCGTGGCGCTGGTCTTGCTCATGCCCTTCTGCAGGTAGTCCTGCACTTCGGGGTCGTTGGCACTGAGGAGCGCGTAGGTGCGCACGCTGTTGGTGGTGGTCCCGAGCAGCCAGCCCGCAGCCAGCCTCTCCTTGACCAGCGATCGCTTCGCCATGTCGTTGGTGGCATCGCCGATGGCCTGCAGGCGCAGCACGCCGATGCCGGCAGTGGCGGCCAACAGGGCCAGGATCAATGCGAAGCTCCCGCCCAGGCGGGTGCCGATCTTCCAGTCTTTCATCTTGTCTCCGATCGTTTGATTGCTTGTCTGCGAGGGCTTGGGTCGAACGCGGCCTCAGGCGGCCAGCTTCTCGATCAGGCCCATGTCGTCGCTGGACATCAGGCGGTCGATGTCCACCAGGATCAGCATCCGCTCGTCCAGCGTCCCCAGCCCGATCAGGTAGTCCGTGTCCAGCACCGACCCCATCGCCGGCGCCGGCTTGATCTGCTCCGCCGTCAGCGTGATCACGTCCGACACGCTGTCCACCACCATCCCCACCACCCGCCCCCCGATGTTCAGCACGATCACCACCGTGAACTGGTCATAGCTCGGCGTCCCCAGCGCAAACTTGATC
>NZ_JBFUHO010000154.1:0-1360 GCF_056402355.1 Variovorax sp. P4_B11
AGAGCCGGCCGCGCAAATTTGAACACGCTGCAAAGTGGATAGGCTGCTCCGATGGGCGAGGATAGAGCCCGGCATGACAGGAGCAGAAGATGAGCAAGAGACCCCGCCGCAACCACTCAGCGGCCTTCAAGGCCAAGGTGGCGATTGAGGCCTTGGCCGATGGCAAGACGATTGCCGAGATCGCACAGAAGCACGACGTACACCCCAACCAGGTGACGGAGTGGCGCAGGCAGCTGCTGGAACGCGCCGCTGGCGTGTTCGGTGCTGCGGCGACAGAGCCGGCGCCGGCGATAGACCTCAAGGGATTGCATGCCAAGATTGGGCAGCTGACGCTGGAGAACGAGTTTTTAGAGGGTGCGCTCACCAAGGCGGGATTGCTGAGCGCAAAGCGATGATCGACCGTGAATCCGAACTGCCGATCAAGCGCCAGGCCCTGTTGCTGGGCATCAGTCGAGGCTCGGTGTACTACCACCCCGAGCCGATTGCCGACAGCGAGCTGACGTTGATGCGTCGCATTGACGAATTGCACCTGGAGCATCCGTTCGCGGGCAGTCGCATGCTGCGGGACTTGCTGCGGTTGCTGGGCATCGAGGCTGGACGGCGGCACGTGCGCACGCTGATGCGGCGCATGGGCATCCAGGCGCTGTACCGCAAGCCCAACACCAGCAAGCGGCACCCAGCGCATCCGGTGTTCCCGTACGCGTTGCGCGGGCTGACCATCGAGCGGGCCAACCAGGTCTGGGCGCTGGACATCACCTACATCCCGATGGCGCGCGGGTGGGTGTACCTGGTGGCGGTGCTGGACTGGCGAAGCCGCCGGGTGCTGGCGCATCGAGTGTCGATCACGATGGAGGCGGACTTCTGCGTGGAGGCCTTGCGCGAGGCGACGGCGCGTTGGGGTGCACCGGAGATCGTGAACACTGATCAAGGCGCCCAGTTCAGCAGCGCCGAGTTCATCGCCGAGGTGCAGCGCATCGGTGCACGCCAAAGCATGGACGGCAGAGGCTGCTGGCGCGACAACGTCTTCGTCGAGCGGCTGTGGCGCAGCGTGAAGTACGAAGACGTCTACCTGAAGGGCTACGACGGCGTCAACGCCGCACGGCTCAGCCTGGCCGCGTACTTCGATTTCTACAACGCGCGCCGGCCCCATCAGTCGCACGACGGGCGCACGCCGGACATGGTCTACTTCGCCACGCTGCCGGCGATGAAGGAGGCTGCCTGATGGGTTGAACCATGAGTACATGGCTCAACCGGGGCGCCTCCGGCGGCCTGGCAGGGGCCTTGAAGATTGAAAGAATCAAACCGCAGCCAATCCACTTAACTCAGGTCGATGCGTGTTCAGACGACCGGAGCCGGTTCT
>NZ_JBFUHO010000155.1:0-1313 GCF_056402355.1 Variovorax sp. P4_B11
CGCCTGCGGCGACCGCTGCTGCAGCCGCGCCGGCCGCCCCCGCGGCTGCCGCACCGGCGCAGGCCGCCGCATCCTCCGGCGGCATCGACGAAGCCGCCTTCGCGCTCGCCTACGCCGGCCCGGCGGTGCGCAAGCTGGCACGCGAACTCGGCGTCGATCTCGGCAAGCTCAAGGGCACCGGCGACCACGGCCGCATCGTGCGCGCCGACGTCGAGGCCTTCGCGAAGGGTGGCGATGCAGCCGCTGCACCGACCGCCGGCAAGGCCGCTGCGGCGCCCTCCGGCGGCGGCATCGACCTGCTGCCCTGGCCCAAGGTCGACTTCGCCAAGTTCGGCCCGACCGAGCGAAAGGAACTGTCGCGCATCAAGAAGATCAGCGCAGCCAACCTGCACCGCAACTGGGTCGTCATTCCGCATGTCACGACCCACGACGAGGCCGACATCACCGAGCTCGAACCCTTCCGCGTGCAGATGAACAAGGAGCTGGAAAAGTCGGGCGTGAAGATCAGCATGCTGCCCTTCATGATGAAGGCGGCCGTGGCGGCGCTGAAGAAGTTTCCGGAGTTCAACGCCAGCCTCGACGGCGAGGCGCTGGTGCTCAAGAACTACTGGCACATCGGCTTCGCGGCCGACACGCCCAACGGGCTCATGGTGCCGGTGATCCGCGACGCCGACCAGAAGACCGTGCCCGAGATCGCCAGGGAGATGGGCGAGCTCGCCAAGCTCGCGCGCGACGGCAAGCTCAAGCCCGACCAGATGTCGGGCGGCACCTTCACCATCAGCTCGCTCGGCGGCATCGGCGGCATCTACTTCACGCCGATCATCAACGCGCCCGAGGTCGCCATCATGGGCGTGTGCAAGAGCTACTGGAAGCAGCACTCCGCGGACGGCAAGACCTACACCTCGCGCCTCACGCTGCCGCTGTCCCTGTCCTGGGACCACCGCGTGATCGACGGCGCCGCCGCCGCGCGCTTCAACGTCTATTTCGCCAACGTGCTCGCCGACCTGCGGCGCGTGCTGTTCTGAAGGAAGCTCCCAAATGGCACACAGGGTGGAAGTCAAGGTCCCCGACATCGGCGACTTCAAGGATGTCGCGATCATCGAGCTGCTGGTCAAGCCCGGCGAAGTCATCGCGGTCGATACCGGCCTCGTCATGGTGGAGTCCGACAAGGCCTCGATGGAGATTCCGTCGAGCCATGCGGGCACGGTGAAGGAGCTCAAGGTCGCGCTCGGCGACAAGGTCAGCGAAGGCTCGGTGATCCTGGTGATCGAGACGTCGGCGGCAGCGCCGGCCGCGGCGCCGGCCCCGGCGCC
>NZ_JBFUHO010000156.1:0-1273 GCF_056402355.1 Variovorax sp. P4_B11
CCCGTATCCCACACCGTCATCAACCTGATCATCTTCGTGCTGGCGATCTACGTCGGCTACCACGTGGTGTGGACCGTCACGCCGGCGCTGCACACGCCGCTGATGGCGGTCACCAACGCGATCTCGGCGATCGTGATCGTGGGCGCCATGCTCGCGGCCGCGCTGACCGAGACGGGCCTGGGCAAGACCATGGGCGTGCTGGCCGTGGCGCTGGCCGCGGTCAACGTCTTCGGCGGCTTCCTGGTCACCCGGCGCATGCTCGAGATGTTCAAGAAGAAGGACAAGAAGGCGGCACCGGCTGCTGAAGCGACCGGCAAGGGGAATGCAGCATGAGCATGAACGTCGTCACGCTGCTGTACCTGATCGCGAGCGTCTGCTTCATCCAGGCCCTGAAAGGCCTGAGTCACCCCACCACCTCCATCCGCGGCAACCTCTTCGGCATGGTCGGCATGGCGATCGCCATGCTGACCACCGCGGCGCTGATCGTCCAGCTCTCGGGCGGCAAGGCGATCGGCATGGCCTGGGTGCTGCTCGGGCTGGTGGTCGGCGGCGGCTACGGCGCCTACCGGGCCAAGACCGTCGAGATGACGCAGATGCCCGAGCTGGTGGCTTTCTTCCACAGCATGATCGGCCTGGCGGCCGTGTTCATTGCGGTCGCTGCGGTGGTCGAGCCCTGGGCCTTCGGCATCACGCCGCCGCCGGTGGCCGCTGCCGTCGGCGTCAACACGCCCGAGGGGGCGGCCATCATCGACGGTTTCCTGCGCTACGCGATTCCAGCGGGCAACCGGCTGGAACTGTTCCTGGGCGCGGCCATCGGCGCGATCACCTTCAGCGGCTCGGTGATCGCCTTCGGCAAGCTCTCGGGCAAGTACAAGTTCCGCCTGTTCCAGGGCGCGCCGGTGCAGTTCAAGGGCCAGCACATGCTGAACCTGGTGCTGGGCCTCTTGACCATCGCGCTGGGCCTSKTSTACATGGCSACCGAGAGCTGGGCCGCCTTCCTCGCGATGGTGSTGCTGGCCTTCGTGATGGGCGTSYTGATCATCATCCCGATCGGCGGCGCCGACATGCCGGTGGTGGTSTCGATGCTCAACAGCTACTCGGGCTGGGCGGCCGCGGGCATCGGCTTCAGCCTGAACAACGCGATGCTGATCGTGGCCGGCTCGCTGGTGGGCWGCTCGGGYGCGATCCTGAGCTACATCATGTGCAAGGCGATGAACCGCTCGTTCTTCAACGTGATCCTGGGCGGCTTCGGCGGCGAGGCGGCCAGTGCGGC
>NZ_JBFUHO010000157.1:0-1187 GCF_056402355.1 Variovorax sp. P4_B11
CTAGTGCAGTGCGCCACTCAGATATGTACTTATCTTGTACTCCTTGCCAGCGCGGCCTTGGCTCGCGTGACCTTGGCCAGGATGTCGGTCGCGCTGGCGGTCCATATGAAGGGTTTGGGGTTGGCGTTGTGGTGCTCGACATAGAGATCGATCGCCAATTCCAGCTCAGGCACGCTGGTGAAGCTGTCGCGCCGGATGCGGTTCTCCGAGATGTCGCGGAAGAAGCGCTCGACCATGTTCAGCCACGACGCGCTCGTCGGCGTGAAGTGCATGACGAAGCGCGGGTGCTTGGCCAGCCAGGCTTGAACCKCTGGGTGGGTGTGCGTGCCGTAGTTGTCCACGATCAGGTGCAACTGCAGGTGCCTGGGCGTCTTGCGCTGGATCAGGCGCAGGAACTGCAGCCACTCCGCGTGCCGGTGTTGCTGTTGGCACATCGAGATCACCGTGCCGTCCAGGGTGTTCAACGCGGCGAACAGCGTGGTCGTGCCATGGCGCTTGTAGTCGTGCGTGACGGTGCCGGCGCGGCCTTTCTTCATCGGCAAGCCCGGCTGGGTGCGGTTGAGCGCCTGGATCTGACTTTTCTCGTCGCAGCTGAGCACCAGGGCGCGCTCGGGCGGGTTCAGATACAGCCCCACGACGTCCAACAGCTTGTCCTCGAAGCGAGGGTCGCGCGAGAGCTTGAAACTGCTCTGGCGATGCGGCTTCAGGCCGTTGCGCTGCCACACGCGGCGAATCGTCGTCGGCCCTACCCCAAGCTGCGCGGCCAGCGTTCGCGTGCTCCAGTGCGTGGCGGCGATGGGCCTGTCATGCAGCGTCTTGTCCACGATGCTCGATTCAAACTCGGGGGTGGTCACGCTGGGGGTGCGCCCGGGGCGCGGCGCATCGTGCATCAGGGCCTCCACCCCGCCTTCCAGGAAGCGCTGGCGCCACAAGGCCACCTGGCGCCGATCCAGATCGACCTCGCAGGCGATGTCCTTGTTCTGCCAGCCCTGAGCGGCCAGCAATACGATCTTGGCCCTTTGCTGCACACGAGCCTCGACACGGCCACGCCGCGCCAAGGCCGTCAACTCTCGTTCGACAACAGCATCCAGTTCGATCCTTGGGGCAATGCGCATGGCTGCGACCTCCGTCAAGGTCGGAGTGTGCCGCATCGAATAAGTTCCACTATTTCGAGCGCACTACACTAG
>NZ_JBFUHO010000158.1:0-1170 GCF_056402355.1 Variovorax sp. P4_B11
CTAGTGTCGTGAGTTAGAAGTTCATTGAACTAATCAAGGAGCGCCGAATCGATCGTGTACCGTATGCACACGACGAGGCGGCCATGCGAGGAAGACCTAAGACAGAACTGGTGCTGAGCGAAACCGAACGCGAGCAACTCACGGCGCTGACGCTGCGGCGCAAGACCGCACAGGCTTTGGCGTTGCGCGCTCGCATTGTTCTGGCCTGCGCCGAGGGCGTGGACAACAAGGTGGTTGCGAGCCGCCAGCGCGTGACGCAGCAGACGGTTTCGAAGTGGCGCGCCCGATTCGTCGAGCATCGGCTGGACGGACTGCTTGACGCCCCTCGGCCTGGCGCACCGCGAACGATTGACGACGCGCGGGTCGACGCCGTGATCGCCAAGACGCTGGAGAGCGTTCCCGACGCGGCGACGCATTGGAGCACACGCACCATGGCGCGCGAAACCGGCCTGTCGCAAACGGCGGTGTCTCGCATCTGGCGCGCATTCGGACTCCAGCCTCATCGCCAAGAGACCTTCAAGCTCTCCAGCGACCCGCTGTTTGTAGAGAAGGTGCGCGACATCGTCGGGCTGTACCTTGACCCGCCGCTCATGGCCATGGTCCTGTGCGTGGACGAGAAGAGCCAGATTCAGGCGCTGGATCGCACGCAGCCCTTGCTCCCCCTGGCACCTGGCATCGCCGAGCGCCGTACCCACGACTATGAGCGCCACGGCACGACCACGCTCTTCGCGGCGTTGGACATCGCCACCGGATCGGTCATCGGGGACTTGCATCGCCGCCATCGAAGCACCGAGTTCCTGCAATTCCTGCGCACCATCGAGGCCAACGTGCCGGCAGTGCTGGACATTCACCTCGTGATGGACAACTACGGAACACACAAGACTCCCGCCATCAGGAACTGGCTTGCGCGACATCCGCGCTTTCAGGTGCACTTCACGCCGACCTCTGCGTCCTGGCTGAACCAGGTCGAACGCTGGTTCGCCACCCTGACGCAGAAGTACATCCGCCGCGGCACGCATCGCTCCACGCGCCAGCTCGAACAGGCCATCAGGCACTACATCAAGATCAACAACAGCGCCCCCAAGCCGTTCGTCTGGTCAAAGACTGCCGATGACATCCTTGCGAGCGTCGAGAGATTTTGTTTGCGAACTTCTAACTCACGACACTAGA
>NZ_JBFUHO010000159.1:0-1162 GCF_056402355.1 Variovorax sp. P4_B11
AACGCGCCGGCTTCGAAGTGGCGTCTTTCGCCAGCGTGGAGGCAGTGCTGGCGTCAGGCGCGATCGAGGGTGGAGCGTGCCTGTTGCTGGACGTCGACATGCCGGGCGTTGGAGGCATCGAGTTCAAGCGGGCTCTGGTCACGTCGGGCCGGGACCGCCCCACTGTCTTCATGACCGCGTCCGAGCGCGAAGGGCTGGAAGGCCAACTCGCCCAACTTGCCCCCGTCGCGGTGCTCCACAAGCCGTTCAGCAATGAAGACCTGCTCGAGGCGCTTGGCCGCGCATTCGCATGAGCCAGCCTTCGTGACACAACCCAGCAACCCGAATGTCACGGCTCATGAAGAAAAGTCAAACACCCAAGTGGAAGGAATGCAAATGAAGCTCTATCGATTGACTGGCCTGCTGGCGGCAACTCTTTGCCTCGCAGGTCCCGTACTTGCCCAGAGCGCCGGCAACACCGCTACGCGAATGAAGGCGAACGATGCGGCGTTGGCCAAGGCCCTGGAGAGCGCCATCACGCCGGGCCCGGGCCAGGCAAGGCTCGAGCCCATGATCGGCACGTTCGACGTCAAGATCCGGACCTGGCTGGCTCCGAATCAGGCGCCGATCGAGTCGAATGGCTCGTGCGTCAATGTCTGGGTCCTCGGCCACCGCTACATCCAGTCGATGTTGTCGGCCAACGTGATGGGCGAACCCTTCGACGGTATTGGCTACACCGCCTACGACAACGTCGGAAAGGTGTATCAAATTGCCTGGATGGACGGCGGGAGTACGGCGATGACGCTGTACCGCGGCGGTTTCAACGGAGCGACCAGATCCGCAACGATGAAGGCGGTCGTCGCCAATCCAGTGACCGGCAAGCCCACGCCGCTCGAACTCCGGCTCTCGATCGCGGAGAACGGTGACCACATGTCCGAACTCTGGGGCCAAGGCAATGGCACCACGATGTACAAGATGATGGAACTCCGTTACACGAGAGCCAAGCAGTGATTCGGACCGGAACTGGAGTACCAACATGACTCATTACCAAGTGCAGAAGCGTGTCCTTCGCAACACCGTGCTGAGCGGGCTGGCYCTGCTGACGTTGATGGCGAGCGTCGACCCCGCCTGGGCCATTCTTGGTGTCTGGCGCCGCGCCGCCGTGCGCACCGCGGTGGTATAC
>NZ_JBFUHO010000160.1:0-1159 GCF_056402355.1 Variovorax sp. P4_B11
CATGAAGATCAAATCCGTCCGCGCCCGCGTTTTCGAATGGAAGGGCAAGACCGTTCCGCCCCAGGGCAACTTCTGCTCCAACGCGATGGACCTGCTCTATTCGCCGGCCGAGACCATGAGCACCTTCCGCTTCCATGCCTGGACGGTGGTCGAGATCGAGACCGACGACGGCATCGTCGGCCTCGGCAACGTGGCGCTGGCGCCGGGCATCGCCAAGGCCATCATCGACCAGTACCTGGCGCCGCTGGTGATCGGCCAGGACCCGTGGGACTACGAGTACCTCTGGCAGCGCATGTACCGCGCGACCCATGCCTGGGGCCGCAAGGGCGTGACGATGGCGGCGATCTCGGCGGTCGACCTGGCCATCTGGGACATTCTCGGCAAGTCGGTCGGCAAGCCGGTGTTCAAGCTGCTGGGCGGCCGCACCAAGGAAAAGATCCCCTGCTACTACTCGAAGCTCTATCGCACCGACCTCGACGAGATGCAGCGCGAGGCGCAGAGGTTCATGGACCAGGGCTTCACGATGTTCAAGTCGCGCTTCGGCTACGGCCCGGCGCACGGCACCCGGGGCGTGGCGGAAAACCTGAAGGCGGTCGAAGCCATCCGCGAGGTCATCGGCTACGACAACGACCTGATGCTCGAGTGCTACATGGGCTGGAACGTCGAGTACGCCAAGCGCATGCTTCCGAAGCTCGAGAAGTTCCAGCCGCGCTGGGTCGAGGAGCCGGTGATCGCCGACGACATCGACGGCTACGCCGAGCTCAACGCCTTCAGCGCGATCCCGATCTCGGGCGGCGAGCACGAGTTCTCGCTGTACGGCTTCAAGCAGCTGCTGGAGCGCAAGGCGGTGAGCGTGGTGCAGTACGACACCAACCGCGTCGGCGGCATCACGGCGGCGCACAAGATCAACGCGCTGTGCGAGGCCTGGAGCGTGCCGGTGATCCCGCATGCGGGCCAGATGCACAACTACCACCTGACGATGAGCACGCTGGCTTCGCCGATGAGCGAGTACTTCCCGATGCACGAGGTCGAGGTCGGCAACGAGCTGTTCTATTACATCTTCGACGGCGAGCCGGTGGCCGACAACGGCTTCCTGCAGCTCGACGACGACAAGCCGGGCCTCGGCCTGACGCTGAAGACCGAGTACCTCGACCAGTTC
>NZ_JBFUHO010000161.1:0-1147 GCF_056402355.1 Variovorax sp. P4_B11
CGCGCAAATGAGCGCGTCGTCGAGTTTCAGCGCACCTTCCCGCTTGCAGCGCTATGGGGCCCCGGCGACAAGGCCTCTGCCGACATGATGTCGTTGGACGCTTCCCAGCACCTGTGGAACGCACGCGTCGATCCGCGGCGTCGTACTTACGCTGCCGGGCTCTACACCCACGTCCTGGATCGCTACGGCATCGTGTACGACCAGCCGATCGTGCTCAATGAACGACAAGCCGGTGCCGCCATCGCTGGCGTCGAGCATTACAACCGTGAGCAGCAGGATCGCTTGTCGATGGTGGCTGTTGATACCCACGGGTACACCCACGCCGGAATGGCAGGAGCGAAGCTGCTCGGCTTCGACCTGTGCCCTCGACTGCGCGCACTGGCGGAACGCAAGCTGTACGTTCCTTCGGGTTGGCGCGCTGGGCGGGACTTTGCGCAAGCGATCGAGCCGGTCGTCAGCACGAGCGTAGCGCTCACTGCGATCCGCACCGGTTGGGACGCAATGCTTCGTTTCGCGGCTTCCATCCGCACTGGACGCATCAGCGCCAATGTCGGGCTGCGTCTGTGGGGAAGCGCAGCCACGGGTGATAGCGGTCGTCGCGGTGCCGAAGAGCTTGGACGGCTTCTCAGAACGGTCTTCCTGTGCGACTACCTCACTAATCCAGACTTCCGCCGAGAACTGCACACCTTGCTCAACCGTGGCGAGTCGGTCCACCAACTGCAGCGGGCCATCTACTATGGACGCATTGCGCCAGAGCGCGGCCGTCGTCGAGACGAACTCATCGCTATCTCCGGTGCGCATGCCCTCCTCACCAACATCGTGATCGCCTGGAACACCGCGCGCATGCAAGCCGTGGTCGACCGTTGGCGAAAGGAAGGCATGGACGTCGAGGACGAATGGCTGCGTCGGCTTGGACCGGTGCATTTCGAGCACATCAATTTCCGCGGCACGTTCAGCTTCGCGGTGCAGCGGTACGCGAAGGCGCTGATCAGGCAAGGACCGGCTGCTCGACAGACCGCGCGCGAATAGCCCGTCGTTTTTCATCGTGGCAGTGACGGCGTCGGAGGCGGCCACCGGGCTCACCATTTCAGCATCGCCACAAAATGCACGAAAACCAGCGTCCGGCCAAACGCGAGCATCTCGCAAC
>NZ_JBFUHO010000162.1:0-1147 GCF_056402355.1 Variovorax sp. P4_B11
CCAGGTGGTGCGACATCTCGGCGCCCAGAGCGCGCTCGATGAGCGCCTTCTTGAACGCGGCCGTCGCCTCGTTGACGGCCTCGCCGGTCATCGGGCCCGAAACAAACTGGTCAATCAGCTCTTTGGGAATCGACGGCAGTGCCGCCATCCTGGCGGCGATCGCCGCGTTCTTCGCTTTTGTCTTGCTTACTGGCATACATGCTTCCTGTGGTCATGTTATGCCTCGAACACAAAATTCAGGACAGGCTCGCTCGATCAGATACGTGTCAAGCAGTCCTTGATCGACGAGCACACCTTTAGGCCAGGGTGCAGTACCTTGCCGCCGCATCAGCGCGCTGGCATCGTGCTCTCGCCATAGCGCCTGGTCTTCGCCGAGGTAGCTCGCGAATGCCTTTCTGCCCCATGGCACTTCCGATGACGCGCAGACAGGTGCGAATGCCGACACCGATCGGAATTTTCCGGGATGCCTCAGCGCCAGCGTCAAGGCGCCGTGTCCACCCATGGAGTGGCCGAAGATGCCTAGGCGATCGCCGTCGATCGGTAGCTTGTCGTTGATGGCTGGTAGCAGCTCCGCCACCAGATAGCTTTCCATGCGCCAATGCTTGGACCATGGCTCCTGCGTCGCGTCCAGATAGAACCCGGCGCCCACACCGACGTCCCAGCTGCCGGATTCACCAGGGATGCCAGTGCCGCGCGGACTGGTATCGGGAGCGAGGAGGGCGATTCCGAGTTCCGCAGCCAGGCACTGTGCCCCGCCCTTGGTAGCGAACGTCTCTGCCGTACAGGTCAGGCCCGCCAGGTAAAGCAGACCGGGGACCTTCTCGAGCGCGCATGCCGGCGGTAGGAAAACCGAGAAGCGCATGGGTAAGCCGATGACGCATGACTCGTGCTCATAAAAGCGCTGCACGCCGCCGTGGCAGGCATGCTCCGAGACAACCCTGAAACTCATCGCTCAGTACAGCACGACGCCGCGAATCGACTCGCCGCGCTTCATCAGGTCGAAGCCCTTGTTGATGTCCTCCAGCGGCATGGTGTGCGTGATCAGGTCGTCGATGTTGATCTTGTTCTCCATGTACCAGTCGACGATCTTCGGCACGTCGGTGCGCCCGCGCGCGCCGCCGAAGGCCGAGCCTTCCCACTTGCGGCC
>NZ_JBFUHO010000163.1:0-1145 GCF_056402355.1 Variovorax sp. P4_B11
TAGGGATGGTCTGTAGGGATGGTCTGCAGAACACGATCTGCAATCACAACTGAATGAATAAGGTGGTGCCGACGCAACCTGATGCATCGATCGAGCAAGCTCGGCAACGATTTGCTGCGCGGGGCCGCCGCTTTGGCCGCCTTGCAAGCCCGTTTCGGGCCTCGCAGACGCACTCATCCCCTGACCTCCATCAACTTTCTCCGCGCCATCCACAGGTTCGACAACGCGAACAGCGTGACGATCTGCGCCGTGTTCTTCGCCAAGCCGCGATAGCGCACCTTCGTGAACCCGAACTGCTGCTTGATCACCCGGAACGGGTGCTCGACCTTCGCTCGGATGCTGGCCTTCATCTTCTCCACACGCTCGGCCACGAACTCCGGCTCGATGAACGGGTTGAGCAGCCTGCGCTTGCCCGGTCGCATCGCCACATGCCAGGTCGGCCCTGCGGCCTCCGCTCGCTTGTGCACGCCCTGGTAGCCCGAGTCGCCGAAGGCCGCGTGCTCCTCGCCGTGCAGCAGCGCTCCAGCGACGTTGATGTCGCTGACGTGCGCCGCCGTACCGACCACTGTGTGCACCAGCCCCGACGCGGTGTCCACGCCGATGTGGGCCTTCATGCCGAAGTACCACTGGTTGCCCTTTTTGACCTGATGCATTTCCGGGTCGCGCTCGCCTTCAAGGTTCTTGGTCGAACTCGGTGCCGCGATCAGCGTGGCATCCACAGCAGTGCCGGTGCGCAGCAACAGGCCTTTGGCCTGAAGGATGTCATTGACCACGCGAAGCATGTCGGCGGCCAGGTTGTGGGCCTCCAGCAAATGGCGGAAGCGCAGGATGGTGGTCTCGTCGGGCAAGCGACTCACCCCATCACCCAGGCCCGCGAACTCTCGGTACAACGGCACGTCGTGGAGCGCCTTGTCGGCGCCGGTTGAACTTTGACCCACCCTGCCGTTTGAACTTTGACCCGGGGATGGAAGCCGGCATCGTGGATGCCGACTGTGCATAACTCTAGCGTCTTGCCTCCTTTCTTGCTTCTCTTTTGATGCCCCGGCCGCTCGATCGAAGAAGGCGCGAAGGGCGAAGCCCGTAGCGCCTTGTCCCTTCGTGCGGTTGATCAGGCGAGGTCTGCGGGCGGCGCGTTGGCCTCTTTG
>NZ_JBFUHO010000164.1:0-1053 GCF_056402355.1 Variovorax sp. P4_B11
CGACCAATCGCTACGCTGAGATCACGATGCGAACCAAGCAGGCCGCGCTTGCGGCATGCATTCCTCCGACGACTTCGGCGGTATCCCGGACTCGCGTCGGATGGCGCCAAGACCAAGACCTGATGAAGTGGCTGCAATCGCTGTGAGAATTTTGTGCCCGGTGGCCGGTGACTCACCATCGCCGGCGCACTGCTCAGGCCGGTTGGGCACATAACGCACCTGGGCACAAAACTATGACAACATGAAGACCGCCGTCGACAAGGTGAAGAAGGGCAAGGGCCGCGTCGTCAACGCCCGCTTCGCCGTCATGTGCGCGCACTACCTGTTCGATGCCGACTTCTGCAACGTCGCCTCGGGCTGGGAGAAGGGCGTGGTCGAGAAGAACGTGCAGGACAGCCGGCGGCGCATCTGGATCGAGGCCGGCAAACGACGCTTCGGCTCGTTCGCCGAACTCAATGCGTGGCTCGGTGCCAGATGCCGGGCGCTGTGGGAAGAGGTTCGCCACCCCGAGCACGACCAGTTCAGCGTCGCGGAGATGCTGGAGCATGAGCGGCCTCACCTGATGCCGGTGCCCGAGCCCTTCGACGGCTATGTGGAGAAGCCGGCACGGGTCTCCAGCACATGCCTGGTGGTCGTGGCGCGCAACCGTTACTCGGTGCCGTGCGAGCTGGCCGGTCAGATGGTGAGCACGCGGCTGTATCCGGCCAGGATCGTCGTCGTGGCCGAAGACGCGGTGGTGGCGAGCCACGAGCGCCTGGGCGCCAAGGGCCAGACCTGCTACGACTGGCAGCACTACATCCCGCTGCTTCAGAGGAAGCCCGGCGCCTTGCGCAACGGCGCGCCATTCGCAGACTTGCCAGCACCGCTGCAGCAGTTGCGTCGCGGCCTGCTGCGCCAGGCCGGCGGCGATCGCGTGATGGCGCAGGTTCTGGCCATCGTGCCGGGGGCCGGCCTGGAGGCCGTGCTGGTGGCGGTGGAACTGGCCCTGGAGAGCGGGCCACCGTCCGGGCGGGTCAGCGTCGAGCACGTGGTCAACGTGCTGGGGCGATTGAA
>NZ_JBFUHO010000165.1:0-971 GCF_056402355.1 Variovorax sp. P4_B11
TCAGTCTGGAGACGACCAATCGCTACGCTGAGATCACGATGCGAACCAAGCAGGCCGCGCTTGCGGCATGCATTCCTCCGACGACTTCGGCGGTATCCCGGACTCGCGTCGGATGGCGCCAAGACCAAGACCTGATGAAGTGGCTGCAATCGCTGTGAGAATTTTGTGCCCGGTGGCCGGTGACTCACCATCGCCGGCGCACTGCTCAGGCCGGTTGGGCACATAACGCACCTGGGCACAAAACTACGATTTTGTTCCCGGGAACAAAATCATAGATGCCACGGCGAGCCACACCGCCCAGCGCGGCGAAGGACCGGGTGTGGGCATCGAACAGCATCTCGTGACCCTGGCTCGGGTACGCGACCAGCCAGAACGCCCGGCTCGCGCACAGCTTCATGTGCGCGACCTGCAGTTTGCGGTAGATCCCGCCGATCACCAGCGCCTCGTCGCTCCAGTCGAACTGGAACGCCTCGCCCAGCTCGAAGGCCAGAGGCACGAACGCTTCGCCGACCGCAACACCCCCTTGCTGCGCTCGCCACGCCCGGATGAAGTCAGTCAGTTGGGTATAGCCACCTTCGTAGCCAGCCTCGGCGAGCTGCTGCAGCAGGGCCTTGGCGGTTCGCCGCTCCTTCTTAGGGCGGCGCGCGTCGGCCAACAAAGCCATCTTCACCGTCTCGACGAACGGCCCAAGCTTCGTCATCGCCGCCTTGCGACGGTACTTCGGTGGCTGCGCCACCGGCGTGCGCAGGTACTTGCGCACCGTGTTGCGCGACAGGCTCGTCGCCCTCACGATCTCTCGCACCGACTTCTTCTCGCGGTGGTGCATCCGCAGGACCTTGCCAATCATGGCCATGGTGATCACTCCTCATACCCCCACCGCTTAAAAAAGCAGCAGGGTAGGCTGAACACCCGGGTCAAATTTGAAGCGGCACAACCCTCACAGGTGGGTCAATTTTCGGCCGGCGCCAACA
>NZ_JBFUHO010000166.1:0-958 GCF_056402355.1 Variovorax sp. P4_B11
AGAAAATGGCAAAAGGAAAATTCACCCGCACGAAGCCGCACGTCAACGTGGGCACGATCGGTCACGTGGACCATGGCAAGACGACGCTGACGGCGGCGATTGCCACCGTGCTGTCGGCCAAGTTCGGCGGCGAAGCGAAGGCCTATGACCAGATCGACGCGGCTCCGGAAGAAAAGGCGCGCGGCATCACGATCAACACCGCGCACGTCGAGTACGAGACGGCCAACCGCCACTACGCGCACGTCGACTGCCCCGGCCACGCCGACTACGTGAAGAACATGATCACCGGCGCTGCCCAGATGGACGGCGCGATCCTGGTGTGCTCGGCCGCTGACGGCCCGATGCCCCAGACCCGCGAGCACATCCTGCTGGCGCGCCAGGTGGGCGTGGGCTACATCATCGTGTTCCTGAACAAGTGCGACATGGTGGATGACGCCGAACTGCTCGAACTCGTCGAGATGGAAGTGCGCGAACTGCTCGACAAGTACGAGTTCCCGGGCGACGACACCCCGATCATCCATGGCTCGGCCAAGCTCGCTCTCGAAGGCGACAAGGGCCCGCTGGGCGAACAAGCCATCATGAAGCTGGCCGATGCGCTGGACACCTACATCCCGACGCCCGAGCGCGCCGTGGACGGCACCTTCCTGATGCCTGTGGAAGACGTGTTCTCGATCTCGGGCCGCGGCACGGTGGTGACCGGTGCGGTCGAGCGCGGCGTGATCAAGGTCGGCGAGGAAATCGAGATCGTGGGCATTCGCCCGACGGTCAAGACCACCTGCACCGGCGTGGAAATGTTCCGCAAGCTGCTGGACCAGGGCCAGGCCGGCGACAACGTCGGCGTGCTGCTGCGCGGCACGAAGCGCGAAGAAGTCGAGCGTGGCCAAGTCCTGTGCAAGCCGGGCTCGATCAAGCCGCACACGCACTTCACCGCCGAGGTGTACGTTCTGTCGAAGGACGA
>NZ_JBFUHO010000167.1:0-867 GCF_056402355.1 Variovorax sp. P4_B11
TCGTCGCTGGACATCAGGCGGTCGATGTCCACCAGGATCAGCATCCGCTCGTCCAGCGTCCCCAGCCCGATCAGGTAGTCCGTGTCCAGCACCGACCCCATCGCCGGCGCCGGCTTGATCTGCTCCGCCGTCAGCGTGATCACGTCCGACACGCTGTCCACCACCATCCCCACCACCCGCCCCCCGATGTTCAGCACGATCACCACCGTGAACTGGTCATAGCTCGGCGTCCCCAGCGCAAACTTGATCCGCATGTCGATGATCGGAACAATGATCCCCCGCAGGTTCACCACCCCCTTGATGTACTCCGGCGCGTTCGCGATCCGCGTCACCGCGTCGTATCCCCGCAGCTCCTGTACCTTCTGGATGTCGATCCCGTACTCCTCGTCGCCCAGGGTGAAGGAGAGAAACTCGAGCGGCTTGCCGGCGCGTGCCGAGGGTGCGCTTGCTTCAGAGGCGACCTGTTTGGCTTGATCTGTGGTGTTCACTTCGTTCACTCCATGACTTGAAGATTTCTGCCGCCGCGGGTGCCGGCACCGGCCTCCGCCTGAAAGACGCTGACCGCGTCGACCAGGCTTGCGGCCTGGTTCTCCAGTGCCAGTGCCGCCGCCGAGGCTTCCTCCACCAGCGCCGCGTTCTGCTGCGTCACCTGGTCCATCTGCGTGATCGCCTGGTTGATCTGCTCGATCCCCGAGGTCTGCTCCTGGCTCGCCGCCGTGATCTCGCCCATGATGTCGGTCACCCGCTTCACGCTGCCGACGATCTCTTCCATCGTCTTGCCGGCCTGCGCCACCAGCGCGCTGCCCGCGCCCACCTTGCCCACCGAGTCGTCGATCAGCCCCTTGATCTCCTTGGCCGCCGCCGCCG
>NZ_JBFUHO010000168.1:0-828 GCF_056402355.1 Variovorax sp. P4_B11
GCCTACAGACAGGGACCCTTGACCATCCGTTTCTGGTGCGCCGATTGTCTCCTCCACCCTAACTTGGTGGATTTTCCCCGAGGCAGTGCCTCGGGGATCTTCTTTGAGGTCCTCGGATGGTTCGCGCGAATGCGAGAGGACCCTCGCCATCAGACCGCGCACATTTCCTTCAACTGAGACAGCCCGGCCCTGCAGGCCCTCGATTTCTCACAAGCAAGGTCGAGTACGCAGCGTGAGCCGACCTTCGAGCCCGAACTACGAACTGGAACTGTCGGCCAGAAGCGGCTGTGCAAACGAAGTGCCCGTACGATGACGACCGTGGCCATATCCGCCTTTATCGTGAAGGTCCCCGGCGCCGAATCCCTGGTGGGAGCGCTGCGTGAGCGCCTCGATGCGACATCGAACCTTGGCGTCCCTGCCCACATCACGGTGCTGGTTCCCTTCATGAACCCCAGCGACTTCAATGCCGGCGTGCTGGAGCAGGCGCAGCGCCATCGGGGGATGAAGCGGAGCTGCCGGGTTGGGTGGAGCCGTCATTTGGCCACTGCTACACTGGCGGAACGATGCAGCCAAGGCCTTCGCAGACGCGCAGCGCGAGCGAGCTTCTCGACCAGAATCGCCGCTTCTACGACTTGCTCTGGTCCGGTGCTCGCCTCGTCGAGCCTCAACGGTTCAATACTTGGCCGCTCGTGCGATCCCTGCTACCCGAGTCCGGACGACGGCTCGAGGTTGGGCCCGGCCTGAGACCACGTCTGCCGATCGAGGGCACGCAGTTCGTGGACATCAGCGCCCCGGCGCTCGCGATGCTTCGCGAGCGCGGTGCGCAGG
>NZ_JBFUHO010000169.1:0-827 GCF_056402355.1 Variovorax sp. P4_B11
GGCATTGTCACGTTGCCGAAGGCGTAAGCTTGTTGGATGCAAAAGAAGAGGTCGCTGTATCACGGTCATCGGTTCCCTGCGGTGGTGATCAGCCAGGCGGTGCGCTGGTATTTCCGGTTTCAGCTGAGCCTGCGTGACATTGAGGAGTTGATGTTCGAACGTGGCGTGGTCCTCAGCTACGAGACGATCCGGCGCTGGTGCGACAAGTTCGGTGCGAGCTTCGCGCATGGTGCCAAGGGCGCGCGCCGGAAGCCAGGATCGACCTGGCATCTGGACGAGATGTTCGTGACGCTGCGCGGAGAGCCCTACCTGCTGTGGCGCGCCGTCGATCAGCATGGCGCCGAGCTGGACATCCTCCTGCAGAAGCGCCGCGACAAGGCCGCAGCGAAACGTTTCTTCAAGCGCGTGCTGGCCGCCTGCCCAGAGGCTCCGCACAAGATCGTCACCGACCAGCTGCGTAGCTATCCGGCCGCGAAGGCCGAGATCCCGGAGCTTGCGAACGTCCGCCACCTGTTCGTGAAGGCCTGCGCTCGGGTGAACAACCGCGCCGAGAACAGCCATCAGCCCACCCGCGAGCGCGAGCGACGCATGCGAGGTTTTCGCAGGCCCGAGCGCGCGCAGACTTTTCTATCGAGCTTCGGTCCCATCCGCCAGCACTTCGCTCTCAAGCGTCATTTGCTGCGCCCATCGCTTTACCGCAAACAGCTCGCTGCGCGCTTTGAGGCATGGCACCTTTTCACCGGCCTCGGCCAAAATCCGTCCACCGCCTTCTGAGCCCAGGCATCCCTGTCGTTTTTGCAACCTGTCATGCCTAACGTGACAATGCC
>NZ_JBFUHO010000170.1:0-722 GCF_056402355.1 Variovorax sp. P4_B11
GTCATCGACATCTCCATTCGTCAGGAAAGTCATCGTAAGTGCCCACGAGCTGGGGCTGCGCGACAGGTTGGAGACGATCCCGACTCGCGTCGCACCGAACAAGCCCGACTTGGCTCTGCTGCCATATAACCCCCTTGGGCAACTCCCGACGCTCGTCCTGGATGATGGGGCCGCGCTCTACGACAGTCTCGTCATCATCGAGTACCTCGAACACATGGCAGGTGGTGCCAAGCTCATTCCCTTGTCGCCGGAAGAGCGAATTGAGGAGCTTCGACTGCACGCGTTGTGCAATGGCTTTCTCGACCTGCTGGTGCAATGGCGCATCGAATCGATGAAGGACACCAAGCAGATTGCACTCATCAATGCGTTCAACTTGAAGTCGAGCATGATTTGGGCAAGGCTGGAGGCGGCAGCCGAACGCGTCGCGCAACGGCCTTTCGGGTTGTCGTCAATTACCCTGGCCATCATTGCTGAATACGCCGACTTCCGGTTTCCGCGGCTCGGCTGGCGAGAAAAATACCCGGTGCTCTCTGGCTGGCACCGATCCATGCAGTCACGGCCCTCTTTGGCCTCTTCCAGATTTTTCGATAGCGCAAATCCTCAGTAACCAGAAAATTAGGAGACAAAATGTCAAAGCCCGAGCGCAAACTGATCCCGACGCATGAAGGCCAGGTTGAACTTCTGGTCGAAGGTGAGGGCCCCCGTATCGTCTTGCTCCCCTC
>NZ_JBFUHO010000171.1:0-681 GCF_056402355.1 Variovorax sp. P4_B11
ACCCAGGCCAACCCAGGCCATGCCGATCGCCTTGCCGCCCGAGAGCTGGACGATCAGCGCCGCGGTGGTCAGCATGGCGATCGCCATGCCGACCATGCCGAAGAGGTTGCCGCGGATGGAGGTGGTGGGGTGACTCAGGCCTTTCAGGGCCTGGATGAAGCAGACGCTCGCGATCAGGTACAGCAGCGTGACGACGTTCATGCTCATGCTGCATTCCCCTTGCCAGTCGCCTCACCGGCAGGCGCGGCCTTCTTGTCCTTCTTCTTGAACATCTCCAGCATGCGCCGCGTCACCAGGAAGCCGCCGAAGACGTTGACCGCGGCCAGCGCCACGGCCAGCACGCCCATGGTCTTGCCCAGGCCCGTCTCGGTCAGCGCGGCCGCCAGCATGGCGCCCACGATCACGATCGCCGAGATCGCGTTGGTGACCGCCATCAGCGGCGTGTGCAGCGCCGGCGTGACGGTCCACACCACGTGGTAGCCGACGTAGATCGCCAGCACGAAGATGATCAGGTTGATGACGGTGTGGGATACGGGRTCCATGGCGGTGCTCCTCCGGGGTTCGCTCTGTGCGGGCTTASTTCTTGGTGACCTGGCCGTCCTGCGCCATGCGGCAGGCSGCGACGATGTCGTCCTCGAGGTCGATGGTGAGCGTGCCTTCCTTGGCCACGATCAGCTTGAG
>NZ_JBFUHO010000172.1:0-591 GCF_056402355.1 Variovorax sp. P4_B11
GCACCAGCACCACCGAGCCTTCCTTGACCTTGCTGCCGACCTCGACCTTGAGTTCCTTCACCACCCCGGCCTGGCTCGCGACGGAATCTCCATCGAGGCCTTGTCCGACTCCACCGTGATCAGCGACTGCTCGGCCTTGATCGTGTCGCCGGCCTTCACCAGCACCTCGATCACCGCGACGTCCTTGAAGTCGCCGATGTCGGGCACCTTGATGTCGATCGGGCCGGCCGCTGCAGCCGGCGCAGGGGCCGCAGCCGCAGGGGCCGCAGCAGGCACCGGGGCTGCCGGAGCGGCTGCAGCCGCAGGGGCGGAAGCCGCCGGCGCCGCAGCGCCCTCGCCTTCGAGCACCAGCACCACCGAGCCTTCCTTGACCTTGCTGCCGACCTCGACCTTGAGTTCCTTCACCACCCCGGCCTGGCTCGACGGAATCTCCATCGAGGCCTTGTCCGACTCCACCGTGATCAGCGACTGCTCGGCCTTGATCGTGTCGCCGGCCTTCACCAGCACCTCGATCACCGCGACGTCCTTGAAGTCGCCGATGTCGGGCACCTTGATGTCGATCGGGCCGGCCGCTGCAGCCGGCGCAGGGGC
>NZ_JBFUHO010000173.1:0-574 GCF_056402355.1 Variovorax sp. P4_B11
CCTGAACATCGTGGGCGATCGGGTGCAATTGCAACAGGTGCTTCTCAATTTGCTGCTGAATGCCTTCGACGCTGTGTCGGCTTGTGATCCCAGTGCGCGCAAGGTGGCGGTGTGCGCCCGGCCATCGGAGACTGGCGTCAGCGTCGAAGTGACCGACTGCGGCTCCGGGATAGACGAGCCGACGATGGCCCGGCTCTTCCAGCCCTTCTTCACGACCAAGCCAGGCGGAATGGGTCTCGGCCTCTCGATCAGCCAGACCATCGTGGCCAGTCATGGCGGAACACTTTGCGTGCGGTCCGACCCGGTACAGGGTTCGACGTTCCGCATCGAGCTGCCCTCGCCGCAACCCCTGGTGATCACGCCCTTTCCGATGGTGAAGCCGCCGGCGAGGGCAACTGGCACCGTCTTCGTCATCGACGATGACGAGGCGATGCGACGAGCGATCGAGCGTCAATTGGAGGGTGCGGGCTACGACGTGCGAGCGTTCGCGAACGCGCATGCGTTCCTCGACCGAAAACTGTGCGCAGGTGTCGCGTGCGTCGTGAGCGACGTTCGCATGCCAGGCATGAGCGGT
>NZ_JBFUHO010000174.1:0-544 GCF_056402355.1 Variovorax sp. P4_B11
CGGTRTAGCTCCAGCTGCCGTCGGCCGCCAGCGAGAAGCTGCCCAGGCCRTTGCTGCCGGCGGTGCCCGCCTGGACCGCGAAGCTGGACTGACCSGCATCGACATCGGCGATCGTCAGCGCACCGCCGGTCGCGAGCTGGCCATCGACCAGCGCCACGTCTTCCTGCACGGCACCGATGGCCGTGCCGGCGATCACCGGCACATCGTTGGTGCCRGTGATGGTCACGGTCACCACCTGGTTGGCCGTGCCGTCGAGCGACACCGCGGTGAAGCTGTCGGTGAGCGACTGGCCTGCACCCAGTTGCTGGATCGCTGCCTGGGTGTTGCTGGCGGTGTAGCTCCAGCTGCCGTCGGCCGCCAGCGAGAAGCTGCCCAGGCCATTGCTGCCGGCGGTGCCCGCCTGGACCGCGAAGCTGGACTGACCSGCATCGACATCGGCGATCGTCAGCGCACCGCCGGTCGCGAGCTGGCCATCGACCAGCGCCACGTCTTCCTGCACGGCACCGATGGCCGTGCCGGCGATCACCGGCACATCGTTGGTGCC
>NZ_JBFUHO010000175.1:0-530 GCF_056402355.1 Variovorax sp. P4_B11
ACACCGACGAAGAGAAGGAAGCCGCGGTTGGCGTCGGCGGCTACGCCAAGCCGATGCCCCCGAGCTGGCTGGCGCGCCAGCAGGTGGAGGTCGCCAAGCGCGTGGCGCTGGCCGACGTCGTGATCAGCACCGCGCTGATCCCGGGCCGCGCCGCACCCACCCTCATCACCGAGGACATGGTCAAGTCGATGAAGCCGGGCTCGGTGATCGTCGACATCGCCGCCGGCAAGGGGCCCGACCTGAACGGAGAGATGAAGGGCGGCAACTGCCCCTTGTCGGAGGCCGACAAGACGGTGGTCAAGCACGGCGTGACGATCGTCGGCGAGACCAACCTGGCGGCGCTGGTGGCGGCCGATGCGTCCTCGCTCTATGCGCGCAACGTGCTCGACTTCCTCAAGCTGATCGTGGCCAAGGAGGGCACGCTCAAGATCGACCTCGAGGACGACATCGTCGCGGCCTGCCGCATGGCGCAGGACGGCCAGGTCACCAAGAACTAAGAACCCGCGAATCGCCGAGGAGAAGCCATGGAC